>NZ_VJYK02000001.1 GCF_007097205.2 Streptomyces alkaliterrae
GTCCCCGACGTCCACCGAGCCCGCAGCGGCCACCAGAGGTCGCACGTCCCCGACAGCCGCGACGGACGCCCCGCCGCCGACCACCGGCCCCGAGCCCCCCGTGCCTTCCCTCACGCTCGGCGTCGGCCGTCGCGGGCCGGGCGGGCGGCTGCTCGGCGCCCTGGTCGCACGCGGCGGCCCCCGCCCGGCGGCCGACCTGTCGGCGTCCGTGTCGGTCTTCCTGATCGCCCTGCCGCTCTCCCTGGGCATCGCCCTGGCCACCGGCGCGCCGCTCCAGGCCGGCCTGGTCGCGGCGGCGGTGGGCGGCATCGTCGTCGGCCTGCTGGGCGGCGCGCCCCTCCAGGTGAGCGGCCCCGCCGCCGGTCTGACGGTGGTCACCGCCGAGCTGATCCAGATCTACGGGTGGCGCACGACATGCGCCATCACCGTGCTCGCCGGTCTCACCCAGCTGCTGCTGTCGCGGATCCGGGTGGCCCGTTCCGCGCTCGCCGTCAGCCCGGCGATCGTGCACGGCATGCTCGCCGGCATCGGTGTCACGATCGCCCTCGCTCAGCTGCACATCGTGCTCGGCGGGGACCCGGAGAGTTCGGCCATCGCCAACGTCGCGGCGCTGCCCGGCCAGTTGGCGAACCCGCATCCGGCCGCGCTCGCGGTCAGTGTGCTGACGGTCGCCGTACTGCTCGTGTGGCCGCGACTGCGCGGCCGCCTCGGAAGCGTCGTGCGGGCCATGCCCGGCCCGCTCGCCGCCGTGCTGCTGGCGACGGCGTTCGCGATCGTCGGCGGGCTCAGCCTGCCGCGGGTGGAGCTGCCGTCCTGGCGCAGCCACGCACTTCCCGAGATGCCGCACGGGCCGGTCCTGGGGATGATCGCCGCCGTGCTGACGATCACACTGGTGGCGAGCGTCGAGTCGCTGCTCTCCGCCGTCGCCGTGGACAAGCTGACCGCCGCCCGGGCGAAGAACCACGGCGGCCCCCGGATCCCCCGCGCCGACCTGGACAAGGAGCTGCGCGGGCAGGGCGCGGCCAACATCATCTCCGGCTCGCTCGGCGGTCTGCCGATCACCGGTGTCGCGGTCCGCAGCGCGGCCAACGTGCAGGCCGGCGCGGTGAGCGGCAACTCGGCGGTGCTGCACGGCTTCTGGATCGTGCTTGCCGCCGCGCTGCTGGTGCCCGCGTTGGAGCTCATCCCGCTGGCCACGCTCGCCGCCCTGGTGATGGTGGTGGGCATCCAGATGGTGAACATCACTCACATCCGCAGCGTCAGCCGGCACCGCGAGGCGCTGGTCTACCTGGCCACGACGCTGGGCGTGGTGCTGCTCGGCGTGCTCGAAGGGGTGGCCATCGGCATCGCCGTGGCGATCGCGGTGGCACTGCACCGCCTGGCCCGGACGCGGATCGTGCACCAGCCGGAAGACCCGGCGGCACCACCCGAGAACACGGAAGGGCGGGAGCCGGACGGCAACGGTGACGCCGCCCCGCCGTCGTCTCATCGGGTGGTGGTACGCGGACAGTTGACGTTCCTGGCGGTGCCGAGGCTGAGTCGGGCGCTCAACCAGGTGCCCGAGGGCTGCCCGGTCGTCGTGGAGCTGGACGGTTCCTTCATGGACCACGCCGCCTACGAGACGCTGCAGGACTGGCGGCACTCCCACGAGCTGCACGGCGGCCGAGTGGAGATCACCGGGCGGGCCGGAGGCCGCATCGCCGAGCCGGCGACCGCGCACCACTGCACGCCGTGGACGCCCTGGCGCAACCACCACTGCACACGCCCGGCACCGAGCGCCCCGTCCGCTCCCCGCCCGGAGCGGCGCGGACAACTGCTCGGCGGCGTACGGAACTTCCAGCGCAGGACGGCGCCACTGGTGCGCGAGGAACTGGCCCGGCTGGCACGCGACGGCCAGCGCCCCTCGCACCTCTTCCTCACCTGCGCCGACTCCCGGCTGGTCACGAGCATGATCACCTCCAGCGGCCCTGGCGACCTGTTCACCGTGCGGAACATCGGCAACCTCGTGCCACCGCCCGGCCGGGAGACGGGCGACCACTCGGTGGCGGCCGCCATCGAGTACGCGGTCGACGTACTCGGCGTGGGCGCCATCACCGTCTGCGGCCACAGCGGATGCGGGGCGATGCACGCCCTGCACGCCGGTCGCGAGGCGGGCCTCGACGGTGCCGGCTCGCTCGCCCGCTGGCTCGGTCACGGCCGTCCCAGTCTGGAGCGCGCGGCCGGTCTCGCGGGGCCGGTGCCCCGGTTGGCCGACCGCCCGACGGCGGACGAGGTGGAGACACTGTGCCTGGCGAACGTGGTGCAGCAGCTGGAGCACCTGCTGGCCCACCCACGGGTCGCCGCGCGGGTGGCCGACGGTTCGCTGGAGCTGCACGGCATGTACTTCCACGTCGGCGAGGCCCAGACGTACGTGCTTGATCTCCCGTCGGGCGCGCCGGCGCGGTCGGGCGGTTCGGAGCGGGGCGCGAAGGGGGTCCGTCCGGGGGATGGCGCCTCAACCGATCGGGTGGCGTCGTGCGCCACGGAAGAGGGCGTGCCGGAAGCCGGCGACGCACCCGTGTTCAGTCCGGTCCAGCCGGACGACGTACCCGTGTTCGGTCCGCTGCGGGCGGCCGACGGCGGCCCGCGCGGCGACGGCCGCACGGTCGGTGGGCCCGGCGAAACCGCCGGTGGGCCGTCCGCCGACCGTCGGGCCCGCCAGGAGTACCGCCCGTCGAGAAAGGTCTAAACCACTTGGCCGGGAACCCTTGTCAGAGCCCTGTGCGAGCTGCTGAGGTATGACCTGGGACACAGCGCACACCCTGGGAAAGGGAGATGTCGTGAGCAATGAGAGCCTGGCCAACCTGCTCCGTGAAGAGCGGAGGTTCGAGCCGCCGGCCCAGCTCGCCGCCGACGCCAATGTGACAGCCGAGGCGTACGAGCGGGCGAAGGCCGACCGGCTGGGCTTCTGGGCGGAGCAGGCCCGCCGACTCAGCTGGTCGACGGAACCGACCGAAACACTCGACTGGTCGAATCCGCCCTTCGCCAAGTGGTTCAAGGACGGCCGACTGAACGTCGCCTACAACTGCGTCGACCGGCACGTCGAGGCCGGCCACGGCGACCGCGTCGCGATCCACTTCGAGGGCGAGCCCGGCGACAGCCGCTCGATCACCTACGCCGAGCTGCGGCGGGAGGTGGCCAAGGCCGCCAACGCGCTGCTGGAGCTGGGCGTCCGCGCGGGCGACCGGGTCGCGGTCTACATGCCGATGATCCCCGAGACCGTCGTCGCCATGCTGGCGTGCGCCCGCATCGGCGCACCGCACTCCGTCGTCTTCGGCGGCTTCTCCGCCGACGCGCTCGCCACCCGGGTGCGGGACGCCGACGCGCGGGTGGTCATCACCTCCGACGGCGGCTACCGCAAGGGCGGCGCGAGCGCGCTCAAGCCCGCCGTCGACGAGGCCCTTTCACGCCCCGGCACCGAGAACGTCCGCAACGTGGTCGTCGTCCGCCGCACCGGGCAGGACGTCGACTGGACCGAGGGACGCGACCTGTGGTGGCACGACCTCGTCGAGCGGCAGTCCGAGGAGCACACCCCGGAGGCGTTCGAGGCCGAGCACCCGCTGTTCATCCTCTACACCTCGGGGACGACCGGTAAGCCGAAGGGCATCCTGCACACCTCGGGCGGCTACCTCACCCAGGTGTCGTACACCCACCACGCGGTGTTCGACCTCAAGCCCGACACCGACGTGTTCTGGTGCACGGCCGACGTCGGCTGGGTGACCGGGCACTCGTACATCGTCTACGGCCCACTCTCCAACGGCGCCACCCAGGTGCTCTACGAGGGCACGCCCGACTCGCCGCACAAGGGCCGCTGGTGGGAGGTGGTGGAGAAGTACAAGGTCACCATCTTCTACACCGCACCGACCGCGATCCGCGCCGCGATGAAGTGGGGCGACGACATCCCCGCGAAGTTCGACCTGTCCTCGCTGCGGCTGCTCGGATCGGTGGGTGAGCCGATCAACCCGGAGGCGTGGATCTGGTACCGGCAGCACATCGGCGCCGGCCGGACGCCGGTCGTCGACACGTGGTGGCAGACGGAGACCGGCGGCATCATGATCAGCCCGCTGCCGGGCGTCACCGCGACCAAGCCGGGCTCCGCGCAGGTGCCGCTGCCCGGCATCAGCGCCACCGTCGTCGACGACGAGGCGCGGGAAGTGCCCGACGGCGCCGGCGGGTATCTGGTGCTGACCGAGCCGTGGCCGTCCATGCTGCGCACCATCTGGGGCGACGACCAGCGCTATCTGGACACCTACTGGTCCCGGTTCGAGAACCGCTACTTCGCGGGCGACGGCGCCAAGAAGGACGACGACGGCGACATCTGGCTGCTCGGTCGCGTCGACGACGTGATGCTCGTCTCCGGCCACAACATCTCCACCACCGAGGTGGAGTCCGCGCTTGTGGCGCACCCGGCGGTCGCCGAGGCCGCCGTCGTCGGCGCGGCGGACCCGCAGACGACGCAGGCGATCTGCGCGTTCGTGATCCTGCGGGGCGCCGCCGCCGAGGAGTTGGAGGAGGGCGGACTGGTCGACGAGCTGCGGGCGCACGTCGCCAAGCAGCTCGGGCCGATCGCCAAGCCGAAGCGGATCCTGCCGGTCGCCGAGCTGCCGAAGACGCGCTCCGGCAAGATCATGCGCCGCCTGCTGCGGGACGTCGCCGAGAACCGGGAGCTGGGCGACGTGACCACGCTCACCGACTCCTCCGTCATGTCGCTGATCCAGCAGAAGCTGCCGAGCGCCGGCAGCGAGGACTGACACGGGGAACCTTCGGCGAAGGCGCCCGGGGCGGTCGGCGGACGCAGCCGACCGCCCCGGGCGTTCCGTTGGAAAGCCACGGCGCGGCGTGCCGAACCGACCACCAGCGACGCGTACCGCCGGGCGGTCCGGCATGATGTGACGGCTGGGTAGAACCATTGGCGTGCCTGAGACAGGAGTGAGCGATGAGCACAGCCGACCAGGACCGGGCGAGCCTTGGTGAGCTGGTGTCCAGGGCGACGGGCGACCTCTCGACGCTGTTCCGCGCGGAGTTCGCGTTGGCCAAGGCGGAGGTCAAGCAGTCCGCCGTGCGCGGGCTGGCCGGTGTCACCGCGCTTGTGGTCGGCGGGGTGCTGGCGCTGTTCTCGCTGCCGGTGTTCAGCTTCGCCGTGGCCTACTGGCTGCACGCCTGGTGGAAGGTGCCGTTGGCGATCGCCTTCCTGATCACCGGTGGCCTGATGCTGCTCTTCGCCGTGGTGTGCGCGTGGCTCGCCAAGCGGCTGATCCAGAAGATGCAGGCGCCGGAGCGGACGATCGCCTCCGCGAAGGAGTCCGCCGCCGTGCTGTCGAACATCAAGCCGCACCCCCGCGCGGCGTCCGACGGTGAGCCGGTCGACGGACGGTCGGCGACCGCCCGTGTCGAACAGTGACAGACTGCCCCGTATGACAGCCGTGCCCTCCGCCACCGCCCTCGACGGACCCTGGAGCCACCGAGACGTGGCGGCCAACGGGGCCCGTTTCCACATCGCCGAGATGGGTGAGGGCCCGCTGGTGATGCTCGTGCACGGCTTCCCGCAGTTCTGGTGGACGTGGCGGCACCAGCTGCCCGCACTCGCCGAGGCCGGCTACCGCGCCGTCGCCATGGACCTCCGCGGGGTCGGCGGCAGCGACCGGACCCCCCGCGGCTACGACCCGGCGAACCTGGCCCTCGACGTGACCGGCGTGATCCGCTCGCTCGGCGAACCGGACGCCGCGCTCGTCGGACACGGGCTCGGCGGCTACCTCGCCTGGACCGCCGCCGTCATGCGCCCCAAGCTCATCCGCCGCCTCGTGGTGTCCGCGATGCCGCACCCGAGGCGGTGGCGTTCGGCGATGCTGCGCGACCCGAAGCAGACTGCGGCCAGTGCCCACATCTGGGGCTTTCAGCGGCCGTGGCTGCCCGAGCGGCAGCTGACCGCCGACGAGGGCGCCCTCGTCGGCGAGCTGATCACCGACTGGTCCGGGCCGAGCCCCGACGCGTACGGCGAGCACGAGCTGGAGGTGTACCGGCGGGCCATGTGCGTGCCGTCCACCGCGCACTGCTCGGTGGAGCCGTACCGCTGGCTGGTCCGCTCGCTCGCCCGACCGGACGGCATGCAGTTCTACCGCCGGATGAAGCGCCCGGTTCGGGTGCCGACGCTGCATCTGCACGGCTCGCTCGATCCCGTGATCCGCGTCCGCAGCGCGGCGGGCTCGGCGGAGTACGTGGAAGCGCCCTACCGCTGGCGGCTCTTCGACGGATTGGGGCACTTCCCGCACGAGGAGGACCCGGACGGGTTCAACACCGAACTGATCGACTGGCTCGGGGACACCGAACCGGACCGCTGAGACACTTCGCGACCCCCACGCGCGCTTTGGGTTAATTCGCCTGTTTCCGTT
This sequence comes from Streptomyces alkaliterrae, assembly GCF_007097205.2. Lineage (GTDB taxonomy): Bacteria > Actinomycetota > Actinomycetes > Streptomycetales > Streptomycetaceae > Streptomyces > Streptomyces alkaliterrae. Next base: position 6,429 of record NZ_VJYK02000001.1, read on the forward strand.
ACCTTTTGACCGGCCGCCAGGTAGGAACAATTGCCCGACGCATAGGCCGACAGGGTGAGCGGAACGCGATTACCGACCCGCTCCCCCGGGCAGAGTCCGAGGTATGGGCTGGACTCACGACTTCCGTGACACCTCTCGTGGCTCCCGGGACCGCACCGTCCGGGACAGCAACAGCACCGCCGACGCCGGCCAGTCCGGCAGAGGCGGCGCGCGGCCGAGGCCCGTCGCGACGCACACCGCTCACGCCACCCGCGACCCGAGGCTGGGCATCCCCCGCATCCTCCGCCGCCGGGCCCGCTGGGTGAGCGCCCGCCTACGACACACCCGGGGCTGACCCGCCGGGCCGGCTCGTCCGCCGGCGGTCGGACCGGGCCTGAGATCCAGGGCCTGTCCGGCCTAGAGGGCGCAGCCCTGGCTGTTGACGGGCTTCAGCGAGGAGCGGCCACGGGTCACGGTCTCCCGCACCTCGTCGTACGTCAGCGCGTAGCCGGTCTGCGGGTCCTCCAGCGACTTGGCGAACACGACGCCGTACACCTTGCCGTCGGGAGTCAGCAGCGGGCCACCCGAGTTGCCCTGCCGGACGGTCGTGAAGAGCGAGTAGACGTCGCGGCGCACCGAACCCCGGTGGTAGATGTCGGGCCCGTTCGCCTGCACTCGGCCGCGGACCCGGGCCGACCTGGCGTCGAAGCCGCCGTTCTCCGGGAATCCGGCGATGACGGCGTCGTCGCCGGTGGTCGCGGCCCCCTCCTCGAACTCGAGGGCCGGGGCGTCCAGACCCGGCACGTCGAGTACCGCGACGTCGCGCTCCCAGTCGTAGAGCACGACGTCCGCGTCGTACAGCCGCCCGACCCCACCCACCTGCACGGTCGGCTCGCGGACACCGCCCACGACGTGCGCGTTGGTCATGACGCGGCCCTCGGCGAAGACAAAACCCGTTCCTTCGAGTGACTTGCCGCAACTCACCGCCGTACCCGTGACCTTCACGATCGAACGCCGCGCCACGGCGACCATCTCACTCCCCGCCAGCCTCGGGTCCGGCTCCGGCACGGCGGTGATCGGCTCGTTGGCGAAGGGCGAGAAGACCTGCGGGAAGCCGTTCTGCGCGAGGACGGAGGAGAAGCCCGTGAACCAGGTGTCGGCGTTCGCCGGCAGCGCCCGCGAAACCCCCTGCAGGACCGAGGAGTTGCGCACCTCGCGGCCGACCGTCGGCAGGGAGGTGGTGGCCAGCGCCGAACCGATCAGCCAGGCCACCAGCAGCATCGCCAGCACGTTGGCCAGGGCGCCGCCCGTCGCGTCGACCGCGCGGGCCGGGGACCAGGTGACGTACACCCGCAGTCGGTTGCCCACCTGCGTGGTCAGTGCCTGCCCCACGGACGCGCAGACGATCACCAGCACCACGGCCGCCACCGCGCCCAGCGTGCCCGGGGACACGTCGCCGCCGAGCTCACGCCACAGCGGCGGCAGCAGCAGCACCGCCACCAGGCCGCCGCCGAGGAAGCCCACCACCGACAACACCCCGACGATGAACCCCTGCCGGTATCCGATCACCGCAAACCACACGGCCGCCAGCACCAGCAGGACGTCCAGCACGTTCACCGCGTCAGCCTCGCCTCTTCGCTCTCGCCCGATGGGGGCGCTCCTCGCCAGGGGAGGAGGTCGCTCACTCGGCGCGCGCCTCGCACGGTGCGCGCCGCCTGCCGGCAGTCGGTCAGGTGTGCCGCTCCAGCGGCATCGTGCGCTCCCGGTCCCACGGCCGCTCCCAGCCCACGTGGTGCAGGATGCGGTCGATCACACCGGCAGTGAAACCCCACACCAACGCGCCGTCGACGAGGAAGCACGGACCGCGGTAGCCGCTCGGGTGGACAGCCGTGCCGCGGTTCGCCGGGTCGGCCAGCTCCGCCACGGGGACGGTGAAGACGCGGGCCGTCTCTCCACTGTCCACGGCCGCCACCGGGGTGGGCTCGTGCCACCAGCCGAGCACCGGCGTGACCACAAAGCCGCTCACCGGGATGTAGAGCTTCGGCAGCACTCCGAAGACCCGCACTCCGGACGGGTCGAGGCCCGTCTCCTCCTCCGCCTCACGCAGGGCGGCGCGCAGCGGACCGTCGCCCTCCGGATCGCCGTCCTCCGGGTCGAGCGCACCGCCGGGGAAGGACGGCTGACCCGCGTGCGACCGCAGCGTCGAGGAGCGCTCCATGAGCAGCAGATACGGATCCGACCGCGTCTCGCCGACGGGAGCGCGCCCGGCCGGCTGGGCCGCCGCGTCCCCGAACAGCACCAGCACCGCAGACTGCCGCCCGCCCTGCGACGGCGGCAGGAAGCGCGTCAGCTGCTCCGGCCGAAGCCGACCGGCGGCCTCCGCGACCGGCGCCAACCAGTCCGGCAGCCCCTCGTCACTCACCGGCACGGCCCGCCGCTGCGCCGAACCGGCCGGACCGCCGCGCCCGCCGCTCACCGGCCGGCCAGGGGCGGAGCCGCCCGCCCCGGGTAGTCCGGCGGCGGCTTGAGCCGCTGGCCCGGCTGACCGCCCATCTCGTACTTGAGCAGCTTCCGCGCCTTCTCCTCGTCCGTCTCGCCGACGCCGTACGACGGGCACAGCGGCGCGATCGGGCAGGCCCCGCAGGCCGGCTTGCGGGAATGGCACACACGGCGGCCGTGGAAGATCGTCCGGTGCGAGAACATCGTCCACTCCCGCTTCGGGATGATCTCGGCGATCTCCGCCTCCACCCGCTCCGGGTCCTCCTGCTCGGTCAGCCCCCAGCGCCGGACCAGCCGACCGAAGTGGGTGTCGACCGTCAGCCCCGGCACGCCGAAGGGGGTCGACACATTAGCACCATGGTTCGGATCACCCGCCCGGCTTGCCTCACAGGCGCACGCGTTGCCAGACACTACGAACGCAGTCTTCCGGCCGACACCAGGGAGTTTCACCAGTTCAGCAAGGGTGCGTGGCACCATGCCGTCATGATCGGCGACGATGACTGCCGCGAGCCGGGTGATACTCCGAGTCTTGTTCCGGAAGAACCCCGTAGGCCGAATCAGTCCCTCAACGTCTGCCGGGTCGGCCCCTGCCAGATCAGCCGGGCGCGGGTACTTGGCGAACAGGGCAGGCGTCACCTGGTTCACACGTAGGTCTGTCGTCTGCGCACTGAGCACGGTAGCCAACAACAGTTGCCACGCGTTCACGTGGTCCAGCTCGCAGTGTGCGTATGGGTATGCCTCGGCAAGAGCACGGTTGATGCGTCGTGCTCGCCGGACGAGAGCTAGCCGGGTCTCTTCCGCCATACGGGCCAGCGTACGGGGCACAGAACGTCTCTGTACTGCCGTCTAAGCAGACAGGAGAGCCCCGCCCATGCGCCACGGGGGCAACGCACGGACGGGGCCGTCTCGGGGGCTCACACGCTGCGCATCGTGCTTTGCTCCCTCATCCTCCCGAGTGACGCGTACGGTCGCTGGGGAGGGCACTGCGCCCCGTTTCAGCCGCTCGACCTGTCCAGGGTTGCTACGGCTGAAACGGGAGTCTGCGCCCGTCGTGCGGGGCTAGGCTCAGGTGCATGGCTGAGCCCTTCGTCAACGCTGATGACCTTGACCATCCGGCTTGCGGTATCTGTCCGTCGAAACGGCTGCCCCGGTCCGGCTTTGTGGTCTATGACCGGCCGACCCGGGAGTGCCCGTTCAATCCGGCTGACGGATTCCGCTATGCCACGGATGGAATGCCCGCGTGCGTGCACCCTCACAAGTTGGGGCTTGAGCCTGATCGGATCGCGCCGCCCCCGATTCCTGTCGATACGGGGGCGGCGGACCCTGCACCGCCTAAGCGGCCGTGGTGGCGTCGCCTAGCGGGATCGAAACCTTCTTCCCGCGCTCAGTGACGCCGATTCCGGCATAGACCTTGTCCAGCACCTTGCGGCGGCGCTCCGTCTCGGCTGAGCCAATCCAGTAGCGCGGGTCGACGCTGCCGAACGCCTTTTCGTAGCACTGGTGCGTGTAGTCGCCGTGGTCCCACGTTCCGCCCCCTGCCCCTTCCTCCATGTCCGTCATGTGGACGAACCGGATCTTGAGGCGGTCTTGCATCCTGCACAGCAGGGTGAATTGAGCGGTGAGCGCGTGGCTCATCACGTCGACCGGCACGGGGAGCGGGAGTTCCGCCGCCTTCTCGTCGCCGTCCGTGAGTTCGTACACGGCGGATTTCAGCGCCATGGCTCGTGTGGTTGCCGCGAAGAGCGCGGGCGCGTCGGCAATGGCGTCGTAGTCGCTGATGATCGGGTACCCGGTGTAGTCCGTCCAGTCGGACGAATACTTCGCGCACGTTTCCCAGAGTCGGGAAAACTCCGGGTCGGCTTCCATGGCAGCGAAGATCTCGCGTGCCCGCACCGCCACCTTGTCCGGTGCGGGACGTGTGGTTGTTGTGGTCACTACCTCTCCTTTGCGGTTCGGTTGCGCCTTGCGCCCCTCGGTAGAGGGAGCGAGCCCGGGTGGAGTCGAACCACCAGCCGTCACCTTCGTGCGGCGCCGCATGCGGGCCCCGTTCGTCTTCTTACTCGGTGTGCTCACGTGGGGACGCGCATAGTGCGGCGCGGAGCTTCTTGACCGCCTGGTCTACGTCGTCGACGCGCATGTTTCCCAGCCGGATCATGGTGTCGTCACGGATGCATTCGCTACAGGGGTCGATAATGTCTAGGTCGTCAAGTTCGATACCGATCCTTTTCAGTTCGATGTAAAGGGTGTTCGCCACCCTTTCGGCGCGCTTCCTTTCGTCAGTCTGGAAACTCAGTCCGGTCATTGTGCGTCTCCTCATGCTGCCGCGTAACGGAGCGGCGTTATTTTCCAGTCGGTCACGAAGTTGATGGTGATAGGCCGCGCGGAGAGCGAGTAGGAAACGTCAACGTCGCAGAACCCGAAAATCCGGTCGGGGCCGCCTACCGTGACGCTGAGGGGGCGCCCTTCCGTCAGAGCGTCCAACTGTGCCGCCTGGCGCCGAACGTCGCCCGCCCACACACGTAGGTCTCTTCCAGGGTTCGGGTGGTCGTCGGCGCTTTCGCGGAGGCAGTGTGGCGGAATCGGCCCGGCACCGGGGATTGGGTCCAGCGCGTTGGCCAGGCGCCCGGCTTGCCCACTCAGCCACCGAACCGCGAGACGTGGCGTGGTGGCCCGGTAGCTGCTCAACCACCACTCAGCGGACGCGGAGGCACGCGCCACGACTTCGCACCAGTACCCGTCAACCAACTGTGTCACTGTCGTGCCCCTTTCGGGTTGTGGGCGGGCGGCAGTAGTCGCAGTCTTTATGGAAGGGCGACGGGGGGTGGTACGGGCCCGGCAGGAAGACGACACCGGATCGGAGGTCTTTCGCTCCCCCGTATTCCGTCCACCACCCTTCGGGGCTTCCCTCCCACGCGGTTCCCTTGTGGGGGTCCGGTCTGGCGCCGGTCACAGTAGCCGCCCCAGGGTGCCGAACCGTCGACGTGCGGCAATGTCACGTGCGATACGGGCGCGAAGGTCCGCCAGTGCGGAATCGGATCGGTCGCGCTGGACGTTCGGCGGCTGCTTGAGACTGCATGCGGGGTCGGGGCACTCACACGGGCCGAAGTCGGCGGAGGGCAACGCGTCGAACGCGACGCGTTCCGGGTCTACGTGGTGCCTTACGGGCTCAACGTCCGGCATGCTCTCACCTCCTGGCCGGAGGGCGGTTGCAGCCTCACCCAGTGCGTCTACGTGAGGCGCTAAGGGGGTATCAGCCATGGGTATGCCCTGCCGTCGTACGCGGTTGCTTACACAACAGAAAGCTTGGCTTCTGGGCACGGTCGGCAATACCGTCTGATGTCCCCAACGCCAGTAGGGGACATTGCATATTGAGGAGTCATATGCCGCAACCACCAAGGGAGTTGACCCCGGAGCGCTCGGCGCGGCACCTCTTCGGGGCGAAGCTCCGTGCCTACCGGGAGGGCGCGAAGATGAGCCTTGAAGCGCTCAAACAGGTGGTCAACCTGAGTACCAGTCATCTGTCACGCATCGAGAACGCAACGGCCATGCCCCCGCCGGATCTGCCGCGCGCGCTGGACGCGTGCTTCGGTACTGACGGGATCTTCGTAGAGCTCTACCGCCTGTGCGCCCGGGAAAGCCACCCTGACCAGTTCCAGCGGCGCATGGAGCTTGAGGCACGCGCGCGGCTAGTGCAGGAATACAGCGGCCAACTCGTTCCGGGCCTGCTCCAGACAGAGGCGTACGCGCGCGCTCAGTTCCGGGAGCATGACCCTAAGGCCGCACCCGACGAGGTAGACGAGCTGGTGACCGCACGCATGGCGCGGCAGTCCCTTGTGAATCGGGCCGATCCTGCGGACTACACCTTCGTTCTTGATGAAGCCGTCATCCGGCGACGGTTCGGCACCGCCGAGGAGTGGCGCCACCAGCTTGCCCGCCTAGAGGCTGCTGCCGACACCCCGAACGGCACCTTGCAAGTCCATCCCTTCGCCCGGGGCGGCCATGGCCTGATGGGCGGCTACCTGAGCTTGCTACACCTGCCCGATGGCACCGCCGTGGCCTACGAAGAAGCCATCACGACAGGGTGGTTGCTCGAAGAAACGCATGAGGTGATACGGCGCCAACGGGCATACGATCGCCTCACAGCCTATGCGCTGACGCCGTCTGAGTCGGCGGCGCTCATCCGGTCCGTGATTGAGGAGATAGAGCCATGACCCCAAGCCGCCCCTTGGTATGGGTGAAGTCGAGCTACAGCGGCAACGGTGGCGCCGCATGTGTCGAGTGCACCCCCGGCACCGCCCCCACCGGTGCAATCCACGTCCGTGACAGCAAGCAGGAGAACGGCCCGACGCTTCGTCTGTCGGTCGCTGCCTTCGCTTCCTTGGTGGAGTTCATCAAGCACGACGGCTGACCCGCGCCACGAACTGAGCCCCGTCACCCTGAACTCAGGAGTGACGGGGCTCTTGGCGTTCTCGGGTCAGTTGCTCCGGGCCAGGTTTCCGGCTGTCGGGCGGGCGGTGTCCGGCCAGGCAATCCACGGGTCAGAGTCGGGCGTATAGGTGTGCGTGGCGTGGGACACGTGCCATCCGTAGACGCCTACCGTGCCCAGGGAGGGCAGCAGGTGAGCCGTGATGCGGAACTGAGCAATCCGTTTGGGGTTGAGTAGGTGGGTGGCCAGGTGGCCGTATGTCCGCATGACGCGGGTCAGCTCCCGACAGCTGTAGACACACTCACGTCCGGCAGGATTCAGGCGCTCAAGGGGCCGCCAGACCCCCCGGCCGTCCTGCTGGACGTAGGCGCTCAGCCGTAGCTCGATAGTCGGTCCGCCAGTCGTAGTGACCACGGGATCTCCCCCCCTTACCGCGTACACTCGTGCGCGGTGTCCAGTAATTTGGACAGTGAGTGTCGCACACGTTGTTGAAGGTTGTCCATGAATTTGGACACCATGTGGAGGTGTGGTGGTGGAGACGTGAGTGATCGTTGTCACATAACGAGCCTGCGGCAAGAAGGAAGGAGCGGGCGCCATGGCCGATCAACCGCACTTGTTTGAGCTTGTACATCGGCGGCGCGTTGAGCTTGGCCTCAGTCTGCGCCAGGTAGAAGACCGAACCATTAACGCAGGCAGCGGCGAACCGATCGTGAGGAAAAGTTGGCTTGATCGACTAGAGAAGCGGGCCGGTGTCAAGGCCCCAAGTCCCTTGATGCTTAGGGCACTTTCGCGCGCCCTAGAGCTTCCACTAGTGAAGGTTCAAGAGGCGGCGGGTTTGGAGTTCTTCGAGCTTGAGCCCCGCCGCAGCACCGACGGGGAAGTCCGTGCACTGGTAGCGCACTGGGAGGAGATGAGCACGTCCGAACGGGCAGAGCTGACCCGTGTGCTCGATCAGTTTGCGCAGCGCCGCCGTGACCGGAAGAAGTAGGGGCCGCTCAGGAGACATGCACGCGTCTTCCCGCTGGTTTACCCTGACTGTCCAGTAAGACGTGTTTGTGGGGGTGCCTGCCCGTGGTTGCGAGTTTTGATCACCGCGTAGAGATCGTGGATGACTTGCCGGTTTTGATACAGCCGTTTGAGTCCTACGGGGAACTTGTGTGGCTTGTGCGGCGCGACGAGATGACCGATCGGCTTTGTGAGCAAGTCAACCACTACCTAACGTTCTGGGCGCACTCCGGTCTGTCCGCACAGGGTTGGTACGACACGGGATCAGTGACTCAGCTCACAGATGCGGCGGGGTCTGCTATCGAGTGGATTCGCATTGAATTCGTGGGCGCGGACAAGCTACCGGCAGGGACTCTCGCTGAGCCCCGCAGAGAAGGCGACGGCTTTGTCTGGCGCATTCTCCGGGGCGAGATGACCGAAGACCTTCGGAAGATAGTAGAAACTCTTCTCGCCCGGTATCTCCAAACCGGTGCACTGCATCAGGAATGGGGAGAGCCCGACGCTCCGTAGATCCGGGAAACACGAAAGGGCCGTCTAGATACCTAGACGGCCCTCTTGTGTGCTGCGAGTCACTATTCTACGGATGCCCACAGTTCCGCGAAACGGTCCTTTGCCTTGCTGCGCACGACGCGCACCTGATTGAGCGGTATTCCGTAGTCGCGCGACAGTTCTTCGTCTCTCTCGGTGCCGTAGTAGTCAACCGGGATGATTCCGGTCAGCGCCATGAGCACTACGCGTTGCTGCTCCCCCATGCGCTTGAGGGTGCGACGAACCTTGACCCCCGTCTCCTTACGTCGTGCTTTCTCGTAGTCACTAGGCTCCAACAGTTCGACCGGTACGCCACTGTCGGCGGCAAGCGTGTCTACGAGCGTGACCGTCTCGCCGCTCTCGCTCTCCCCCAGGGGTGCGTCAAGATACTCAAGACCCTGGTAGCTCAGTCGGGCCGCATAGGCGGTTTCGGCACTGAGTCGCCGGTCCCCCATGGCTTCCGTCGTGGTGGCCAACCATTCAGCTTCGTATACGTCGCCATTGGCCAGGGAGAGCGCCCGCTCAAATGCGGCGGCGACGGAACGTGAGACCCCCCGCCGGGTCTCACGCTTACGCGCGTCGCTCATTGCCCCTTTGAGCGTCCGGTCCATGAAGGTGAAGAATTCAGCCACGCTGACGCCGTTGAAGCGGCGCAACCCTTCCCAGACGGCTATCCGGCCTATCTGCGCCAGGTCGTCGGTCAGCGCGTGGTCGGTGCGTCCCGCGCCGGTCGCGTACCGCCATGCCAGTTGGTTGACGCGCTCTTCGGTGGCTTCCACCACGGCTGCTACGGCGGAAAGGTCGTTTGCCTGAGCTGCGACTATCTGCTCTTCGGTGAGATCTATCAAGGGGTGCTCCGCGTATTCCTGGGCTGTTCGCACTCCCGGGGGGAGCGCGGGTGTTGCCCGGAACGGGGCGGAGCGCGCTAGACCGTTTGGTGACCTGATTCACCGATGCGTCTGGACATGCAGGGGCACGACAAAGCCCCGTCCGGGACGCTCCGAACGGGGCTTGCGCATTGCCTTCGTCGTTGCGTGGCGCTGAACCTAGGTAGGCAGACAGGCGCCAGCAACGGCCTTGATGACAGGTGTGACCGCTTGTCTTTTGATTGGGTTGTAGAGAGCCGCGAAGGCGAGACGATCACTCACACTCGGGAAGGAGCGACGCGGCCTCCTCTCCCCCTTAGGGAGTACGCGGGTCACACGTAGGTAACGGGGCACCGACTCACGTGAGTCGGTGCCTCCTAGTAGGTGGCGCCGTAGAGGGACCCCCATGACCGCTTTCCGATTTCGGCTTCCGCGACGATGGGAACGCCGAACAGGTCGAACGTCATCGCGCGCTCGAACTCCCGCGCGTAGTCCTTCGCTTCACGTTCCGGAACTGACGCGAGGATTTCGTCATGAATCGGCAGGCGCATGGCATCGAGCAGACCGGCGCTCTCGGCGTTGATAAGGGCTTGCCCAAGCAAGTCCCTTGCCGCTGACTGGCATTGGTAGTTCACAACGGCATAAGCCCGGTCACGGTCCAGTGGCATTCGCCTGCCGGTGGCCGACACGGTGACCATGCCGGTTGCCCGTGCTTCGCGTTGCCAACGTGCGGATGCTCGCCGGATCTCTGGGAACGCGTGGTCGTAGGCGGTTACCGCCCGGCGGATCTCGTCTTCACTCGCACCGGTCTGCCGGGCCAGCGTGGAAATGCCCCCCCCGTACACTTTGCCGAAACCGGCTCCCTTGTAGAGTTTGCGGTCTTTCTCGGTGGCCTCTTCACCCTTGATGAGTTGAGCCGTGAACATGTGAATGTCGAAATCTCGCCCGCCCGACTGAAAGCCTTCTTTCATCCGGCGCACGTCGGCCAGCGCTGCCAGCACCCGCATTTCTACGGCCTGAAAATCAGTGCTCACCATGACGTGACCTTCGTCAGCAAGAAGGCACCGACGGATCATCTGATCCGATGACGGCAGCGTTTGAAGTGCCGGACGCGTAACACTCATCCGACCCGTGCGCGCGGCCATGGAGTTGATGAACGGATGGACCCTGCCGGATGAGTCCACGGTCTCTAGGAACGTCTCCGCATACGTTGAGCGCCATTTACCCGCACGCTTGCTTTTCAGGATTGCCTCAGCCAGCGGATTAGGAGTGCGAACCCCAAGGCGTTTCCATTGCAGGTCCATGTCTGCAAGCGCAAGTAGCACGGCCTTGTCTATCTTGACGGCCCCGCCTGCCGTCCGCTCCGTCAGCGTCTCCCCCATGCCGGTGAGCGCTTCCGTTATCTGCTTGTTGGAGTTGACCGACTCGACCCCGTACCGCGCGGCGATACCCGCATACTCCTGCGCATCCTCCCTGAGTGCGGCGTTAAGTTCATGGGTGAACGGCACATCAAGGATGAGCCCCCGCCGCTGCATATGGGCACAGATACGGGATATCTCATGCTCGTAGTCCACCAGCCTTTCCCGAACGCCGAGTCGGTCGAGGGCAGCGGAGAGAATCGGAGCAAGTCGCGCCGTGAAGATTACGTCTAGCCCCGCGTAGAGATTCAACAGGGGGTGATCTAGCGGGATGCGGGCAAAGCCGTTCGCCTTCGTGAGTCCCAGGGACCGGAAGACGCTTGTGAGGTCCCCTTGAGCGTCTGGGGCCGTGCGGTCCACGTAGTACGCAGACAGGGGCTTGAGCGCTGTCCCAATGCCCCCTTCCTGGGGTTGGCGTGGGTCCACAAGAGCGGCCATTACGCGCGTGTCCCGCGTTCGTGGCGCTAGGTCTTCCAACGCAATGCCCGCGTGCCGGTCCAACACCAGCCAGTCAAAGGCAGCGTTGTGGATCAGGAACCGGCGAGCCTTGCGGAGAACCTGAGCGGCAGCACGCCGGAAATGCCCCCCGCGCTCCCAATGGATTACCCACGCTTCGGAGGCGTCGCCAAACTGAATGGTGCGCAGACAGAACCCATCACTGAATACGTCAAGTCCACTCGTTTCAGTGTCGAGCGCGATTGCACCCCGCACGGTTGCCCGCTGAGCCCATGCCGTGAACTGGTCTAGTTCCTCCGTGGTTTGAGGTACGCGGATGGCCACCGAGTCACCGGCGACCCTGTGTCGATAGACGCGCATTCACTACCCTCCCGAGACAGGACAGGCACCGACTCACGTGAGTCGGTGCCTGTTTTGGATGTGGGTTACTTGCCGAAGACTCCGGGCCCGCCGGGGGTTGGCTCCGCCGGTCGTATGCCGTTCAGGGAGACGCCCGTCCGCTTGACCGTGCGAATCACCCCCCGCTCTTCGAGGGCCGAATAGAAGGTGCGGCGCGTCCACCGCTCACGCTGCGGCAGGTTCTCCGATTCACACCAGTCGAGATAGGTAATGAATGCCTCATTGCCGTGCATGATGCCGCTTTCGTCGAACTCAAGGACGCCGGGCAGGAATCCCGCCAGTGCGTCACTGGTTCTCCGGTATTCGGCGCTCGCTTCCGTAATCCCCTCAGGGTCACGAAGACCACCCCGGTACCATTCGACTGCCCCGCGCACTGCCCACGCTGCAATGCCTTCGGCTTCTCGTAGCAGCTTCATGTCTAGCCCGTGGTCTCTTTCATGCGGCGCGAACCACCGCGTAAAAGGCAGCAACTTGACGCGCCGCCAGAGACCTTCATCTTGGCCCCGAAACTTTGGTCGGTGGTTAGTGGCGAGAAGTAGCAGGAACGTAGGCTTGAAGGTGAAGAATTCTTGCCTCAGAAATCGCGCGGCGATTTCGTCCTTTCCGGTCACTCTCTTTAGCACGCTTTCAGACATTGGCTTGCCCGATTCACCTTCGGACGCCATGACCAGCCGTGCCCCGCGAAGTGCCGCGAGGTCGTTGGGGATACCCCCGGATGGCTTCTCTTCGAATGTGGCGAAGGGAGTTGTGCGGCTGACCGCACGAAAGACCGAAGTAAGGGTTTCCGTTGCTACGCTCTTTCCGTTGGCGCCCTTTCCCCAGAAGACACAGAAACACTGTTCGCTGGTGGCGCCAGTGATGCCGTATCCGATGAGACGCTGAAAATACGCGGGCAACTCCGGGTCACTGGGGAAGATTTCCTGAACGAACTGTTCCCAGCGTGGACATTCGGCGTCCGCGCGATAGTCGAGGTCTAGCTGATAGGTGAGCATGTCACGCGGGTCGTGCGGCTGGAGTTCGCCGGTCCTGAGATTCACTGTGCCGTTCTTGAAGCTCAGCAGATCCGGGCGGCTATCAAACTCGGATGCGTCCACGTGGACCAGGGGGACGCTCCGCAGTTCCCGTAGCAGGGCCTCAATGCGGGAAGTCATGGTGAAGCCCCGCGCGGCTTGTGTTTCGCCGACCAGGACGAGAGCCGCCCCCATGCGGTGAATCTCCTGCCGGACGCGGACTTCTGACCGCTCCCATCTCTGGCCGGTCCACACGTAGAAGCCCAAACCGGGCGCATAGCGAATACCACCGTTCGACCACGCTACGAGCGCGTGTGCGTTCATGGCGTCGGATTCGCCGTACCTGGCGATGACCCCCGCAAGGATGCGCGCGGCTTCCGTGCCCTCAGAGCGGGTGACCACGTCCGTACCGGTGCGGTCGGTCACCTCTACCGCCACTGCTTGCGCCTTCGCTTCCTCTGCACCGATAACCGCTTGCGCCGACTTGACGGCATGGTGAAGGGCTGGTGGAAAGGCTTTATGGTCCCGCCCCCGCCAATCGGTCATGTCGTCGCCCTCATGCGGAATAGGTAGCCCGTAGACCTCAATCCCGTACGGCTTGAGACCTTCGGCAAGGGAAAGGTTGAAGGTCCGTCCTGCTTGGTCGTTGTCCCCAGCGGCGATTACCTGAGTGCCCCGGAGTCCTTCAGCCAGCTCCGCCAGTAGCTCAGGGCTTCCGGCGAGAGCAGCACCCCGGATGACCACCGCGTCATATCCCACCGCAACGGCTGTAAGGCCGTCTCCGGGCCCCTCAGAGACGATGGTGACCCCATAGCCGCCCTGCCCCCTCAGAACGCCGTACGGGGCCCACCGCGCCCCTTCGGGATTACTCAGGGATACCCACCGCCCAGGGCACTTCCCGCTGAGGTCCCGCCCCTGGAGACCACGGGCTACGCCGTTGAAGTCACAGAGCGGCACGGTGAGCCGGGGGAATCGAGTGAACGCCCGTGCCCGGTAGGGGAAGTTCAGCATCGGAGCGCCGTTGTCCGCACCGAGCCGAAGGTCTGCGGCCGTGTCGGCATCAATACCGAACCGCTCGTGCACGTACGCCATGGCGCGCGTGCCGACTGGTGAACCGTCGTGGAACAGGTCCCCGGTGCGGGCAACGTATGTGGCGAGTGCGGCTGTCGGTCCGGGGCCTACGAGAGTCGGGCGCTTACTGGGGATCGTCGCACCGGGGCCCGTGGCGTCGAACAGGTCTTTCCACGCCAGGCGAACGGCGTTGATGACATCCACGGTTGGGCACCCTGCCCGACACGTAAGGCGAACCTTGCCATCGTCGCCGCGCCAGATACGCAATGACGGGCGAGAGTCCTTGTGTGCGGGGCAGAGTGCGAGATATCCCCCGTCTCCATATTCGGTCACATCAGCGAACCGGGCGAGAATGTGAGTGAACTCCATGGCGTAATGCCTCCTTCGGTTACTCGCCCTTGAGCGCGACGGTTGCCTAGACACGACCGTCACCCTGTGTCGATTCCGCGGGGCCCGGCATGTCCGTTTTCACCAGACCTGATCCCATGCCGGCGGCCCCGCGGTTCTTACGGAGCGTGACGACGGTCGCGCACGTCCTTGAGTAGACGCGCGAAGGCTTCTAGATCCGTCGTCATGTACCAACGCCCGGTGTCGAGCCCCCGAAGCGACGGCAAGAACAGGTACCGATCCGCAAACTCCCGCGTCCCCATCTCCAGCGAACGCCGCACCCGGGTCCACGTCCGCACTCCGAAATGCACACTGCCCCGCCGAACGTTCTTCCGGGGAATCTTGACTACAGCGACACCGAAGGGGAAACCCGCGTGAACGGCCTCAATCTCCCCCTGTCGCACGAAAGTTGGGACACTGGGGCGCTTGACGTTCTTGCACTCCAGAACGAAGGGCACCGCATGCACGTCACCAACGTCGGCGGCGCCTTCTTGCGCGGGTCTCCGGACGTTGTGAGCGTCGAACGGGTCGCGGAGCTTCCCGCTTTCGTCTACCTGCCCTAGAGCGCTATTCAGGTAGTCGCGCACGTCGCTCTCCCAGGCAGTTCCTTTGACTTTGTTCGGATTAGCCATGGCGGCACCACCGAGCATCGGCCCCCCGGGCAATGGCGCCCGCTATGGCGTCTACGTATCGACCCCAGTCGGAGCGCTCTTGCACTCCGGGGCTCATCCACACCGTGTCCCCCTCCCCCATGCGCCGCACGTCCCCCAGCGCCGGGGCCACATGCGTCGTGATGCTGCGTTCCATTCCTCCCCCTCCCACCGACTCACGTGAGTCGGTGCCCGGTACGCGAAAGGGCCGGACAGTGCCCGCGTGGGGTGCTGTCCGGCCCTTGTTGGTTGTCAGTCGTGTCCGCCGTTCGCCATGATCAGACGCGCGTGTTCGGCGCTTATCCATTCGCTCCGCATGGTGCGTCTCTTCGCGAAACCGCTTTCCGTGCCGGTCGGCTGCACCTTGAGCATCGGGCGCAGCCTGCCGTCTACGAGAACCGCTGTGACGCGCTGAATGATCGCATCCGACACCCGTACCCGGTTTCCCTGACGTGTCGCGTAGTTGATGAGGTCACCGGGGTACAGTTCTTCCCCCGCGTAGTCGGTTACCACGCCTCGCTTACCCAAATTCGGGCCCTTCGTCATCGTCCACGCCGAAGCGTCGACGCCGCTCATGTATCAGTGCTTTGCGCGCCTCGGGAGGGAACTCCCACATAGGGGACCGCACAGTTTCGTCAGCAGCACCCTTGAATGCTGCTGCCCAGTCGTACGCGGGCGCTTCATCGAGTTTTGGCATGGCCTACCGCTCGTCTGCACTGGGGACGTTGTAGCTCTTTAGCACCCTGAGTACCGGCTTGTAGTAGCTCACGTTCCGGCCCTTGTTCTTGCCCTTCTTGACCGTGTACTCCACTAGTTCAAGGGCCAGGTCGGCCAGCGCGGGGCCATCGATCTCGGCTAGGTCGTTCTCGTATTCATGTAGAACGCTGGCCATTACCCAACTGCCGGACTGAAACCGGAACTTCCCAAGGTCGGGGTCATCCGCGAGCCTGAAAGTGAGGCTGATCGATGGTGTGGGCCCCATGAAGTCCCGCGCCGCCGCCTTGCGCTCAGCGAACAGCTCGGGACAATGGCACGGCTTTCCCTTACGGTCGTCCGGAGACAGGTAAACGGAACCGTCGCAATGATGGACCAGCTTGCTCCGATTCCAGAGCTTCATATCGGCGTAGATCGCCTCTGGTCCCTCCAGGATGATCGGCACCGATTCACGGTCGGTAAGTACATCGATGCAGTGTTCGCCCGTCGCATCCGTCTCGACTGGCTCGCCCCCGAAGAGTCGCGCGACAGCCGCAGCTACCTCGGGGTCGCCCGTCGAGATGCGCCATTCGGAGAGCGCTTCGGGAGCGCCGCCCACCTGGCGCCCGGAGTGGAAACGCCCAACCGTGTCATCGGTGAATACCTGGCGCGGCTTCGGCTTGGCGTCCGGATCGGTTTCGAAGATCGTAAGTAGTGACATGCATGCCCTTCGTCGCCATGGATTGGAAAGGGGCGAACACAAGGGACTGGCACCGACTCACGTGAGTCGGTGGTCTACCTTGCATCCGCCCCTAAGTGCCCTAGAGCGCGCGGGTTGCCGCTACTTGCTTCGGCGCTGAGTGCCGGTCACAAGATCACCTGTCCTTGCGGCGATCGGTGCACCGACGACCTTCTTTGACAGCTCTCGATCCCAGTCGAAAACGCGCCTCAGCGCGAGGAACACCGAGAACACTTCCGCACCAATGCACACTGGCTTGAACGCCCATCGGTCCGGGGTGATGTGCAGCACGGCCGCGCCGTCAAAGGTCGGCATGGGCTCACTCGTACCGTCCGGCGCAATGATCCTGTCGGCGTTGGCGTAGGCGCTCATCTGTAGTGCCACGTCCGCATAGGTGTCTTTGCTCGTCTTCCAGTCGACCATCAGCAGATGCGGAGTGCCGGACCGGTCCGGTGTCGGCTTTCCCTCATCGTCCAGCCACACACGCACTACCGCGTCGAAAGACCCGGCATAGTTGTGCTCGTCGCTCCATGCCACATCTTCGGCCCGCACTAGCTGAGGGTTCACCGCATCGAGAAACGCCGCGAAGTGCACCCGATACGGCTCAAGGTCCGGGTGCACCTTTCCAACGTAGGCGCCACGAATCATCCGCTCGAAAAGGTCGTGCGCGTCGGAGCCCACATCGGCCCGGAGCTTGGTGTACCTGCGGGCCGCACCCTTGAGATAGTCGATTGCCCCCTGTCGGTCACGTTCGGCCATTTGCGCGACGAACGGCAGCGAGTCAACCGCGAGTTCAGCGGTCATGCGCGCGTACCAGAAGTTCAGGAACGGCTTAGGGAGCATAGACACCACGGACGTGACGCCAGGGGCCTTGATCTCTGGCCGCTCCGGGTGAATGTAGAAGCGGCTGCCGCCGCGCTGAATTGTGCGTACGCGTCCCACGCGTGCCCCCTTCGGGTAGGTGTGCTGTCACCTACCGGGGAGCGTGAGTGTTGCCGTGTCCCCGAGAGCCGCTGTATGGCTGCCTGCGGGCATGAGAGAGCCCCGTCCGACCACTAGGGCCAGACGGGGCTAGAAGGCTCCCTGGGGGCGCTCAGGGTTCCATAGGTCCTCTTGTGCGCGCATCCCGCGCAGCTTGTGCCGCCTTCTCCGCCTTCTCCGCTTCCTCAAGAAGGGCTGCCGCCACCTCCCGTGCCCCCTTACTGGTCAACTCAATAACGATCTTCCGGTCGTAGTCTTCACGATCGTTGATGTAGGCAGTGAGGGTGACAGTGTCGAGAAAACCATGAACTTCACTCCGCTGCGCACGAACCGTAGCCATGCGAGCCCTACGCGCCTTCTTCTTTCTCACCGGGCGCCCCCCAAAGCAGTCTTCACTCGAACTCCTCTCCTAGGCACCGACTCACGTGAGTCGGTGGTCCGCAAACGGGAAACCCTGCGACTCAGGTTGGAGAGTGCGGCGCACGTGGCGCGCAATGGCGCTCATACATGCCCCTTCTTGTGTCGTTCGGCAGCGAGAGTGGTCACGGCGCCGATATGGGCACCTTCCGGGCTACCGCTGTAAAGTGCCTCATTGCGCTGCATCACGCATGTGTCGCACACCGGTTGAGGCGCGGAGCGCTTGACGGCTTCCGGGTCGGGGTTCGGGTTATGCCTTGCCTTGCCATCGACAAGCACCGCGTCGGGCGGGTACCCGGTTTCAGGGTCGATCCGAATCGTATTCACGCACTCAGGGCATGCAGTGAACCCCCGCTTACAGTTGACGCACGCCATAAGCGCAAGATAGTCGCCGGTCATCGTTCGCCCTCTTCTTCGTCGTCGCGCTCTTCGAAGGTCACATGCGTTTCCATGTCATCGCTGAACACATGGACAGTGCCCACACCAGTAACGCCGTGCAGCGTGATGCCCTGAGACTCCGCGCGTTCCTCAAGAGGCTGCCCCAGGTCCCACGCGGCCCGTAGCCTGTCGATGTGCTCTTGCGTCCAGCGTGCGCACAGTTCAGCCGCGAAACGCGTACCGGAGTGCTTCGCCTTTGCTGCGAACCGTTCGTCAGCTTCCTTACTCAGCGTCAGCGTCGCGAGAAGTCCGTTCAGTTGCTCGTACGAGATATCCAGCGTGATGCGCCTCATGTGCCGCTGGTCGCTGTTGTCTGCGACTCCCACAACTCCACCTCCTCACCAGTGACTCACGTGAGTCACTGCCACCCTTATGGGGAAGCCTCCGGGCCTTTGCTGTGAAGAGCCGGAGGCTTCCCGTGTGATCAGCCGTTCCTTACGCCTTGAGTTCCTTGCGGAGCGTGGACAGCAGTGCCGTCAGTTCGTCCAATGCTTCTTCTTGTTCTTCGGCGTTCTCGATGGCCTTAATCTCCTTAACGTGCTTCTTCCATGAGTTCTTCATCCTCTGGAGGTATGCCGCACGCTTCTCCTTGGGGCTCTTCTCTTCCGTGGTGCCGCCGCCCAGCGTTTCGGCAGCTTCTTCCTCGGAGAGTTCGCCCGCCTTTACGGCGTCCTCAACCTTCTTGCGCTCAAGTGCCTTCTTCTCGCGGGTGGCCTTCGCGATCTCGGCGCGAGTCTGCTTCGGCAGGGCCTTGCCTGCCTCTTCGTAGTGCTTGAAAACTGCCTCGGACGGCTTGAGGTCCGGGTAAGCGTCAAGGGCCTTCGCGAACCGCTTACGCTCCTCAAGCGTTTCGGGGGTTTCCTGGTCAAGTGCTCGAACGTAGCCGACCACCACGTCCGTCATCGCGTTACGGACATCCTTCTTGATATCCCCGATCGCCTCACGGATGATGTCAGCCGTTTCGTCCGTACCCTCTTCCGGAAGCCCCTTGAGAACCGCGTCATAGACCGCCGAAGCGGCCTTCTTGGCTTGGTCGCTGCGGGCGGTAAGGTCCGGGTCGTCATCCTTGTCAAGAATGTGAGTCCGAATGTCGAAGATCGCTTCGGCCACCTCCTTACCACGCGCGAACTTCTGCGCAGCAACTTCCTTTACCTTCTCGGCAGCCGCAACGATCCGATCGGGCACACCCTCAGCCTTCATGAAGTCCTGAGTACCCTTGACAACGATCTCCGGGTCCTTCTTGGAGCCCTTTGCATCAGTCGGCTTCTTCGCGTCCGCCTTCGCCTTCTTGGCGTCCTTCTCCGCCTTCTCCGCCTCAGCGCGAAGCTTCGCCTTGATGGCGGCAGCACCGGTTCCGGTGATCTTGGGGATTGCGGCGTTAATACCCTCCGCCAGTTCCTTGGCGGAATCGTCCTTACCCTCAGCGATGAGCGACCGCAGACGCTCAATGTCTGCCCGGATTTCCTCGGCGGCCTTCTCTTGTTCAGCCTTCTTCATCGGTGCGTTCTTCGCGGCCATGGCGTCCGTCTCCGTCTTCTCTTCGGCGGTGCCGGTAACAGGCTTTGCTACTCGGCGAGTCACGGTGCGGTTCAACCCCGGAATCGAGACCTGTTCCTCGGCGATCTCAACCGGGCCGGTAGGGACCAGCTTGCTGCACTTGATGCAGAGTTCAAGGTGGGGCTTCTGCTCATGCGCCTGCCCCCACGAGCGAAGGGGAGTCTTCGTGCGCGTCGGACAGTAGGGGACGTTGCGACCATCGGCGTCAACGTCCTTGATGGCGTGGATAGCCCCGGTGCCGGTACCCGCACTGCCGACGCGGACGTCTCCGCGAACCTCACTCAGCTTGAGCTTTCCAGCCATCGTCATACTCCCCGCATCCTTCTCGACTCCGCTCCGTGCGGCGCCGTGCGGGGCCAACCATGGCACACGCGCGCGCGTGCGCGCAAGGCACCGACTCACGTGAGTCGGTGCCCCGAAACCAAGAAGGCCCCCTACCTGCACGGATGCAGATAGGGGGCTCTTGTGTTCGAGTGCCATCGAGTCAAATCAGTTGGTCTGCAAGGGAGTTGAGGTCTGCGACGGTTCCCATGTTGGCAATCGTCACGTCGACCGGGTATCCGTCTAGCTCCGTCTCGCTCACGTGGCCGGGGCCCCTATCCCGCACTCCGGGACGGGTGACTCTGACCATGCGGAACCCAGCGGCGCGCAGCGCACGCGCTTCGTTCTCATAGCGGCAATCGGTGACTACGACAGGGAGACTCCACATGTCCGCTACGGCGATCTTGTCGAGTGCGATGCTGAGCCAGTATCCGGGCTCTTGATCCCGTACGGCATGGCCGACCCGCTGTAGCGTTCGGCGGACCTCGGGGAAACGATTCTTTGCTTCTTCCCAACCGTGCCGCTTGATGATCGCGCCGAGACGGACGGGAAGGGGGCCGTATCCGGTCGGTTCGTAGGTCACGATGGGGTCAGCACGCAAGACCAGCTCCTTGAGTGGGTCTGCGAGAGCCACGCGCGTGTAAGCGTGTCGGCCGACCAGTCGAGCGGCAATCGTGTCCTTTCCGGCCCGTGCGCGTCCGATAAGGGCAATGTGCGGATATCCCATGGCGTTAGCTCCCGTGGCGTGCGACTACTCCTGTCGTAGGCCACGGGAGCGCCCGCGTTGCCTACTGTCGGTACCGGGAAGCGAGACCGGCAGTCTCAAGCGCGTCCACGGTCTTGCCGTTCTCTACTCGCTGCACCGCCTCACCAGTACCGAGAACCGCCGCAGCGACACCCAGAATGAGCGCGGACGGCAGTGACGGCACGTAGTGCGCAACCAGCGCGAGAACGGCCACTAGAACGGCGTACAGCCGCGTTGCGTGCTCCTTGGCAAAAGTCATGCGCCAACTCCTTTTCATGTATACACAGGGTGAGATTCGCCCGGTGGCCGGCATCCGGCTAACCGGGTCAGAAACGGACATAGGTGGTTCCGCGGTACTGACGCAGCGTGATTACACATGAGGCACCTTGAGCGCGTCCCACTGCCTCTTTCCGGGCCATCCGTCGCAGTAGGCGGGCGCGTCTCCTAGTTTGCGCTGCCACTTCCGGAAGCTCTCCCGATCGGCGTTAGTCCACTGAGGTCCGGGGCCGGACCGGTAGGCGGAACACCCCTCCGCTACGAGACGCTTACCCATTGCCGTAACAACAGGACTCTTAGGGTTCCTCTTAAACCAGGCAGCACCCGGGAACGGCTGATATACGGGGGTTCGCTTCGGCTGAGGTCCGGGAATTTTGAGACGCTGACCGGGACGGATGAGATACGGGGCCCGAATACCGTTGAGGCTCGCAAGGTCCTGCCAGCGCACGCCAAGCTTGGCCCCGATCCGGGTAAGAGTGTCGCCAGACCGGACGGTATAGGCGCCTGCCGAATCTCCCTTCTCGTCGGTCGCACCGGGCTCCAACGTGCCCGACCGAACGAGCGTGTAGAGCGCCGCACCGGGGCACTCGGTTGCGTAACCGTCCCGGTGGCCCCGAATTTCACTACCGGCCCCGCCGTGCCTTCGTAGGTAGGCAATCGCGTCGCGAATACCGTCTACCTGCGCCTTCGTAGGCACTGTGTGCCCCGCACTGCCGACGAGCGCCAGGACCGCGTAATGATCCCTGTTCAGACCCGCGTTTCCGTTCGCTGCACACTGCACCCCGGCTCCGCGCCCCTCGAAGACGTAGCCATGTTCACAGACGGCAACCGAATAGGCGATATCCGCCCAGCCCTGCCCATCCATGTGACTGTTCTGAATGCGGCGCACATAGGCGGCGCAAGTCGAGTGCTCACCGACTTCGTACCGGGTGCCGAGATAGTGAACCTTGACGCCCCGGGTCTTCGTTATCGGCGGATGAATGTTGGTGGGCTTACGCGCTCCCCATGCGGCGCGACTGACGAATTCCACGCGTGTACCTCCGTGAGAAATAGGAAGCCCCGCCGGGCGTATCCCGACGGGGCGGACCACCGACTCACGTGAGTCGGTGCTTGGTGGTCTAGGTGGCTCTACTGGCGTATTAGCGGCTCAGCAGCTCCGCAATCTGTGCGCGTAGTTCTGCGTTCTCTCGCCGCAGTGCGCGAACCTCAGCGTGAAGGTCGGCAAGCTCCTGTGACTGCCGCTCGACCTTGCTCCTGTACGCTTCCGCCTCTTCCTTCCATGACGCTTCCATTCCGGCGCGAAAGCGCCGCAGTGAGATTGCCAGGAATACAGCGAGCGGGATCACAACTTCGGCCACTCGATACAGGCGGTCTATGTCCATGCCTCACCCCTCAACCGGGGTCAGCGCCCCATCGATGCGCGGGTTGCCGTCGTCTGATTCCTCTCGGTAGGTTCCCAGTGGAATACCTACCGAGATCGTGGGGAGGCCCATTCCGACCGTCAGGGATTGGCCGTTGAATGTCGCGCGTTTGTTGACTCGATAGAAAATCGCGATGTGCTTGTATACGGCCTCATCGTCGAATCCGACAGGCTGAGGGTGAATCCATGAATACGCAACGTTGCGAGTCCATCCGTTTCCGGCGGAAGTGCGATCTAGAGTGATCTCCTTTGTTCGACCACCGGTAATGCCGCACTCCAACCAAAGCGTCACCGACACATCAAGCGGGCCGCTCGTCCCCCAAGGGATGTGAAAAGGGATCGCGCAAATGACCACCGGCATATTGAGTCCGGTGGTATTGATGACTCCTAGCGCGTGGGTGGTCGATCCGGCTGGACCTTCAAGGGAGGGGCTTTGCATCATTCCACTTGGCAGCCTTTCATTCACGCTCCCAAGTTGCGGCTTCCGCTCAAGCGCGTTCAGGCGTCTTTTCAGATCGTTGATTTCAGCGACCAGCGAAGGCGGCAAAGTGTTAGCTTGGATTGGCAATGAAGGCCTCCCGACTGGCCAGACTGAGCGACACGGTTTCCCCGCCTGTGGTATCGACGTCCACGCGCCGTTCCGTGATGACGAACTCATCGAGCAGCGCGACATAGCCCCCGGAGTCGACTACTACCGTCCCTACGGCGCCAGGAATGAACTGACTGGGAGAGAAGCCGGGGTAGAGGGTCAGTGTCGGCACACCGATTGGCTTCCTGCCCAATGTGGCGATTGCCGCCGCCTTCGGAATCAGCGAAGCTGTCGTCTTCGTGTCTGAGTACGTCGCTACCGACACCATGCGCGGGGTGTCGAGCGCGGGATTACTTGAGGAAGCGTAGGGCTTGGCGCCGCTTCCTAGGTCTGCTCCGAACGCGTAAGCGTGGGTGGTCAGTTGGGTACCGTCGTAGCTCACATTCGTGGCGTTGCAGTTCGCGCGGTGCTCAAGCTGAGGAAACGACAGGGAACCTCGCTGCGAGATGCGGAAGTGATGCCCGACGCGGCTCCCCTGTGTGTGCCAGAAGGACTCGTACCGGAAATCGAATCCGGTAATGTCGTCTGCCATTTCGTCAATTGCTTCGGCTATGCACTTGAATTCATAGAACGACCACGACCGTGTGCGGACGCGCCCGGTGTTCGTGATAGTGGAAGTGTCCGTCCCGATGCCGCCGTTGGCGTTGGCGTAACCAATCCATTCCCTGAGCAAAACGGCTTGATCCGTGCTCTTCCGCTTGTATCCCGCCTTCGCATCTAGGTACCGGCGCCCGTAGTAGGAGTGGTAGCCGGACGCGTTGAGCGTCAACACACCTTCTCCAAGGTCCGCCGACGCGCCCCAGAGAACGCCACCCCACACCGGTTCTCCGTCACGTAGGACGACCAGGCCACTTCCACCAGGGGTGAGCGACCCCGCGTCCGCCTCGGGAGCGAACAACGGCATACCTACCGTGGCGTCACCCGCAGCGTTAAGAGTTTCAACGTACGAGAGTCCCGTCACGGGCAGCGTGGTGACCACGGCGCCTGTCCGTAGGTTCGTCTGCACGACTGCATACTCGGCGTTCGGCACTACACCCACCTGTTCCGCCACGTGAACGTAGCCACGGTGGCTCGGCTTGTCGCTTCGCTATACAGCGCTAGCCTGTGCTCTCCGAAACGGTATTCAGGCCACGTGGAACCCGGAGTGATGCGGTGCTCAAAGGAGTTACCCGCGTCGCTCCGGACCGTGCGTGCCGCCGAGTCAATAGTGATGTTCCCGCCGTACGTGAGCCCAAAGAACTCCCCCGTTATCTCGTTGGTCAGTCTGCAATTCGACGCATTGTCGAGACGAATGACAGGCAGGGCAGGAATCGAACCCAACTGCGTGAAACTGAGCTTCGGATCATTCCCTCCCCACGGACTAGAGAGCGTGCGTGTTTCCAGCGCATCGCCATAGATGTGCGGGTCGGTGGCGAAGAACTCCACCACGACATTGCATACCCGGTGAGCGAAGTTCAGATCGAGCGGCGCGCTTCGCTTGCGCACCCGCGCGTTGACGAACGCCGTCCGGTCCGCCCCAATACCGGGAAACCGGAAACGCAATGGTCGCTCAGGCTGAGCGGGGCGGAACGCCGCATACACGGCACTCAGCGCGTTGGTGAATTCGGCGCGGGTTGCCCCATAGACCTCCAATGTCAGCGTGACGGCGCGGCCGTCCATGTAGTCGTCACCGGGATAGAGGCCATGCCGCTGCACAAGCGTCAGGTCAGACGTGCGCATGTCCGGCAGGGACAGGAGACCATCAACCGCAACGAGCGAGATTGCGGAATCGGGCACCCCCATGACAAGCCCCCGGTATTCGCACGTCCAGTCGCTCAGCTCCACAACGCCCCCCTTTCTCTCATTTGGGGCACCGACTCACGTGAGTCGGTGCCCCGTTGCTCACGTGAGTCGGTGATCCGTCAGCGCGGCGCGACTCGAAGAGCCCACGCGACTTCCCGCCCAATCGCGCGGGGGTCAGCCGTGCTCGTGACGTTCACGGTGACGTTCCCCCCGGGTCCCGCCGCATGGTTCGGGATCACGGTGGATTCACGGGGCAGGGACACCCATTCCGGACCACGTTCACCTACGCGCGTCCAGCCGCCCGTAGGGCCACCCATGGCGCGAATTCGGGGAATCGGATTCTTCGGCAGGTTGATGCCGACAGGGCCGATACCGATTCGATCCGGAATCGCGCGGTTCAACAGGTCGATCACGCCATTAACGGAGTACTTGACTCCGCGCCCAACAGCCTTGCCGATATCCCTTCCGAAACTCGCCACCTTGGAGAGCCCTTCTCCCAAAGTGGAAATGATGCGCCTTCCGATATCCTTGCCCGCTCCGCCGATCTTCCCGAGATGCGCGAGCATTCGCCCGGGTAGGCCACGGATGAAACCGACAACGGCGTCAATGCCTTCCCGCGCCTTGTCTTTCACCCATCGGAATGCGGCTGCCGTCTTCTCCTTGATCGTGTCCCAATGCTTGATGAGCAGACCGGGGCCGGTGAAGTTCAGGAACAGGTCCTTGAGCCAGCGGAATACCGCCTTGATCTTCTCCCAAACCCATTCCCACGCTGCGGCAGTCCATTTCTTGATGGTGTCCCAGTTGGCCAGAATGAGCGCAGCGAGAGCGACTACGGCGGCAATGATCCACGCGACCGGGCCCATGGCGGCAATCCACGCTGCCGCCATCTGCGCACCGGTAGCCAGTGCGGCAAGGCCGGATGCGACAAGCGGCGGGATGAGCGTGATCAGGAGAAGTGCGGCAATACCCGCGATCAGCGGGCTCAAGGGGCGCCAGTTCTGCATAATCCAAACTGCCGCGTCAATGACGCCCTTCGCGGCAGCGACCGCAACGTCAAACGCCGACGCGATGCCCCGAAATGCTGCTTCAATCTGCGGCTTATGGTTCTGCACCCAATCCCCGAACCGGGCCGCTAGGGTCCCTAGTTTCTCAGCTAGTTTCGTCGCGAAGTCGAGTAGCCCCGCTTCCGCAATGGCGATCATCAGCCCTTCGAAAGCGCTTTGAAGCCGCTTGACTGCCCCGTTGAAACCTTCCATCTGCGTCTCAGCGACGCGCTTTGCCGTGCCCCCGGAGTTATCTAGTTCATTCGTTAGTTTCCCCAGAGCCTTAGAGCCCTGGGAAACCAGCGCTTGCATGGCAGGGCCAGCCTCAAGGCCAAAGATCGCCATCATGTCGGCGGTGTCGGCACCGGATTCCTCAAGCTGCCGCACAATGTCGACCAGGGGCAGCAGCTTGCCGTTAGAGTCGGTCACCGACACACCAAGCTTGTTCAGCGTGTCGGAAACCTCACCAGTCGGTTTCAGAAGCCGTGCGATAGAACCGCGAAGCGCCGTGCCCGCCTCCGAACCCTGGATGCCCGCGTTACCGAGAAGACCGATAGCGGCAGACGTTTCGGAGAATTTGAGACCCGCACTCGATGCAACCGGACCCACATATTTAAAGGACTCGCCCAACATGGCGAGGTCTACATTGGCGCTCGTGAACGTCTTCGCGAGAATGTCATTTACGCGGCCAATGTCCTTCGCTTTGAAGCCATAGCCGGAAAGAATGTTGGAAGCGGTGTCCGCAGCTTCGGCGAGGTCAAGACTTCCCGCCGCTGCAAGGTCCAGAACGCCCGGGAGGGCGTCCATGGTTTCCGTGGCATCGAAACCTGCCATGGAAAGGAACCCCATGGCTTGCGCGGCCTCATTCGCGCTGTACTGCGTGGTGCTGCCCAGTTTCTTGGCAAGCGCCGACATCTCGTCAAACTGCTTGCCCGTCGCCCCTGAAACCGCCTTGACCTTGTTCATGGACGATTGAAAGTCGCCGCCCATCTTGAGGGCAGCACCGGCCGTTGCGACGATCCCGCCCCCGGCCAGTGCCATTCCCCGTTTGACAACCGCGCCGACCTTGTCCCCCACCGTCCCGAAACGGTTGGTCGCGTTCGCCGCCCGGGTGAGATTTCGCTGTAGGTCTTCTATATCGGCCAGCAGCCGAATGCGAATAGGTCGAGCC
Source organism: Streptomyces alkaliterrae (assembly GCF_007097205.2). Classification (GTDB taxonomy): domain Bacteria; phylum Actinomycetota; class Actinomycetes; order Streptomycetales; family Streptomycetaceae; genus Streptomyces; species Streptomyces alkaliterrae. The sequence continues at coordinate 33,295 of NZ_VJYK02000001.1, forward strand.
ATGGCACCCCCCAATGCCTAGCAGGGCGCCACGCCCTTATGTCATAACTGGCGTCCGTCGCTCACCTGGCGCGGCTCTTCCTCGTTGGGCGGCGCGTCGCTCAGAGCGCTTCTGTTCCTCAAGGTCACGCGACATGGCGTCGCACAGTGCGGTGAAGTCCCGCAACTTCATTGCCTTGAGATCAGACATGGTGACGCCGCGAAAGTGCCCGACAAGCCGCGCCATCGTCACTACGCGACGGCTGCGGTAGGGTCCGGCTTCTCGTCCTGACTCAGCGAAATGATGAGGTCCCCTGCATCCTCAACGGAGAAATCGGGGTCGGTACGCCGCTTCACGACCACGGCGATTGCCCGCAGAAACCTGCCCTTCTTCATGTCCGGGCGAGACATGGTGTCCAGCGGCGCGTCAATGACCTCTTCAATGGTTTCGATCTCGGCGATGGTTAGATCATCAATGTCAACGGAAATCCGCTCACGCTCAGCCATGTATTTAGCTCTCCAATCGGTCGCGCATGACTTCCGCCATGCCTTCTGTGTAGGTCTCGTGTGCCTCGTCGTACTTCCGTCCGGCAGCCCAGCGAAGGAAGGGGCGCGGACGAATATTGCGTCTACGCCAACCCCAGTGCAGGGGCCCGGCATACGGGACCCGCGCGGCAGACCCGGCCTTGACAGACGCATCACTGCGGGACGCGAGAGCACCAATGGAACGCCGCAGCTTGCCGCTCTTCGTCGGCACGGCCCGCAGCGACTTTGCTTCGGCGGCAACGAGCTTGGCCACGTCCTTGTTAACGTCCTTGACGCGCCGATCAAGCTCGCTGTCCCGCAGCCGCCGCATGGCCTGTTGCAGCTCCCGTAGCCCCTCAACGCGAATCGTGAAGCGGGAACGGCTCACACGGTCACCCTTCGTTCGGCGGGACCCATCCCGGGACGGGCTCCGTATAGGTCACCTTGATAGCCGCGCCTCCTGCCCCGGGGTCGAGAATCCGGAACGGGAGATTCATGGTCGTCACGTCGTCTACAGACGCTTCCGGGCTCTCCCCCGTGAACTGAATGGCAGGGCATTCAACGCTGAGCGACGTGTGCGGCGTCAGCCCCTCAAGGTCGACGCGGAGACCCAGCACCGCGCCACTCAGGAAGTCCTCATACAGCGGAACGGATGCATCCGTGAACTCCCCCTCCATCGTCCCTTCGTACGTGGGTACAGCCGCCCGCACGGGCCGCTTCTTCAACGCCGTACCCCGCAAGAAGCGGCGGTCCGTCTTCAAACCCCGATCGCCGGTCAGCTCGAACTTTCCGGCATCCACGCCGACGGATACGCCGCCCCGGTTGAGGGTGATAGCCGTACGCGACCAGTCGTAGGGGCGCCCACCCTCCGGGTACTGCGGAGCTATCTGCTCCCCGGGCACCCTGGTGTGCGCTACGTCCTGGAAATCGAACCCAACCGTGACCGTTACGGGGTTCTCTACTTCAGCGGAGAGCGTGAATTCCTTCGCCATGCAGCCCACATGCCGGTAGGCGACAGGCGTGCCCTCAGCGGTCGGCCGGACCATCTGCGCAGTGAATGACGGGGAATCCATAGTGGCGGCTGTCTCGAAGACGTGCGTACGCACTCCGTCAACGGAATCCGAGAACGTGTAACGGTCGAACGCCGCCCGGAGAAGGTCTGCCGCTCCCACGTCAAGTATGTCAACTTCTAGTTCGCCTTCGCCGCCCATGTTGATGATGTTCCGGCGGTCGGCACGTGCCGTCTGCATGCCTGCCCGGAAACCGACAGACTCGATGAACTCACGTGCGACTTTCCATGAATCGGCCTTGCCTTCGTAGCCGGTTATGGCCGTAGCGGCACTTCCGTATTCGGCCTCTTCGCCAATCCCGATAGACGCGTCTAGCGCCATGATGCCCCCTGTCTATGTGACGCGCCCGCGCACCCGCACGCGGACACTCAGCGCGCTGTAGGCGCCGTCGGTCGTCTCGGCTGTCTCGACACTCACCGACTCCGGGCGCACGTCGATAAGCCCCGGAACGGACCGGCGGTCAAGTGCCAGACATGCGACCGTTACGCAGTCTCGGAGACGGTAGGCGGCACGTTCCGCATCCAGCGGCCCGCCGGGTGAGATCACAACCCCCTGCACGTCCATGGCACCGGTCACCGATAGCGGCTTCGCTGCGCCCGCACGCATACCCACGGGTTCACTCTCGTCGGTGGTCGTCTCCCCGAACCACATTTGAGAACGCCGATCAGCCGCCCCAGTCTGCGCAAAGGTGCATTGCACCCCGGCAGGAGTGGACCGTTTCAACTCCTCGTAAAGTGCGAGCTTTACGTCAAACATCAGCGCCATGCGACCACCTCACAGGACAATGAATGGAAGTCGCACGCGATACCGGTTCAGATGCGCGTTAACCTCGGGAAGCGAGGTAGGGCGCCACGGTCCGCCCGCTTGCGCAAGCTGGATCGTTCCGAATTCGCTTTGCATCTGTAGCGCCCGATCCGGCACGCGAGAGACGAGATCGAGACAGAACTGTCGGGCGAGTGTACGAACGCACCATCGGATCGTTTCCGGCGGCACGTCACCCCCCTCCCACTTGCGACCGCAGTAGCTCTCGACAGTTTCAATCGCATATGCGAGTGCGGCTGTCAGCGTCTCGTCTGAAAAGAGCGACGCGTCATCCATACCGTCCAACGCACGAACCTCTTCCACGGTCGCGTAGGACATGCGCACCCCCTCACTGGAGGGGCACCGACTCACGTGAGTCGGTGCCCCGTTAGCTGTCGCCTTACGGGGTTACGGTCAAAACCTTCGCCGCCCGCTCGTCGACAAGCAGACCGTCAGCACGCTGAATGAAGCGGTAAACGATCTGATCCGACGTGAAGCGGGCATCCACGCTGCGCTCAACGCGGAGCGGGCCAGCAAGGCGAACCTTGTACTTGGAAAGGTCGCCGAACAGAACCTTGTCGTCCGGCACTGCAACGTCAGTTGCCACCGGCTTGCCGTTGAAGGTGTCCGGGGCACCGGCCGTTAGTGCGCTCTGCCACAGGTATTGACCGTTGCCATCCTTCAGCTTGCGCATGGCCGCTGCGGTCCTATCGGAAACGATGAAAACCGCGTTGCCCCGATAGGACGAAGGGAGTTCATAGAACAGGTCAATGAGTGCGTCGGAAACGGTGTTGTCCTTCGCTCCCTCAGTCCACGTGGCGTCAGCATCCGGGGCGGAAGTCAGAATGCCGGTTGGCTGGCCGTTTCCAGTGCCAATGAGGAAGTGCTCACCCATGCCGTGTCCCAGTGCCGGGCCAGCGTCACCCACGAGGAAGCCGACAAGGTCCAGCGCCTGATCCTGTACGAACTCAGTGCTGACCACGGATGCATAGGCGTACTTGAACGCACCTACCGACCGCTGAACGGTCGCCGGGGTGCTTTCCGGAATGTTGGCGTTCTCCGCCACGATGCCCGCAGACGCGCGCCCCGTAACGACCGTGAAGTCAATGGACTCACCGCCGGACGTGGTGAGAATGGACGCGCCACTACGCATCACTGTCGAACGCTCGACAGCCTCAGCGAGAAGCTGACCGAACAGGGTACGCGGGATGACGTTGGAGCCCGTAGCGGTGTCCAGTACGCGCGTCTCCGGGGCGAAGGTCAGCCCCTCATTCAGCCCCAGTGAGCGCAGCTTGGAAGCCGCCTCAGCTAGCTTGTCCTGAGTGCGCTTCTTGCTTCCGGTGCCCCTGAGTCCCGCCATGAGGGCGCTGACAGACTCGGATGCCCGGATTGCCTCAACGCCTCGCTTGACACGGCCGTCGTAGTCCGCAATGGCGTCGAGCAGACGAGTCTCCGTCTCTCGCGCCTCGGCGGTCATCTCCTTGCCCGCGAACTCATCGACCAGGGCCCGAAGTTCGGCGTGCGCCTTCTCTCGCGCCTCATAATTAGCATGAAGAGTCTGTGCGTCCACTACTGGACACCCCCCTTGTGTAGCAGCGCGCGGGAAAGAATGCGCGCCGGATGATCGGCCACCGACTCACGTGAGTCGGTGGGCACGTCGGGAATGCCGAGAGTCAGCGCGATAGAGCGACTGAGCGCGGCATCGGTGGTCGGATAGGCGGGAGTGAGAACCGGGCCAAGCTCGATCACGTCCATGTGCGTGATCTCCCGAATGGGAAGCCCGGTTTCGGGGTCTAGTTCGTCATGGACGCGCTGCCCGCCGTCGCGCACTCGGAATGTGAAGCTGCTGCCGCGCACATCTCCACGCGCGAGCAGTTCGGCTAGATCACGACCTAGAGTCGTGTCGGGTAGATCGATCTCGTACCATCCGCCGTCGGCATCCTCGCCGGTGCGAAGAGTGCCCGACGATGTGCGGCCAAGGACGTTGTTTACGTCGTGGTTGAACGTCGCAAGTACGTCGTTCACCTTGAGTGAGTCGGCACCCGCGCCAGGCATAATCCGTTCACGGAAGCCGCCTAGGTTCTGGCTCAGTTCGTTGAACCGGTAGGCGTACCCACGCACTGTCAGTGCGGCGTCTGCGGATCGGATCTCAGCCGGTAGCGCTAGGCTCCTGTGTTCCGTCGTCATCAGTAGAGTCCCCCTTAGGGCCCCCGCGCGTCGGGGGTTGATCTGTTGATGGGGGCTCGATGGCAGCGAGGTTCAAGGGCACGCGGTGCGCCGCCCCTTGACCATCCGGCAAGGGCTCCAGGTCCTCCCACGCGCGCACTTCGTCAATGCTGTAAATGCCTTGCTGCAAGCCGATTGAGTACATGCCCATGCGCTCACTCGGGGCCCCACGCTGGATGCCGTCCAGACTGAACTTCACGAACTGCCGCCGGTCGGCAGTCTCCGCGTACAGAAGACGCGTGAAACCCGCTTCAATCCGCTCAAGCCACGGACGCAAAGAGAACATGGAGAAAGCTTGATTCTGCTCAGCAAGCCCCGAGCCCCAGCTAGTTGAGTTCGTGGCGTCCGCTATAAGGTGAGGCGGAACACCGAAGATCCTGGCGATTTCCGGGACCTGAAATTGGCGCGTCTGCAAGAACTGTGCTTCGTCCGGCGAGAGCGCCACTTTGGAGAACTTCGCGCCTTCGGTCAGCAGCGCAACGCGGTGCGCGTTCTCTGCCCCGGAGTTGGCCAGTCGCCACGCCTCACGCGCACGCGCCAGACCTTCCTCGGACATGGCGCCCGGCACTTCAATGAGCGCGCCCGGCATGGCGCCATTTGCGAAGAACTTCGCGCCGTAGGTCTGCGCCGCCATGGCAAGCCCAATCGACTCACGAGCGTGCGCGATTGGCGAGACCCCGGTGAATTCCCCGGGAAGCATCATTCCGGGAATGTGCAGGATCTCCCGGGTAGTGAACCACCCAAGGGCTACCTCATTACCCGTTTCGTCGTAATCCGCGACATGGAAGACCTTGCGACGCTTCCCCTCAACGACAACCGTATGGGTTTGAATGCGATTGGGGTCAAGAACCTCAAGCCCGGCAATGCGGGGACCGTCCCATAGGACAGCGAGATAGGCATTGCCGTCCAAGAGCAGCGAAAGGACAACCTGCGACAGCAAGTCGATGCGCCCAAGTCCACCCGGTTCCGCATTCGGGTAGTCCAGCCACGGCGGAGACTCGATACGCCTACGAGCGGAGTCCCGACGCGCATAGGTGGCCACCGGCAGCGTGCATATCGTCTCGCTCAACAGACGGACGCACGCGAAGACAGCCGAGACAGTCAAGGCACTATTCGCGTCAACCCGTTGACCAGCAGCCGAAACGGCACCAGGGAGGGGAAACAGGTCTGACGCAGGGTCCCACCGTGCCCGATGCTGTACCGAATCCGCCGATGAGCGCCGAAAGAGCGCACGCCAAAAGCCCATCATGAGCCACCCCCCGCGTGACTCACCGAGTCACCGACTCACGTGAGTCGGTGCCTGAGTCCCACTAGTCGTCTAGGTACTGGTCAAAGTCCCGTGCACCCACGTTGAACACGCGACCGCCTTCCTCCCATGTGGCGATCACCGCCGTTTCGATCAACTCCGGGTTGTCCTCCCGGAACATCACCGCACCATGAACCGCCAGGATCATGGCAACGGCGAGATCGATCTTTCGGCGGGAATTCGCGTGCTCCTTGGTGACGCGCGCCCCGTACTTATCCTCGCGAAGAACGGCGTTTCCAACGTGCCGTGCTAGCGCGGGATTGCCGTCATGTGACAACCTCCCGTCCCGACACGCGTCGTATACCGCTTGAGTCGCCGGAACCATGCGTTTGAGACTGTTGGTCGGGAAAGCCTCAACAGGCCACCCCTCCGCCTCAAGGTTGTCTAGCGTCTCTTCCCAGCGGTACGGGTCAGCGACAAGGTTCCGCACCGTGTACGTGTCCAGTGCTGAACGAAGAACGTCCCGCACGTCCGCCATAGGCACCCGCCAGTGCGCGTCATCCTGGGGAGCCTCCCAGTGGCCCAACACGAAGACTCGTAGGTCTGCCACCCGGCAGGCGACGAGCGCCGTGCTGTCGCCCTTCCATGAGCCGTCAAAACCCAACACAACGGCCTCTCCGGGGTTCAGGGTGTCATCGGCCGCAAGAGAGCCCCAGAGGCCGTGAGGCAGCCACGTAGAGGCTCCACGGACGAACTGCGACAGTCGGTAGATTCGGAAGCTCGCTTCCGTGCTCCGCTGAGCGGCAGCCTTGAAGTCTTCCTCGTTCAGGATCTCGTACGACGGGTTGCACGCGCGCCACACTTCGGGGTCTAGGTGGTCCACCTGTTCCCCGATGCGCGGACCCCACGACCGATAGCACAGCGTAGGGTCTACTGCCTCACCCGAATTAACGCGCTCCCCCTGTTCGCAGAGTTGCGCGAAGGGCCCGTCCGGATCGGGACCGGCAGTCGAAACCACCCACGTAATCGGCTGATATCGAGCGGCACTGCCCAGCGTCAACGCGTCGAACAGATCAGCGCTCTTACTGAACGCGTACTCGTCCAGACTTACCGCACTCGGATTAAGGCCCTGCTGCCGCCCAGCATCCGCACTCACCACTCGATAGGTGCAGTCCTTGAACCGGATTACGTCCCGCTGAACATCGCAGACAGCCGAAAGCTTGGGAGACGCGGTCACCATGCTCTTGGCCGCGTCGAAAACCATCCGAGCTTGATTCCGGTCATTGGCAGCGGCGATGATCTGACGCTGAGCGTCCGCACGGTCGGCAATCAGGTGGTACAGCATGATTGCGGCGGCAAGCGTCGACTTGCCGTTCTTCCGCGCAATGCAGACAACAACCATTCGATGCTTACGAATCCATCGACCGCGCGCATCCTGCCGAAGTTCATACGCGTCGACGAGTAGTCGCCGCTGCCATTCGAGCAGCCGAAAAGGCTGACCAGCAAAACTCCCCGTAAGGCGGCAAAACGTTTCGATCCAATTCGCCACCCGATACCCCTCACTCGGGAACGGCGCATCAGCGGGAATGTGGCGAGAGATTACGCGGTCAATACCTGCCACGCGCACCCCCAATACGACACCGACTCACGCACGTCGGTCGATACTCAGAAATCCTCAGGTCCGGCAGCGATACGGCGTGCCTCAGCCGCCACGATTCCTAGCCGCATGCGCGCTTCGGGAGTGAAACCAATGACTGTCTCGATCGCCCGTAGCTCTTTCTCCGTGGATTCCACATAGCGCATAGCAGGATGAACAACGGGCTGACCGGTTGAGCCAACGGCCATGAGACCATCCTCAGCGACAGCCGAAAGGAGTTCAGCGCGCCGGTCGTGCAGCTCCGCGTAGCGAAGGATGATGTTCCGGTCAGTCTCCGGGGAGTACGCCCCGTTCCCCGCCGTCCAGACGTTGCGCCAGACCTCGCGCCCGACGCGCTTGAGTCCAGCAGGGGCCCGGGGTGCTCGCCCTTCGTAGACCACGGGGGCGGCACTCTCGGCGGCGCCGTTAGCGTGGCCGGTGCGCATGTCGGGGCTCTTACTCCGAGACACTGACACCCCCTTAACGGGCCTTAAAGGCCCCTTAACTTCGCCCTTCTCGCGGGGTCGGAATGGCGTTTCCCCAGTAGCCGCACGGGTCAGTCGACCAAAAAAGGCGTCACACCTAGCGCGCGTTTCGGAAGCGGGGGGCGGGATCGCCAGAGGCCACGTCCGGCGAACTTCGGAAGCGCCCTACCCTTACCACGGAGTCAGAACGGACGCTTACCGAAGTCCATTGCGGTCTTGATCTTGTGGCAACGCTTGCAGAGAACCTGAACGTTGCTCGCCACGTCTTCCCCGCCAAGCGCAAGGGGCTTGATGTGGTCAATGTCCACCTGACTAGGCAGGTAGGTCACGCCACACATGGCGCACGTTCCGGCTACAGCCTTGCGTACAGCCTTGCGCAGAAGTGCCGCCGCATTGTGGCCACGGGCGATAGCCTCGCGCCGCTTGCGGTGCGCCTGACATGAACGGCCGTTCTCATAAGCCTTGTGGTGCGCGTGGCACCGCCCCCGGTGAGTTGCCCACTCTCGGCACTCAAGACACCGAATACGAATGACACACCCCCTATCGGGGAATGCCCCCATAAACATACGCCGCGAATAGCCAGGCGGTACCATTTCCACGTGACGCCAGATCAAAGCGTGAAGCAGTGCCGAGAATGCGACGTGAGCCTGCCTCCCAACAGAAAGGCACCACTATGCAGAACATGCCTCCGCTCTCAATACGCTGCCACATGGGAGAAGCGCGCACAGACAGGTGAGATCAAATGCAAACAATGCGACACACTAAAACCGGTCACATCCTTCAATCGCAATACGTATGTCTGCAAGCCATGCCATGCCGACTATGAGCGCGCCCGCCGAGCAGAGGAGGCGGAGAACAAGCGGCGCACCGGGGCTAAGCCGTACGCCGACCAACGCATGAAGCGCACCGCCCAAAACCTGGGAATCTCACCGTCTGATTTTGCCGTTGTCCGCATGAAGCCATGCGGGGCATGCGGCCACGAAGCAACCGACGAAAGACCCAACACGGGACTAGCCGACGCATCCGGAAGGTTCGCCGGAACCGTCTGCCTGTCATGCGCCCGGGGCTATGCCTTCCTGAGGAAGGACCCGGAGGTAGTACGGAGGCTTTCTGAGATGCTGGAATAGGCACCGACTCACGTGAGTCGGTGGTCGGTGGTCGCCCCGGGATTCGAACCCGGATCATCACGGTTCTAAGCCGTGCACCTCTACCGATTGGGCCAGGCGACCAAGCCCCCGGAGGGACAGAGGGCGGGGCACTCAGTCCGCCGTGCCTACAGGAAGGGTGCGCGGTATCCCCTTGCCCTCTACCTCTACTAGAGCGCAAGGGTTTACCTGAGTAGGGAAGTTGCCTCACGTGCAGCGAGACGCTTGGGTAACCCCGGTCACGGTGCGGTGGAAGCGGTGAATGAGGCGTGATTTCGGTTTGCTTATAGAGATTCTTAAGGGATACCTGAAACAAGGTAAGAACCACCGCTTCACCGCACACTTCTCGCTGTAGGTAGCCAGCCACATACACTCCGTGCTGACATCTCGACTTGCTCAACACATGCCATGCACATGTCACGACTGGTCACAACAGGACGCCGAGTCCCGCCGAGTGGTCCATACGCCCGCTCAGCGGCCGCCCTGGAGCATGGCACGGCCCCGGCAGGGGTGAGGCCCGCCGGGGCCGTGTCGCGCACTCTCAGGGGCCGCTACGCCTCCGTCTGAGTCACGACTGTCTCGTCCCCCTCCTTCCAAGGGCGCACAAACTCAAGGTCGATTCGCGCTGCAACGTCGTAGCCACCCCGGACGCGCCCTTTATGCACACCGCCCACGGACCGCACGGTGATCTTTCGGATGAACAGTTCAACGAACTTGCGTCGTTCGCTCAGATCGGCGGTTGCCCACCATGAACCTTTGCCCATGGGGTCCCCGTCCTCCGCGCCGTCCAGCCATGCGGCAAACGGCAGGGCGACGGTTTCCGGGTCGGCCAACTCCTCAAGTCGACTATCCGCCGCCGCGATTCGTCTTTCAATACGCGCCTTCGTCTTCTTGAACCGTTCCCGCCCAACTGGGCCGTCGTAGAGCCCCCCCTCTAGGTCGTCGTACAAGTCCGTTAGCGCGTTGGTGGCGTCGGCGCGCTCCGTCACTACTTGAGTCCGTTCGGCTGCCGTCTCCGGGCTCTCAATGGAACGAGAGAAAACGCGGGTCGCTTCGGACACGATTTCCAGCGTGTCAGCGTCCACGTCTTTCGCGGTAGCGCTGTGGATAAGTGCGAAGATCCGTCGGGCAATGAAGTCATCAAGGTGGCTTTGCATGACCCGGTTCAGTCCCTGGTGTTCGCCCGGCTTGCTCGGAACCGTGCTGCTGCGTGTACACAGGTAAACCGGCTTTGGCCCAGAGTTTTGGGCCTTTCCGGGTCGCCCACACTCACACGTCAGTACGGGCTTTGGCTTACGGTCCTTCTCGTCCACGCGGCGAAGACCGCTGAGAAGGCTTGTTCCACGCGCCACCCCTTCGCCCTGCCCCCGACCCAAAAGCCAGTCACGAAGCAGGAACCACTTTGCCGGGGGAATGATCGGCTCACAGATCATCTCCGGTCGACCGTCCTCATCCCGGATGATCCGGTACCCGGTCAGCGTGTTGGTTCGCGTGCCGTTCTCTCGAATCTTGTAGATTGGTTCTGCCCGCATACCAGCAATTGCCGGATTGAGAAGAATCCATTTCAGCGTTTTAACTCCCCACGTCGAGTTCTTACGCTCCTTCCCCTTTCTCTGGCCCCGTGTGGGAATGCCGCGCTTCGTCATGTCGTCGCACAACGCAGAAAGCGTTCCCATGTTGCGCTGACCACGCTTCCGGTTAACCGGTTCGTGCATGTGCCTGAAGATCAGCTCAACGATTCGGCGGATGTTCCCTGACTCATCCTTGTTGTGGACGAGACGCATAAGCGTGAGCTTGCCGTCAATGTACGGTTCAGCGTCCAAGCCATAGGGAGTCTGACCGCCAAGCCATGAACCCTTTTCCCGCTGTGCCGCCTTTACATCCCGCACCTTCTTAGACTTGACGGCCGATTCCTTGTTCACAGCGTCTAGGCGCATAATCAGATATAGCAGTGCCATTGTGTCTCGCGGCGCGAATACGCCCTCAGTGACGCTCACAATTGTGATCCCGAGCCGGTGAAGCTCAAGAACGATTGGCGCGGCGTCCTCAACTTCACGGCGAGAGAAGCGGCTCACGTCGTACACAACCAGCATATTGAAGGCGCCCGCGCGGGCGGATTTGAGCATGTCCTCAAATCCGGGGCGCTCAGCGTCCGGGTTCCACCCGGAAATGCCAATGTCTTCGTAGTGCCGCAAGAACTGGGCGTTGAGTTCGGCCGCGCGGCCCTCATTGGCTGCCCGCTGAGTGAGCGGGGAAGCCTCAGTTCTGTTGGATTTGGCGGACGACTGGCGTACATAGCTGACGGCTACGGCTTCCAGCGCCTGGGCGGACGCGAAGGTGCCAGGTACGTCGGTAAGCGGGGTGGTGACCACGCCTGCACTCCTAGGGGTCGTAGTGGACCCCTCGGGGTCACGTCCCTAGGTGGGGAGCGCAGATGTTGTCTGAACGGCGGTGCCTATGTGGCGAACCCGTAGGCGCTCCCCAGTTGGGCACCCCCGCCGCTCCCCGACCGTGAGGCCGTAGTGGAAAACCCGAACGCGTTGCCGAGGACGACAAAAGCCGTCTTCCGGCCCACGCCGGGCAGGCTGACCAGATCCTCCAGCCGGCCGGGGACCTCGCCGTCGAACCGGTCCCGCAGCGCGGTGGACAGCCCTATCAGGGACTTCGTCTTGTTGCGGAAGAAGCCGGTAGGCCGGATCAGCTCCTCCAGCTCCTCCGGTGGCGCGGCGGCCATGTCCTCGGGCGTGGGGTAGGCGGCGAAGAGGGCGGGGGTCGTCTGGTTGACCCGCAGGTCCGTCGTCTGCGCCGACAGCACGGTGGCCACGAGCAGCTGGAACGGGTTCTCGAAGTCCAGCTCGGGGTGGGCGTAGTAGTAGACGTCGGCCAGCTCCCGATTGATGCGGCGGGCGCGGCGCACCATGGCCAGCCGCGACTCCGGCTTGCCCTTCGGCTTACGGGCGGCGGGTTTGCCCTCCGACTTGGGGGCGGCGGGTTTGCCCTCCGACGGACGCGCCGCCCGCGCGGACACCTGTTCGCCCAGAGCGGAACCCTGTGATGACACCACCCGTCCGGCCCCCTTTCGATGCGCTCTCACCGGGGAACACCGGCGAGTTCGGCCACCCGGCCAGCCTAAGGGGACACGCCGACATTCGCCCGGCTCCTCGCTGATTGGCAGCCCAATCGGCCCCCTGCCGTACGCTCCCCGCGCCGCGTAGGTCAAACTTGTGACTGATCGCACTGTTTCGACGTCCGGCATCATGGGGCGGAACCTTCCATCCCCTCCATGGGCAGGTCGACAAGGAGAGAACTCGTGGACGACGTTCTGCGGCGCGCCCCCCTGTTCGCGGCGCTCGATGAAGAGCAGGCGGCTGAGCTGCGTGCCTCCATGTCCGAGACGACGCTGGCCCGTGGCGAGGCCCTGTTCCACGAAGGCGACCCCGGCGACCGCCTCTACGTGGTCACCGAAGGCAAGGTGAAGCTCCACCGCACCTCCCCCGACGGCCGCGAGAACATGCTCGCCGTGCTGGGGCCCGGTGAGCTGATCGGCGAGCTGTCCCTGTTCGACCCGGGCCCGCGCACCGCCACCGCCAGCGCCCTCACCGAGGTCAAGCTGCTCGGTCTCGGCCACGGCGACCTCCAGCCCTGGCTCAACGCGCGCCCCGAGGTCGCCATGGCGCTGCTGCGCGCCATCGCCCGACGGCTGCGCCGCACCAACGACTCGATGTCCGACCTCGTCTTCTCCGACGTGCCGGGCCGGGTCGCCAAGGCGCTGCTGGACCTCTCGCGGCGCTTCGGGGTGCAGTCCGAGGAGGGCATCCACGTGGTGCACGACCTCACGCAGGAGGAGCTGGCCCAGCTCGTCGGCGCCTCCCGCGAGACGGTCAACAAGGCCCTCGCCGACTTCGCCGGCCGAGGCTGGCTGCGGCTGGAGGCGCGCGCGGTGATCCTGCTCGACGTGGAGCGGCTGGCCAAGCGCAGCCGCTGACCGCCGCCCCTCCCCGATTCCGCCGCCTTTCCCCGGCCGGCGCCGGCCGGGGAAGGCGACGACCCCCGCTCCGCCCGCGCCTGCCCCGGGGCGGGGCCGGACGGGTCAGATAAGGCCGTGTTCCTCGAGGTAGTCCAGCTGGGCGCGGACGGACATCTCCGCGGCCGGCCACAGCGACCGGTCGACCTCCGCGTACACATGTGACACGACCTCGGCCGGCGACCGGTGACCGTTCTCCACGGCCGTCTCCACCTGCGCCAACCGGTTCGCGCGGTGCACCAGGTAGTAGTCGATCGCGCCCAGCGCGTCGTCCAGCACCGGGCCGTGCCCCGGCAGCACCGTTCTCACGCCGCGGTCGACGGTGAGGGAGCGCAGCGCCCGCAGCGAGTCCAGGTAGTCGCCGAGCCGCCCGTCCGGGTGGGCGACGACCGTGGTGCCGCGGCCCAGCACGGTGTCCCCCGAGAAGAGCGCCCGGTCGGCCGGCAGGTGCAGGCACACCGAGTCGTGGGTGTGGCCCGGAGTGGCCAGCACCCGCAGCTCCAGGCCACCGGTGGTGATCACGTCACCGGCCTCGAGCCCCTCGCCGCCCACCCGGTACGCCGGATCGGCGGCCCGTACCGGCGCCCCCGTCAGCTCGGCGAAGCGCGCCAATCCGTCGGAGTGGTCGCCGTGGCCGTGGGTGAGGAGGGTCAGGGCGACCCGGCGTCCGGCGTCCTCCACCGTCCGCACGACCGCGCGCAGGTGCTCCTCGTCCAGCGGGCCCGGGTCGATCACCACGGCCGCGTCCGAGCCGGGCTCGGCGACGATCCAGGTGTTCGTACCGTCGAGCGTCATCGGGGACGGGTTCGCGGCCCGCACGCAGACCGCCCGCTCGGTGGCCGGTCCGTCGGGAAGCGGGGCACGAGGCCGGCCGGGCGCTGCTGCGGTGCTCATACGGTGCTGATCCTCTTCTCGAACTCGTGGTGACCGGGCCAGCTGAGGACGATCTCGTCGCCTTCCATGCGGGCGGAGGCGACGATCGGCGTCAGGTCGCGGCTGCCGGCCGCCGCCAGGACATCGGCGGCGGCACGCCCCGCCGTGAGCTCCGTCAGCTCCCGGAGAGTGGCGATGGTCGGCGGCATCATCAGGAACTCGCCCCGGTCGTAGCCGGCCGCCGCGTCGGCGGGCGTCGCCCACACCGTGCGGTCGGACTCCGTGGAGACGTCGCGGGTGCGCTGCCCCGCCGGCAGCGCGGCGACGAAGAACCACGTGTCGTAGCGGCGGTCCTCGAACTCCGGGGTGATCCAGCGCGCCCAGGCGCTCAGCAGGTCGCTGCGCAGCACCAGTTTCCGCCGGGCGAGGAAGTCGGCGAAGGAGACCTCCCTGGCCACCAGGGCGCGGCGGTCGTCCTCCCAGTCGGACCCGGTCGTGTCCGCGACGACCGAGACGGCGTCCGGGCCGGCGAGCAGCACCCCGGCCTCCTCGAACGTCTCCCGGACGGCGGCGCACACGACGGCCTGCGCCTCCACGGCCGGCACACCAAGACGGTCGGCCCACTCCTCCGTCGACGGGCCCGCCCAGGCGACCTCCCCCTCGTCCCGCGGGTCGACGCCGCCTCCGGGGTAGGCGTAGGCGCCGCCTGCGAAGGCCATCGAGGTGCGCCGCCGCAGCAGGTAGACGGCCGGGCCGGTGGCGGTGGCCGCGGGCCCGGCGTCGCCGGTGGGCGGCTCGGGCGGCGGGGTGTCTCGGAGCAGCATCACGGTGGCGGCCCGGCGTGGCGTCACCGGCGTGAGTTCGCCACGCGCGTGCGCCCTGATGCGGTCCGGCCACTCGGGCGGGTACCACTGACCGTTTCTCGACATGGCCGGATCGTACGGCGCCGCAGTCGGATGTTCGAGTGTTCCCCAGGCGCCCGGCGGGCGCTCCGGCCGTCCGGGCGCCCCCGCCCTCGACCGCCCGGCGCTTTCACTCGATCAGGTGATCACTCTCTCGGGATGCCGGACGGCCTCCGACGCGGGAGAGTGGGGGAACGCCGTATTCGGGTCGCGGGTCCGAGGAGGAGACGTGTCCAAGCACCACCGGGAACACAGCAGGTTCGCCGAGCAGCAACAGCAGAAGAACACCGCCACCGAGCAGCGCGCCGCGCAGACGATGCGCGACATGCACGCGGCCGCCGCCAAGGTGCGCGGCAAGACCCAGAAGGCCACCGCCAAGCGCCAGGGCCGGTAGCCCCGGGCGGACGGCGCCGCCGGGCGCACTGGCACGCCCGGCCGGGGTTACCGGCCGGGGTTACCGGCCGGGCGTCCCTCCCCGGTCCGCCCCACCCCGCCGGATGCTCATCCACGGACAAAGGCTGAGCATCCGGCGCACTCCCGCGCGTACCCGTTCGCAAGGGCGACACGGCACGGCTGAGGAGTGGGTGCTGATGGATGACCTCTGCGACGGCTACGGCGCGAACGGTTCCCGCACTGACGCCGCGGCACCCGAACCGCTGGGCACCATGACGCTGCGGCCCGTGCCGGAGTCGGTGCCCACCGCCCGGCGGTGGTTCCGCAAACTGCTCGAGCCACACGCGCCGCACGGCTCGCCACGCTGGTCACGGGCGTTGGAGGACAGCCTGCTGATGATGTCCGAGCTCGTCACCAACGCCGTGCTCCACCCACGGGCGCAGAACTCGCGGTGGCGGGTGCGAGTGGAGTGGTGGCGGGAGGGCACCCGCTTACGGGTGACGGTCCACAGCCCCGGGCCGCCGGAGGCGGTGCGGATGCGGGCCGCCACCGAGGACGCCACCGGCGGGCGCGGCCTCCTGCTGGTGGACGCCCTCGCGTCCCGGTGGCAGGTGGCGACCGGCCGGTACGGCGGGACGGCGGTGACCTTCGAGGTGGACGACGCCTGGCCCGCCACCGAGGACGGCTGACCGCACCGGACGCGCGCGACAGACCCGAACACCACCACAACAGCACCGAACGGACCGGACAGCAGCGAGGAGGATGCGGCATGCCCATCGCCACGGTGAACCCCGCTACCGGCGAAACCCTCAGGACGTTCGAGGAGATGGACCGGGAACAGATCGAACGCCGGCTGACGGCCGCCCGCGCCGCCTTCAGGCAGCACCGGACGACCGGTTTCGGCGAGCGCGCGCGGATGCTCCTGCACGCCGCCGAGCTACTGGAGGCGGACAACGCGGACATCGCCGAGATCATCACCACCGAGATGGGCAAACCGATCGGGGCGGCCCGCGCGGAGGCGGCCAAGTGCGTCAAGGCGATGCGCTGGTACGCGCACAACGCCGCCGACCTGCTGGCCGACGAGCACCCTGCGCCCGACGACGTGGCCGACTCCGGCGCCGAACATGCCAGGGTGGTGTACCGGCCGCTGGGCGTGGTGCTGGCCGTGATGCCGTGGAACTTCCCGCTCTGGCAGGTGGTGCGCTTCGCCGCCCCCGCCCTCATGGCCGGGAACGTGGGACTGCTCAAGCACGCCTCCAACGTGCCGCAGACCGCGCTGTACCTGGAGGAGTTGTTCCGACGGGCCGGCTACCCGAAGGGCTGTTTCCAGACGCTGCTCGTCGGTTCGGACGCCGTCGAGTCCCTGCTGCGCGACGAGCGGGTGGACGCGGCCACCCTCACCGGTAGCGAGCCCGCCGGTCGGGCGGTGGCGTCGGTCGCCGGCGACGAGGTGAAGAAGACGGTGCTCGAGCTGGGCGGCAGCGACCCGTACGTCGTCATGCCCTCGGCCGACGTCGCGCGCGCTGCGGCCACCGCCGTGACGGCCCGCACCCAGAACACCGGCCAGTCGTGCATCGCGGCCAAGCGCTTCATCGTGCACTCGGACGTCTACGACGACTTCACCCGACGCTTCGTCGAAGGCATGACCGCCCTACGGGTCGGCGACCCGAAGGACGAGGACACCGAGGTCGGCCCGTTGGCGAGCGAGCGGGGCCGGTCCGATCTCGAGGAACTCGTCGACGACGCACTCGGCCTGGGCGCGACGGCGCTGTGCGGCGGCCGGCGGCCCGACGGCCTGGACCGCGGCTGGTACTACGCGCCGACCGTACTGACCGGCATCACCGACCGGATGCGCATCCACCGCGAAGAGGCGTTCGGCCCGGTGGCCTCCCTCTACCGCGCCGACAGCCTGGACGAGGCACTGGAGTTGGCCAACGACACCTCCTTCGGGCTGAGTTCGAACCTTTGGACACGGAACGAGGAGGACAGCCGGCGGTTCGTACGGGACATCAACGCCGGTGGCGTCTACGTCAACGGCATGACCGCCTCACACCCCGCGCTGCCGTTCGGCGGCGTCAAACGCTCCGGGTACGGCAGGGAGCTGGCAGGCCACGGCATCCGCGAGTTCTGCAACACCACAACCGTCTGGTTCGGCGCGCAGGCGGAAGCCGGCTGAGAGCCGGCAGCACCGGCGGGAACCGGCACCCCGCCGACGACCGGACGTCGACTCACACGCCGACCGGAAGGACGGAGAACGCCCATGGGCGACACCGCCAACCACCTCGACGTCGCCTCCCTCGACGCGCATTGGCGGGCGGCCAACTACCTCTCCTGCGGCCAGATCTACCTGATGGGCAATCCGCTGCTGAGCGAACCGCTGAGCCCGGAGCACATCAAGCCGCGGCTGCTCGGCCACTGGGGTACCACCCCCGGTCTCAATCTCGTCTACACGCATCTGAACCGGCTGATCCGCGAACGTGACCAGGACACGTTGTGCGTATGGGGACCCGGGCACGGCGGGCCGGCGATCCTCGCCGGCAGCTGGCTTGAAGGCAGCTACACCGAGTTCTACCCCGACGTGACCCGCGACCGCTCCGGCATGGAACGCTTCTTCCGACAGTTCTCCTTTCCTGGTGGGGTACCCAGCCACGCCGCACCGGACGTGCCCGGTTCGATCCACGAAGGCGGTGAGCTCGGCTACTCCCTGGCACACGCCTACGGCGCCGCGCTGGACAACCCGCAGCTACTGGTGGCCTGCGTCATCGGCGACGGAGAGGCCGAGACCGGTCCGCTGGCCGCCTCCTGGCACGGAAACAAGTTCCTCGACCCGGTACACGACGGCGCCGTCCTCCCGATCCTGCACCTGAACGGCTACAAGATCGCCAACCCGACCGTGCTCGCCCGGCTACCCGAGGCCGAACTGGACCAGTTGCTCCGCGGATACGGTCACGAGCCCCTTTACGTCACCGGTGACGTCGACGATCCGCACGCGGTGCACCACAAGCTCGCCACCGCGCTCGACTCCGCCGCCGATCGCGTCCGGGAGATCCAGCACCGGGCGCGGGTCGGCCGCGTAGCCGGTCGCCCGCGCTGGCCGATGATCGTGCTCCGCACACCCAAGGGCTGGACGGGCCCCGCCGAGGCCGACGGGAAGCCGGTGGAGGACACCTGGCGCTCGCACCAGGTCCCACTCGCAGAGGTCCGGGAGAACCACGACCACCTGCTGCGCCTGGAAGCCTGGCTGCGCTCCTATCGGCCCGGGGAACTGTTCGACGAAGCCGGCCGGCCACGTCCGCAGGTGCTGCGGTACGTACCGGACGGCGCACGACGACTCGGCGCCACCCCGCACGCCAACGGTGGGATACGGCTGCGCGAGCTCCCCGTACCGTCCCTGGAGAGGTACGGCGTACAGGTGGACAAGCCGGGCGCGAGCAGTCACGCGCCGACCCGGGTCCTCGGGTCCCTGCTCGCCGACCTGATGGCCGCCACCGCCGATCGCCGTGACTTCCGCCTGGTCGGCCCGGACGAGACGGCCTCCAACCGGCTGGACGCCGTGTACGAGACAACGGGCAAGGCATGGCAGGAACAGACACTCGCCACCGACGAGCATCTGAACCGCGACGGGCGGGTCATGGAGGTGCTGTCCGAGCACCTCTGCCAGGGCTGGCTGGAGGGCTACCTGCTCACCGGCCGCCACGGGCTCTTCTCCTCCTACGAGGCCTTCGCCCACATCGTCGCGTCCATGGCCAGTCAGCACATCAAGTGGCTCAAGAGCGCCGACGAACTCCGCTGGCGACGGCCCGTCGCCTCACTCAACTACCTCCTCACCTCCCATGTCTGGCGGCAGGACCACAACGGCTTCTCCCACCAGGACCCGGGTTTCGTGGACCACGTGTTCAACAAGAGCCCGGACTACGTACGGGTGTATCTGCCGCCGGACGCGAACACGCTGCTGGCCGTCACCGAGCACGTCCTGGGCACCCGCAACCTCGTCAACGTCGTCGTGGCCGGCAAGCAGCCCTGCTTCGACTGGATGCCGTTGGAGGACGCCAGGCGCCACTGCGCCCGAGGCGTGGGCGTGTGGCCCTGGGCCGGTACCGACGACGGCCACCGGGTTCCCGACGCCGTTCTCGCCTGCGCCGGGGACGTGCCGACCCAGGAGACGCTCGCGGCGGCCGCGCTCCTCCGCAGGCACCTTCCCGACCTCGCGGTACGGGTCGTGAACGTCGTCGATCTGGCCCGACTGCTGCCTGCCGACCAGCATCCGCACGGCATGACGGACACCGACTACGACGCGCTCTTCACCCGGGACCGCCCGGTGATCTTCGCCTACCACGGCTACCCGTGGCTCGTCCACCGCCTGACCTACCGCCGCACAGGTCACGACAACCTGCACGTACGCGGCTATCAGGAGGAGGGCAGTACCACCACCCCCTTCGACATGGTCGTGCGCAACAACCTGGACCGCTACCGGCTCGCCATGGACGTCGTCGACCGCGTTCCGGGCCTCGCCGTACACGCCGCCGATCTCCGCCAGCACCTGGCGGACGTACGCGGTCGTCACCACGAGTGGATCCGACAGCACGGCACCGATCTGCCGGAAGTCGCCGAGTGGGCCTGGCCCGGCTGACGGGCACCTCCTTCCTGTCTCATCGTTCCGGCGCCCCTCGCCCGTCCGGGTTCTTCGAACTAGGCTTCAGGGGACGCGGCGTTCCGGTGGCACCGCGTGGAAGGGACGGTCATGGCTCGGTTCGGCAAGCTCCTCAGCAGACCTGTGGTCATCAGCGGTGCCGTGGTGCTCACGCTGCTGGTGGGATTCGGGCTGTACTGGTTCCAGCCCTGGAAGCTTGTCGTCGACGAGACCGTCAACGAGTCGCTCCCGTCGGCCGCACCGACCGCCGAGCCCTCTCCCGGCACGGGCACTGACCAGGACAGCGGCGATCAGGACGCGTCCGCGACGCCGGCGCCGCCGGCCGAGCCGCGTACGCTCGTGTCAGGCGAGCTGATCAGCCACGAGCACACCACCACCGGAAGCGTGCGCGTCGTCGAGACCGCCGACGGCAACCGGATCCTTCGGCTGGAGAACCTGGACACCAGCAACGGACCCGACCTCCACGTGTGGATCACTGACGCACCTGTCATCGAGGGCCGTGGCGGCTGGCACGTCTTCGACGACGGCGAGTACGTCAACCTCGGCAAGCTGAAGGGCAACAAGGGAAGCCAGAACTACGAACTTCCCGACACCGTCGACCTGGAGCAGCTCACCAGCGTCAGCATCTGGTGCAAGCGCTTCGCCGTCAGCTTCGGAGCTGCCGAGCTGAAGCAAGCGTAGGGTCCGCGCGACGGCCGTCACGTCGGCCATGCGGTTGAACGTCGATCCACCTTCTGGCGGATAGAGGCATCATCCCTCTGGAGAACCGGAGCAAGGCCTCTGGCCTCCACCGCCCACTCATACTTTTGGCCGGTAGCCAAAGCAACCATTCGGCCGAGGCGGGAAGGCGCCTCGGCAGTGGACCGTGGACGGGACGAACAGTTCCCGCACTCGGAGAAGCCCGTGAAACGCTCCACTCTCGCCGTCCTGAGCCTCGTGGGAGGCCTCGCCTTCGTGGCTGCCGTACTGGCGGTCCTCACCGTGCCCCGGCTGCTTTCCAGCGAGTCCACGAGCCAGCGTGACACCGCGACCGGTCACGTGCCCCGCGCCGAGGTCGAACGCCAGATACGGGCCAACTACGGCCTCCCGGTCATCGAGAAGAAGCCGCGGGAGGTGCGCTGCGAGGACGAACTGCGGCCGCGTGCGGAGCAGCCCCTCATGTGCGAGGTCACCCTCGAGGACGGCACGACCCAGAACATCGCGGTCTCGGTCACCGGGACCGACGGTGAGCGGGTCTCCTACGACTACGTGCTGCTGGAGGGCTGAACAGCATGAACGCCGTGAACGCCGTCTCGCACACCCCAGCGCACACCCCAGCGCACACCCCAGCACCCGAGACCACGTCCGGCGCTGGCGCCGGACGCCCACGCATCCACTCCCTGGACGCCCTTCGGGGATTCGCACTCTGCGGCATCCTGCTGGTCAACATCCCGCAGATCGTCTCGCTCGCCGCCGGGCCCCGCCCCGGTGAACTCCACCCGATCCGTGAGGCTCTGGACCTGCTGGTCCAGCACCGGTTCTTCCCGATCTTCTCCTTCCTCTTCGGCCTGAGCTTCGTGCTCTTCTACGAGAGCGCGGCAGCCCGCGGCGCCAACGCTCGTCTCCTCCTGCTCCGCCGGCTGCTCGCGCTCGGCGTCCTCGGCGGGCTGCACCAGCTGCTGCATCCGGGCGAGGCGCTGCTCCCCTACGCCCTCGCCGGTCTGGTGGTGCTGCTGCCCTCAACATGGCTGCCGCGCTGGGCGGTCCTGCTCGCGGGCCTCGCGGCGACCGTGGCGGGGCTGATACTCGCCAGTGGCGGCATGGCCCTGATACCCGGGCTCTTCCTGCTGGGTGCCGCAACCGCCAGGTACGGCATACCGGACACACTGCAGGACCGGGGTCGGCAGCTCACCCTTCTCCTCGCGATCACCGCGCCGACCGCCGTCGCCGCCACCATCTGGCAGCACAGGACGTGGCTGGAGCCGATCGCCATGAAGTCCGCCGCCGTCGCGGGGCTGCTGGCCGCGATCGCCTACGTCTGCGGATTTCTGCTGCTGTTGCAGAGCCCGCTGGGGCGCCCGCTCAAGGCCGTGTTCAGCCCGCTCGGTCGGATGGCGCTCACCAACTACGTAGGCGGAACCCTTGTTGTCGTGGCTGCGGCGCCGCTTCTCGGCCTCTCGGACTCCATGCGTTGGGCCGGCGCCCTCGCTCTCGCCGCCGGCACGCTGACCGCGCAGGCCGTGTTCAGCCACTGGTGGCTGGCTCGCCACCGGTACGGGCCGCTCGAGTGGGCATGGCGACGAGTGACCTGGTGGCACTGGAGCAAAGAAAGCCGAGCCCGCGGAAGCCGAGCCCACAGGAGCTGAGCACCCGGAAGCGGCGGCGCGCCGGGCAGCGGCACCGCCGCTCTCGCCCTCAGCCGTCCCGCATCCGGCCAGTCCGCCAGGCCCACGCCGCGATCTCCACCCGGTTACGGGCGTCCAACTTCAACTGAACACTCGTGAGGTGGGTTTTCACCGTGGACAGGGAGATGTGCAGCTCCGCTGCGATCTCCTGGTTCGTCCGGCCATGAGCCACCAGCCGCACCACCTCCGCCTCCCGCTCCGAGAGCGGAACAGGAGGCGTGTCGGCGGTGGAGCCGTGATCGAGATTCCTGAGCAGGCGGAGTGTGACGGCCGGGGAGACCAGCCCGTCGCCCCGGGCCGCCGCCCGCACTGCCTCGACCAACAGCGCCGGACCCGCGTCCTTGAGGAGGAAGCCGACAGCACCTCCCCGTAGCGCCCCGTACAGATAGTCGTCCTGATCAAAGGTGGTGACCACAACAACCCGAAGCGGCTCGGCGACGTCCGGCCCGGCCAGCCGTCTGGTGACCTCCAGCCCGTCCAGCCTGGGCATCCGGACGTCGACCAGGCAGACATCCGGACGCAACCGACGGGCCAGCTCCACACACCGCGCGCCGTCGGCGGCCTCGCCGACGACCTCGATCCCGGGCTGAGCCTCCAGAATCAGCCGGAAGCCCGTTCGGACCATCTCCTGGTCGTCCGCGATCAGAACCCGCGTCACGGCATCGCTCATCCGACTGACCCTCCCGACTCCAGCACCGGAAACCTTCCGACCACCCGCCAGCCCCCGCTCTCCGTCGGCCCCACGTCCAGTCCACCGCCCACCGCCTCGACCCGCTCCCGTAGACCCACCAGACCGAAGCCACCGCGTCCGCCGGGCGGCGGAGTACGGTCAGCCGGCCCGTTCACGACACGCACCACCAGCCACGCGCCCTCCCGGTGGCCCTCCGACAGTCCCATCGTCACCCGGACGCCGGGGGCGCCCGGAGCGTGGCGAGCGACGTTGGTCAGCGCCTCCTGTACCAGGCGATGCACTGACGTCTCCACCTCCGGAGCGAGGCGCACCGACCTCGCGTCGGCCGCGACCTCAAGCGTGGCCGTGCCGCCGCCCTCCCGTTCCCCGAACACCGACACCAGCACACCGAGTTCGGTCAGCAAGTTCTCCGGCCGCACCGTGCCGCCGTCCTCCTCCCGCAGCACCCGCACCAGCCGGCGCATCGACTCCAGCGTCTCCGCACCAGCCCGTTCGATGCCCTCGAGCAGCGGATCCAGCCGTTCGGGTGCCGTCTCCCGGATGGTCCGCGCCGCCTGTGCCTGCACCACGATGCCGGTGACGTGGTGCGCGACGAAGTCATGCAGGTCGCGCGCCAGTTCCAGCCGCTCACGCTCCCGGACTCGGTGGACGGCCTGGGCCCGCCGGTTGTCCAGCCCTCGCAGGTAGCCGCCCAGTCCCACGGCCCCACCGGCCGCCAACGTCAGCAGGAAGGCGAACGTGATCTCGTCACCACCCCCGGAGATCCGCAGCGGCGCGGCGATCACAGCCGCGCCCACCAGCAGGCACAGCCCCACGGCTTCCGGCATCGGAGCCGACCGCGCGGCCCCGACCAGCAACGTCAGCAGGGCCGCACTCTCCATCAACCCCCAACTACCGGCCTCACCCGAACGGAGCAGCAGCAACGTGACCCCGGCCGACACCGCGAAGGCGGCCAGGACCCGCCAGCGGATCACCGTGCTCTCGGCGACGCGACCCGGCCACCACCGCCCGGGTGCCAGCACCAGCAACGCCACCAGCGGGCCGCCGAGCAGCGGCGGCCAGACCCACACGTGCCGACTGGTCAACACGTCCAGCAGCCACAGCAGCGTGAAACCGGCGACCAGCAACACGGTCGTTGATCTTCGCCGCCCGGCCTCCTCCACGTTCTCCACGTCGCGACCCTACGCCGGGCGTCGGCAGCGCCCGGGCCGGCCGGGCGGAGCGCCGCACGCGACCCGGGCGGAACGTCTCCTGCCAGGTTTTCCTCCTAGGGAGCAGAAAACCTGGCAGGAGCGGGCCGGGCGGGTGGACGATGGGGGCACAGGCACCGCGCCGGGACGGTGCCGGGAGGAGTGGCCATGGGCGGCGGTGGCGAGCTGTGGGCCGCCCGTGAGAGGGCCACCACGTCCGCTCCCACGGGTGGGCTGCTCGAGGTGCTCGGGGTGGCGGCCGTGGTGCTCGACGACAAGGGCCGCATCGTCTTCTGGAGCCCGCAGGCCGAGCGCCTGCTGGGTTACTCGGCCGACGAGGCGCTGGGCGCGTACGCGGCTCGGCTGATGATCGCCGAGGAGCACTTCGACATGGTCGTGAAGCTCTTCGAGCAGGTCATGAGCAGCGGGGAGGGCTGGGCCGGGGTCTTCCCCGTGCGCCACAAGGACGGCAGCATCAAGAACCTCGAGTGGCGCAACATGCGCCTCCTGGACGACCTCGGCGACTACTACGCGCTCGGCATCGCCACCGACCAGGAAACCCTCCGCAAGGTGGAGCGCGACCTGGCCCTGTCGGTCCGGCTGGTCGACCAGTCCCCCATCGGGCTTGCCGTCTTCGACACGAACCTGCGCTACGTCGCCGTGAACGACGCGCTGGTCCGCATCGACGGCATCGACGCGGCGGGGCACCTCGGCCGGCGTGTCGGGGAGATCCTGCCGTCGGTCGACGCGGATGCGGTCGAGATGAAGATGCGGCGGGTTCTGGCGAGCGGTGAGCCGCTGCTAGACCACGAGATCACCGGTCGGACGCCGGCCGACCCGGACAACGACCACGCCTGGTCGGTCTCCCTGTACCGGCTGGACGACGTCGGTGGCCGGGTCATCGGTCTCGCGGTCTCCGCGATCGACGTCACCGACCGGCACCTCGCGACGCTGGAGATCGAGCGGGCCCGCCACCGGCTGGCGCTCGTCGCGGACGCGTCGGTGCGGATCGGCACCACGCTGGACCTGGAGCAGACCGCCCGGGAGCTGGCCGACGTGGCCGTGCCCGAGCTGGCCGACATCGCCGCCGTCGACGTGCTCGACACCGTGCTGCGCGGTCGCCCCTCGCCGGACAACGGCCCCGCGGTGATCCAGGCGCTGGCCGTCGCCGCCGCCTACGACACGGTCGCCGTGGACGCCGCCGACCCGCCGGGCGAACCGGCGCGCTACGACGCGGACCGGCTGGTCACCCGCTGTGTACGGACCGCCGAGCCGGTGCGGGTGGCGCTGCTGGACGACGACGCGCTGTCGTGCGTCGCACGCGACGAGCGGGCCGCGGCGCTGCTCGCCAAGGCGGGGGTCCACTCCTATCTCGCGGTACCGCTGATCGCCCGGGGCGAGGTTCTCGGCGCGCTGGACCTCAAGCGCGCCCGCAACCCGCTGCCCTTCACCGAGGACGACACGCTGCTCGCCTGCGAGCTGGCCGCCCGGGCGGCCGTGTGCATCGACAACGCGCGCCTCTACCGTCAGCAGCGGGAGACCGCGCTGGCCCTCCAGCGCAGCATGCTGCCCCGCAAGCCGAGCCACCTCGCCGGGCTGCAGGTCGCCTCGCGCTACCAGCCCGCCGGTTCGGCCTTCGAGGTCGGCGGCGACTGGTTCGACGTGCTGCCGCTGCAGGGCGAGAAGACCGCCCTGGTCGTCGGGGACGTGATGGGCAGCGGCATCAACGCGGCCACCACGATGGGGCGGCTGCGCACCGCCACCCAGACGCTCTCCCGTATCGACCTGGAGCCCGTCGAGGTACTGCGCCACCTCGACGACATCACCGTCGGACTCGATCCCTACATCGCCACCTGCGTCTACGCCGTCTACGACCCGCGTGAGGGCCGCTGCCGGGTCGCGTCCGCCGGCCACCTCCCCCCGGTCCTGGTCTCCGCCCAGGGCACGCCACGTCTGCTCGAGTTGCCGAGCGGCGCCCCGCTCGGCGTCGGCAACACGGTGTTCGAGAGCGTGACGGTCGATCTCGCGCCGGGCGACCGGCTTGTTCTGTACACGGACGGCCTGGTGGAGACGCGGGACGAGGACATCGACGTCAGGATCCAGGCCCTGGTGACCCTGCTGGGCTCCGCTGACGGGTCGTTGGAGGAGGTCTGCGACCTCCTCCTCCGGGAATTGCGCCACCCCAGCGAGGACGACGACGTGGCCCTGCTGATCGCCGCCGCGGACGGCGCGGGGCGCCGCTGACCCGACACAGCGGCGCCTTCGCCCGCTCGTCGCCCATTGCCTCGATCAGGTGAATGTGGCCCGGCGCCATCGGGTCTGCCCGAAGGCCGGTCCGAGTCGTACGGGCCCCGGGGTTCTGGTGCGCCGTCCCCGACCTCGTCCCGATCTCGCCCGGCCCGGCCGTTCCACGGCCGCGCGGGATTCCGTCCGCACCGCCCTAGACTCTGCCGCCGCCGACCGAGGACGAGCGTGCCCGGGGCGCCGAACAACAAACGACGAGCGACGAACGAGAACGGCGAGCGGCGAGCGGCGAGCGGCCGGGCAGGTGGGGAGAGGGGAGACCGGGTGAGTCAGCAGGATGGCGAACCACGCGTCGACGAGAGCGAGTTGATGGACATCACCGGGGATCCGGCACATGCCCGGGTACTCAGGGAGTCGTTGGAGAAGCTGGCCGACGGGGTCGCCGGGGAGACGCTTCGTGAGTTCGCGACCGAGGTGCTGGCCGGCCGGGTCGCGCTGCGGGACGCCGTCCGCGTTCCGGCCTACGGCGACGCCCTCGTGGTGGGTGGGCGTGCGTTCCACGACGAGTGGTCCCGGCTCTCGGAGGCCGAACGGCAGCTCCTCGCCGCCGAGGGCGACCGCCTTCTGGAGAGCAAGGAGCGGGAGATGGCCGCAGCCCGCCGAACCGCGGCCGAGCGGCGGCAGTCCGGGCGACAGCGGCGATCCCGGCACGACGGCCGAGGCTGGTCGCCTTACTGAGCCCTGCGGCGCACACCACCCGTCGCACCCCGTCCGTCACCCGCCATCGCACCGAAGGGGCGAGACGCCCATGGCCTTCCGGGTCGAACCGACCGACATCAGCGCCTACGGCCGGCAGATCGGGCGCGCCCACTCGGACATCGCCGCCGGGCGTCGGCATCTGGAGAAGGGGACCGAGGTCGACTCGTCGTTCCCCAGCGAGCTCTGGCAGCTCGTCGTCGGCAGGCACGGCACACAGGTCGCCCAGGCCCGCCACGCGATGAGGGCCCTCGAGCGGGCCGTGGCGGCGTGCGAGCGGGAGCTGGTCGGCACCGCCCGGTACTACCGGCTGACCGACCACGAGGAAGCCGCCCGGGTGGACCGCACCTACCCGGGCGGACGGGCCGAACGTCCGGCGAACGGGCCGACGGGAAGCCGCGACTTCCGGGACGTCGCCGAGCCGACCGCCGAACTCCCCGGCGGGACGTCCGGTGTCCTCGACAGCGTGAAACAGGGTGTGAAGGACCGCTACGACGGGCTGGTCGGTTCCCGGGTCGACGGCGTGGTCGGCGGGGGCGGCAACCCCGCGCTCGGAGTCCTGGGGGTGGGCCTCGATCTGGTGAGCCCTTCGACGCTTGTCAACGAAGGGCTCAAGCTCGCCTTCGACTTCGATCTCTTCGGCGAGGCCGCGAAGCTCGTCGCGGGGGACTGGGCGAGCTACGAGTCCTGTGCGGCGACGTGGTCGCAGGTCGGCCGCCTGTGCGGGAAGGTCGCCGACAACGTGGCCGCGGGGAACAACCAGCTCAGCGAGAGCTGGACGGGCAACGCCGCCGACACGCGCTGGGAGTATTTCGAAGGCCTAGCCGGCAAGCTGACCGGGACCGGGGGCTGCCTCCTCGATCTGGAGCGGGCCTACGAGCAGGTCGCCGCAGCCGTCGCGCAGTTCGCGGAGGGCATGAAGGCAGCCCTGCTGTTCATCAGCGACCTGGCGATCGCGGCGGCCGTGGAGGCGGCGGCCGCGGCGGGAGCCGCCGCCACCGGTGTCGGCCTGGTGCTGACCGGCGGCGCGGCGGCGCTGATCGCCGCCAAGGTCGCGATGATGATCAGCCGCTGGTCCGACGTCATCAACGCGTTGACGGTGCTGTACGCGACGGTCAACGCCGTCTTCGGCGCGGGCGACGCCGTACTGAACGGTCAGCTGGACGCGGTGAGGTCCTTCCCCCTCCCCTGCTCCGCCTACGACCACCAGGCCGTCTGAGCCACACCCCGGCAGACTGGTCGGATGTCAGGGCCGCCGCAGGAGCAGGCGCGTCGAACCTCCCGCAGTCCCGCTGTCGCTAGCGCTACCGCTACCGCCGCCTTCGTCGCAGCGTTGCTGGTCACCCTGTGGTGGCCCTTCACAGGCTTGGGCACCGAG
The DNA here is from genome assembly GCF_007097205.2 of Streptomyces alkaliterrae. GTDB lineage: Bacteria > Actinomycetota > Actinomycetes > Streptomycetales > Streptomycetaceae > Streptomyces > Streptomyces alkaliterrae. The sequence continues at coordinate 61,893 of NZ_VJYK02000001.1, forward strand.
AACTTCGGCGGCAACTGTCTCTTCCACTTCGGCGAGACCGGGCGTCGGGCGGAGCACTGCCACCAGGTGAACGACCGCGCTCGTGGGGCGCTGCCCCTCCTTGTACTGGGCGCTTGGGCGAGCGCCGTTGTGACGCTCGTCTACTCCGGTGGTCGGCGTTGGCCTCACCGTGCGGGATTGGCCGCGGCGTTCGGTTGCCTCGCCGTGGCCGCTCTCCTCGGTTGGCATGCCGTGGTGGTCTCCTCGCCCTGACCACCCTCGGCGTGGTGAGGGCGAAGGGTTGGTTAGAGTCCGAAGGTCGGATGTGTCGGGTCTGAGTGTGGGATGTGGTGGGTGTGAGGGTCGGGCGTGGGGCGGTGGTGGCCGCTGCGGTGGCGCTCGTGGGCGTGGTGGGGATTCTGGTGTGG
>NZ_VJYK02000010.1 GCF_007097205.2 Streptomyces alkaliterrae
CTCCCCCGGCCCGGCGCCAGCCGCGTCGGGCGCGCCGGTGGCCGGTGGGGCGCCGCCGCACGCGGCCCCGCCGCCCCCGCCATCTCCCGTACCGGTGGTGCGGGGTCGGCAGCCGGAGTCGGCGGTGGAGATCCCGCAGGTCGTCATCGATGAGAGCGCGGCGGCGGAGATCAAGAAGCGCGTCGGTGAGCACCTAAAGAAGGCGTTGAAGGACAAGCCGGAGATGCCGCGGCTTGAGCAGCAGCAGCGCGCGATGGCGTGGATCGCGGAAGCCGTGCACGAGCGGTCGGTGCTGCTGGGTGAGTCGGGGGCCCGGCTGCCGACGGAGGCAGAGGACGAAGCCCTCAAGCAGCGGGTGTTCGACCTGCTGTTCCGCGCCGGCCGACTCCAGCCCTACCTGGACCGGCACGACGTGGAGGACATCTACCTCAACGGCCCGGACGAGACGTGGCTGCGGCTGTCGTCGGGGAAGCTGGTGAAGGTGCCGCCGGTCGCCGGCTCGGAGGAAGAGCTGCTGGATCTACTGCGGGACCTGGCGCGGAACGCCGCCGACGGCAAGCAGGAGCGGAACCTCTCCCACGCGAGGCCGTTCCTGCAGACCGAGATGCCCGAGGGCTCCCGGCTGCAGGCCATCACCGGGGTGACGCGGCAGACCATGGCGACGATCCGCCGACACCGGCTGACGCAGCAGACGCTGGACGACATGGTCGATCTGGGCATGATCGACACCTGTTTGCGCGATTTTTTGAGGGCGGCGATCCGCGCCGAGAAGAACATCATGTTCGCCGGTGAGGCGGCGGTCGGTAAGACGACGCTGATGCGGGCCGCGCTCCGCGAGTACGGGCCGCTGGAGCGGTTCGCCGTCATCGAGGACACCCCCGAACTGCACGCGGATTCCAACGGATACCACCAGCAGGTCGTGTCGATGCTGGCGCGGGAGTCCAACGGCGAGCGGAGCCCGGACGGTCGGGAGCTCGGCGAGATCACCATGCAGGACCTGATCGCGCCGGCGCTGCGGATGTCGGTGAGCCGGCTGGTCGTCGGTGAGGTCCGCGGACCGGAGATCGTGGCGATGATGCAGGCGCTCACCAGCGGCCAGGGCGGCACGATGTGCACACTGCACGCCAAACGCGTCACCGGCGTCTTCGACCGGATCGCCGAGCTGTACGGGCAGGCACCGCACCGCCCATCCGAGAGGCTGGCGTACAAACAGATCAGAAACGGGCTGGATTTCGTTGTGTACGTGTCGCGGATCGACGAGTCACAGATCGGCGGCACCGTCTCCCGGTACGTGTCGCACGTGCTGGAGGTGACCGGGGACAGTGACTCCCCCGAGGGCTACCCGGCCACCAATATGATCTTCGGGCCGCGCCCGGAGGACGGGGAGCCGCGGGCGGTGCCGCTGCTGCAGCCGGCGTGCTACGCCCAGTTGCGCAGGGTCGGCTTGCCCGAGCACACCTTCGACCATGTCGGCGGGACCTGGACGCACCGCCTGCCGCTGGTGATCGGTGGTGCCGGATGACGCTGCTGGCACTGCTGACGGGGATGAGCATCACCGGCGGCCTCGTGCTGCTGGTCGCGGTCGCGGCCGGCTACGAAGGGCCGACGGGCGGCACGGGGCCGTGGTCGCGGTGGCGGGCCCGGTGGAGCCGGCCGGGCGCCCCGTTGACCGAGCGGGAACGCCGCACACGCACAGTGCGCCGGGCCGGCGCCGCCGTGGTGGTGGCCGTGGTGTGGCTGCTCACGGAGGTCCCGGTCTTCGCGTTCCTCGCCGGGGCCGCGGTGGTCGGTGTGCCGTGGCTGCTCGCGTCGGGGCAGGCGGCCGGCCGGCGGATCGACCAGTTGGAGGCGTTGGCGACGTGGACGCAGAGCCTGGCGGACTCGCTGCGGCTGGGCATCGGGTTGGAGCAGGCGATGCAGGGCAGTGCCCGTAGCGCGCCGCCGGCGATCGCCGAGCCGATCGGCCAGCTGGCCCGCGATCTGCGGATCGGCGTGCGCCCGGATGACGCGCTTCGGGCGTGTGCGCAGGAGCTGGACGATGTGCTGGCGGACCGGGTGATCGCCGCGCTGATCCTGTCCACGTCCAGCGCGGCGCGGGGCCGCTCGACCGGCCTGGCAGACGGCCTGCAGAACCTGGCCACCTCAGTTCGGGATGAGGTGTCCAAGCGGCGGGAGATCGAGTCGGACCGGGCGAAGCCGCGCACGACCGTGCGGTGGCTGACCATCATGGTCGCCGCGGTGACGGTAGGCGGGGTGGTGTTCGCCAAGGACTACACCTCCCCCTACGGCACGCTGCTGGGCCAGGTGGTGTTCGCCCTGTGCGTGCTGGGGTTCGTCGGCACGCTGATGTGGATGCGCTCTCTGGCGCAGCAGCGGCCCATCCCCCGCTTCCTTGAGGCCGACCCGCGCAGCGCGGTCCGCTCCGCTGAACCCCGAGTCGACACGGGCACTAGCCCAGACCCGGCGGCGGGCGCGGAGGTGAGCAAGCGATGATGCTGCTGACGCTGTGCGGGTGCCTGGTCGGCGGCGGGCTCGCGCTGCTACTCACGCAGTTCGTACGGCCGCAGCCGGCGCTCGGCCCGGCCCTGCGACGCACCGACCCCGCCGCGCGGCGCTTGGTGGAGCGGGAGCTCCGGCTGGACCGGGACGAGGTGTGGGGGCGCTGGTTGCTGGCGCGGATCGGACATCTGCCGTGGGTGCGGCTACCGGTCCACCATCTCGCTCTGCTGGGGGTCTCCCCGGGCCGGCATCTGTTGACGAAGGTCGCGATGGCCCTGATGGGTCTGCTGGTGCCCAGTCTCGCGACGGCGCCGTGGATCGTGTTGGGCCTGGGCATGCCGCTGGCCGTGCCGGCCCTCTTCGGCGTGCTGCTGGCCGGGCTGCTGTGGTGGGTGCCGGACCTGGCGGTGCGCGACCGGGCCAAGCGGGCCCGGGAGGAGTTCGCGCACGCGATGGCCGCCTACCTCGACCTGGTGGCGCTGCGGCGGGCCGGGGACGCGGCACCCACCCAGGCGCTGGAGCAGGCCGCGGCGGTGGGGCGCGGCTGGCCGATGGTGCGGCTCCAAGACGCCCTCCGGCAAGCGAGGATCGACAAGGCGGCGCCCTGGGACGCCCTGCACGCGCTGTCGGCGGAGCTGCAGCTGCCGGCGGTGGAGGACCTGGCGGACATCATGCGCCGGTCGTCCGAGGACGGTGCCGGCGTCTACGACACGCTCCGCGCCCGGGCACGCAGCCTGTCTGATCAACTCCTGGCGGACCAGGCCACCGAGGCCAACGCCGACTCCGAGAAGATGACCGCACCTGGCGCGCTGCTGGCGGTGCTCCTCATGCTGCTCCTCGGCTTCCCTGCGGTCTTCCGCATCCTGACCACCTGAAATCGGAGGAACCCTTTCATGTTCGACTTCCTTGCTGCCAAGGCCGCCGTGTGGGGCGCGGTGATCCGCGACCACCTCGAGGAGCGTGCCGCGTCCCCTCTCAAGGGCGGGGACCGGGGGGACGTGTCGGTGACCACCGTCATCATCTGGGTGGCGGCGATCACCGGCGCGGTCGCGATCGCCGCGCTGATCACCGCGTTGATGAACCGCTACGGCGCCCGCCTGAACGGCATCTGAGCATGCGGCACCTCCGTGTGCGAGGGAGACAGGCTGACGACCGGGGTGAGGCCTCGATCCAGATCGCGATCATCCTGCCGGTCGTCTTCGTGCTCACGCTCATGGTCGTGCAGGTCGTGATGTGGTACCTCGCGCGGGAGACCGCTCTGGACGCGGCCCGGGCCGGGGCGCGGGCCGCCGCCGCGTACCAGGCGTCGCCCGGCGACGGTGCGGCCGCCGCCCGGGCCCGGCTGAGGCAGACCTCCGGCGACCTGCTGCGCGGCACGGCGGTGTCGGCGTCCAGCAACGGTGAGCGGGTGCAGGTGCAGGTATCGGGCACCGCGGTCTCGCTCATCCCGGGTGTGGGTGCGCGGCGGTTCACGCAGACGGCGACCGCCGAGGTGGAGCGGTGGACTACTCCGGGGGAGGGCTGAGGATGCGCCAGATCACCGGGCTGCTTCGCGGCCTGCGCCAGGGTGGGGGTGATCGGGGGTCGGCGGCCGTGGAAGCGGCGATCGTCATCCCCGGTGTGATCGCGCTGATCAGTCTGGCGTGGGCAGCGGGCCGGATCGGCATCGCCCAGTCGAAGGTGGACGCCGCCGCGATCGACGCCGCGCGTGCGGCGTCGATTCACCGCACCGCCGCAGCCGGGCAGCCGGCGGCGGCCGCCGCCGCGCAAGGCGCCCTGCGCGACCAAGGGCTGAGGTGCTCGGCCACCAGCGTGCGCGTCGACGCCTCGGGGCTGGGCGCGCCCGTCGGCGAGGTCGGCACGGTGACGGTGACGGTCAGCTGCACGGTCCCGCTGGCCGACCTCACGATCCCTTCTCCTGGAGCCAAGACGATGACCTCGACCTTCACGTCCGTCGTCGATGCCTACCGGCAGCGGTGATGCGCACGATGCCTCATCTGATCTCCACCTCCCCACGCCTGGCTCTCGCCCGAGAAGAGGCCGGCGCGGGCGGCGTATTGGCGGCTGGCCGCGGCAGGGATGCTGGCGGCGTGTCGGTGTTCCTCGTGGTGGTCACCGCCGCGCTGCTGGCGCTGATCGGCACGCTGCTGGTGGACGGGCTGGGCCGGCTCAGGGCGGTCTCCCGCGCCGACGCCCTGGCGGCGGAAGCCGCCCGGGCCGGCGGGCAGGCCGTCGACCCGGCGCGAGCGATCGAGGGCGACGGCCTGGTGGTGTCCCCGCCGGCGGCGGCCGCCGCCGCCCAGCAGTACCTCGCCCGCGAAGGGGTCACCGGGACCGTGACTGTCACCGGCGGCTCGACGATACGCGTCACCGTCACCACCACCTACAGCAGCGTGTTCCCGCCGTCGTTCACTCGCAGCGTCACCGGCCGCGGCCAGGCCAGCCTGCTGCACGGCGTCACCACACCTGAGGACTGATATGCCTACCTCCCGCGGGCCCCGCCCCCTTCTCACCCTCACCAAGGCCCTCGGCAGCCTGCTGCTGCTCGCCGCCCTGATCGTCGGCGTGCCCGTGGCGTTGATCCACCTGTCGCCGCTCGTGTGGTCGCACGGCGGCAGTCAGGTGCTGAACCTGCTGGACCTGGACCAGCAAGACAGCGGCGGGCTCGCGCTCTTGCTGCTGCTCGCCCTGGCCTGGGCAGGGTGGGCGCAGTTCACCGTGGCGGTGCTGCTCGAGGTGCCGGCGCAGCTCCGCGGCCGCGCCGCGCGCCGCCGGCGCAGCCTCGGCTTCGCCCAGGGGGCGGCCGCGTCGCTGATCGGCGCTGTGCTCGTGCTGCTGCCGACGAGCACCGCGCTGGCCACCCCCGCGGTCGCCTCCCCCATCACCGCGACCGCGGCCACGGTGCCCGGGGCAGACGACGCCGGCACCGGCACGGAGGCGGTCGAGCGTACGGAAGCGGCGGGGCGCGTGTACACGGTGCGGTCGGCGGGAGAGAGCCTGCTGGAGATCGCGCGGGCGCAACTCGGGGATGAAGAGCGGTTCGTGGAGATCGCCGCGCTGAACGAGGGCCGCACGATGCCGGACGGAACCCGGTTCAGCGCTGACCGGTTCCTGCGGCCGGGGTGGCAGTTGCTGCTTCCCGCAGGCCCTGACGGCGCCGCCGGCGCTGACCACGGCGGAGTGCGGGTGATGTCAGCGGGGCCGGATGCCGGGGTGGGCGAGGAGCCGCTGCACACCGTCGCTGACGACCGGTCAACGCTCCGCTCGGTGGCCGAGGACCGGCTCGGCAGCGGCGCCCGGTGGCAGCACCTGGCGAACCTGAACCCCTCGGTGGACAGGGAGCCGGACCAACCCCTGGTCAAGGGCACGACGCTCCGGCTTCCGGAGGACGCCTCCGCCGGCCAGCCCACAGCCACCCGCGACGATGCCGCGGCCGCACCCGGCGAGAGGGAGCGCGCCGCGCGGCACACCGTGGAGGCCGGGGAGACGCTGTGGGAGATCTCGGAGAGCTACCTCGGAGACGGCACGCGCTACCAGGAGGTCTTCGAAGCCAACCAGCCCGAGATCAGCGACCCGGATCTGATCTATCCCGGGCAGAAAGTCCTCATCCCCTCGGTCGCCGCGCAGCAGCCGGACCAGCAGGATGCCGACGAGACCGCGGATGAGGGCGCACCGAAGAAGGAACTCGACAAGAAGGATGTCGAGAAGAAGGAAGCCGACAAGGCGGTGCCGCCGGCCGACAGCCCGGAGCGGCCGGACTCGGACCGGGCGGAAGGGGCGGGGAACGGCGAGAAGTCGGACGAGGGCGGCGGCGAGGCGGAGAGTGCAGCGCCGCGGGAGACCGGCGGCGGCGAGCAGTCGGTGGAGGAGGCCCGCCCGGGCCCCCAGGTGACCGGGCCGGCGCACAGTGGTGGCCGGGACGCCGCCGAGTCCGCGCCGGCCGCCGCCTCGAGCGCGGACCGTACTCCGGTCGTGATCGGCGCGGCTGCCGGCCTGCTGGCCGCTGGCCTGCTCTCCAGCCTGTATGTGCGGCGCGTGGTGCAGCAGCGTCGCCGTCGTCGAGGCCGTCGCATCGCGATGCCCGAGGGGCGCGCCGTGCAGACCGAGGAGAGCCTGAGGACTGCGGCCGCGCCGATCGACCCGGCGGTCCTGGACGGTGTGCTGCGGCGGGCCGCGTTCCAGCTCGCCGCCGACGGCCGGGCGCTGCCGGCGCTGCAGGCCGTGGTGCTTGGTGGGCACGAAGTGGAGCTGCATCTGGTGGCCGGCGAGCCGCCGGTGGCCCCGTTCCGAGGCGAGGACGGCGACCAGCGGTGGGTGTGCTCGCTCACCGCGGCCGCCGACGAGGAACTGGACGTCGACGTCGACTCCCCCTACCCCGGTCTAGTCGTACTGGGCACCCTGCCCGATCAGCGCCTGGTGCTGGTGGACCTCGAGCACATCGGGCTCTTGCGACTCACCGGGCCCGGCCGGCACGCGGTCGCTCGCACGCTGGCGGTCGAGTTCACCGTCACTCAACTCGCCGAGCACCTGTCCGTGCTGCTCCCGGAAGACCTCGCGCCGGGGCTGGCGGGGGTGTCCGAGCGCGTCACCGCCTGCCCCTCGCCGACCAAGGTGCTTGAGCAACTGCGCGCGCACCACGGCGAGCAGCAGCGCGCGCTGGAGGCGTTGGAGCTGCGGTCGCTGCGCGAAGCCCGGCTGGGAGAGGCTGGTGCCGGCGGGTGGACCCCGCAGGTGGTGATCGCCGACGAGTGGCCGGCGGACCAGGAGGAGGAGTTGGCCCGGCTCGTGCGCACGGAGCCCCGGACCGCTACTGCCGTCGTGACCACGTCGGCAGCCGGCAGCGACACCGGTCCGGGCGAGGGCTGGGTGCTGGAGACGACCGACGCGTCGGAGCAGACGGTCCAGCTTCCCGGCACAGGCCTGATGTGCACCTTGGCGGCGTTGGACGATGCCTCCTACCAGGACATCATCACGATGCTGGCCACCGCCGACACCGCACAGGATGTTCCGGCGGCAGACGCGTTCCTCCCCGCCTACGAGGCCCCCACCGAGGGAGCGGGCGCCGGGACGGCGACGGACACACCGCCTGCGGACTTCCCCGCCGTTGAAGTGCCCGCGCAGGAGGAACGGGAGCACGGGCCCGCAGCCAGTGGCGCCGCCCTGATGTCCTCGCTGGCCGCGCTCGACGACGACGTCCCTCAGGAGGAGGAGTCCGACCCGCGCCCAAGCGCCCAGGCGGTAGCCAGCGCTTCGGACGGCGTCTCCCCCGCCGAGGCGACAGACTCGGCGACGAGCGGCGGCAAGGAGCCCACGTTCAGCGCCACGGCGGTTCCCGACCTGTCGGCCCTCGCCCCAGCTCTCCCCGCACCCGTCCCGTCGGCGACGCCGCCGGAATCCGCCGACCCGGCCGTCGAGGAGGAACGGACGGGCGGGCCCCAGGTGCGGGTGCTGGGGCCGGTGGAGCTCTGCGGAGCACGCGGCACGGTGGAGACCAAGCGGGCCCGGGCGGCGACCGAGCTGGTGGCGTGGCTGTGGTTCCACCCGGGCCGGTCTCGGGAAGCCATCGAGACCGCTTTGTGGCGTGACAGGCCGGTGAAGCGGCGCACGGTCACGGAGCTGGTGAGCAGGACCCGGGCCTGGCTGGGCACCAACGAGGACGGCGAGTACTACCTGCCGATCATCTCCGACACCGCTGACGCCCGGTACACGCTTGCTGGCGTCGACTCCGACTGGCGCCGCTTCCAGGAGCTGGTGGAATCCGGGTCCCGCCTCAGCGGTGATGAAGGCACCGAGAAGCTGAAGGCGGCGCTGCGGCTGGTGCGCGGCACGCCGTTCAGCGGAGTGCCGCCGAACCGGTATGTGTGGGCGGAGCCGCTGCTCCAAGAGATGATCGCCGCGATCGTCGATGCCGCAGAGATCCTCGCCGAGCGCCACCTGGTGGCCGGACGGGCCCGCGAGGCGCTGTGGGCGGCAGCCCAGGGGCTGCAGGCGGCGCCCGAGGCAGAGCAGCTGCACCGGGCCCGGTTCACCGCGCTCGCGGCCCTCGGCGATTTCGACGGCCTTCGGAAGGCCGCGGACGAACTCGAGCAGCTCAACGAGGCACTCGGTGTGGAAGCCGAGGAGGAAACGATGGAGACCCTCCGGGCCCTCCTCGCGCGGGCGTGAACCCTCACCGGTGAGATAGTCCGCCCGTCTCGTCGGGCCACGCCGGTTGGGCGCAGTCGGACAGTTCGCGGTTCGTCGCCGAGGCGACTGAGCACGCGCGGCGCGGCTCCGCGCCGGCCGGTGGCCGGTACGCCGATGGCCGTTGGCCGTTGGCCGGTGGCCGTTGGCCGTTGGCCGGTGGCCGGTTGGCCGGTGGCCGGTGGCCATCCTAGAGTTGGCCGATCCGCCCTAGAGTTGGCCGATCCGCCTGTTGATCACCATCTGTAGTGGCCGTACGCACTCAAGCCGTGGCCGTTCTGAAGGGGCGGTCCCCTCTACGGTCCTGACGTCGCGGAGCGATGTTCCACAGGCGTCGGCCGCATGGCTGGTGAGTTGGGTGCGTGTGCGAGCTGGCCGGCCGGATCGGCCAACGTGTGGGATCGCCCTGCTGAGGGGCGCGGCCGAGTGCCGGCGGGCGGTGAAGGTCGCTTCGGACGATCGCACTCAGCGGGAGGGCGGCCTGGCCGGTTTGGAGAGCGGCCACGGGAGTGGCCGGTTGAGGCTGCGCGAGGTTGGCCGATTGGTTGCCCCGCCGCGAAAGCGCATGTCAGGGCGTTCGTGGAGCAGGGTTGCCCTGCCGCCCGAAGGAGGGGTTGCCCCGAGGAGGTGCACGCGGTTTTCGGTGGTCGGCAGGAGCAGGTGGCCGCTTTGAGGCGCCGCTCTCAGGAACCGGCCAGCTGTGCAGTTGGCCGATCTGACGCGGATCGGCCATGGCCGATGGCCGGTGGCCGGTGAATCGGCCACGCGGTGGACAGCTTGGCCGGTTGGCCGATTCCGTTGGCCGATCGTGCCGGTGGGTGGCTGGCAGGAACAGCCGTGTTTGGTACGTGGCCGGTCGGGCCCTGACAGATTGCCGGTCACCGGCCACAGTGACTTAGCGTGATGACGTTGGGGACGTGGAAGAGCGGCCCTGGACCGGCCGGAGGTGGCGCGGCCGGCGGCCGGTGTCGAGAGTGCGGGCGTCCGTCAGGTAGCGGCGAGCGGCCGTCGCTTCGACGCCAAGCCGGGCGGCGACCTCTTCGGCGGTCAGGTCGGTGCCCTGCTTTCCTGCGTCGTGGTGCCACTCGAGGACCTGGAGGGTGAGCTGGGCGTCCTTTAGTGCGCGGCGGCCGGTGCGCTCAGCCTTGCCCAGGCGACGTGCGACCTCGGAGCCGGAGAGCTTTCTGCCTGCCTTCTCTGACTCCTCCAGCCATCGGATGATCTTCAGGAGTCCCGGGTTCGTGTCTGGCTGGTCCTTGGGCGCGACGTTGAGGTTGGGCGCGACGGCGGCCTGGGCGGAGTGCGCGCCGTTGTTCTTCAAGGCCGGGTTCGCCGTGTCGGTGGGACGCGGCCGTGGAGCGGGCGCGCTGTCCGAGGGTTCCGTCGAGGCGGTGGAGTGCGCGGGCCCCGGCCTTGGGGCCGGGATGCTGGTGTCGAGAGTCTGTCTGGTGAGGGGCTGCGGCTCGCGCGACGAGGGTCTGGCGCCCGGCTCCTCGGCGGCGACGGTGTGGCCGGTCGACCGGGTGGATTCGGTCGAGGGGGAAGCAGCCGCAGGGCGGCGCCCGGGGCCCGGAGGCGGCGGAGCCGAGTCCTGGTGAGGGGAAGCCGGCCGTGTCGGCGCAGCTGGGGCTGCCTGCTGGGTATCGGTGGCCGGTGGTTCTGCGGCAGCTGCCGTGAGCTCGGGAGCTGGTGGCGTTTCTGCCCTGTCCTCGAGCGTCTGTTGGTGGTCGCCGGCCGGCGGCACGGCCCTGGTCGGTGTCGTGATGCCGGCGGCTGCCAGGCCGTCGGCGGCCGTCCGGGACAGGGGGACCCCGTACTTGGCGAGCTTGAGCGGCATCAGTGCCTCCACTGGTGCCTTGCGCCGCCATCCGCGTCCGTACCGTGCCCGGAGCCTGGCCCGGTAGATGAGCCGCTCGCGTTCCAGTTGGACGACGTCGTCGTACCGGCGGAGTTCCCAGAGCTTCATCATCCGCCAGAGCCGGAGGGTCGGGATCGGCGCCAGCAGCCACCGTGTGAGGCGGACACCTTCCATGTGTTTGTCAGCAGTGATGTCCGCGATCCGCCCGATCGCGTGGCGGGCGGCCTCGACGGTGACGACGAAGAGCAGAGGGATGACGGCGTGCATTCCCATGCCCAGCAGGTCATCGGCTACTGCCGCGTTGAAGACCACCGTCGCGGCCGTCAGCACCCATGCGACCTGGCGCAGGAGCGGGAAGGACATACGGAAGTGGGTCATCAGGAGGTCGAGGGAGAGCAAGACGACGATGCCCGCATCGATCCCGATGGGGAAGAAGGGAGCGAACGCCCCGAAGCCTTTCTGCTCGGCGAGTTCACGCACGGCTGCGTACGAGCCGGCGAAACCGATCGTGGCGATTACGAGCGCGCCGACGACGACCAGTCCGATCAGCACGCGGTGCGCGCGATTCAGCCGCGTCTCCCCCGCCACTGTCACCTCCCATGTGCAGCGTGTCAGGGTACCTGGCGGTGGTCGCCTCAGACCCTGCGGGGCGGGGTCGCGCCGGCAGGCGGCCGGGAAGCGGCAGTCGTTCTTCCGCCTGTCGGTGATGCGTGGTCCCCTGTTGCCTAGTGGATCAAGGGGGTGGAGGCGTTGAACAAGGCACGCTTGTACCAGCACGGCACCGCTGGTGCACTGGTGTTTTCGCGCGAGATCGACGACGAACCGTGGTGGCGGCGAGAGAAGACTCCGTTGATCTGCGCGTTCTGCACGACGCCGGTGGTCTCCCAGCGCACCGCGGTGGGCCGCAGTCCGCGAGCGGCGCTGTTCCGGCTCGCCGCGGACCGGGAGCACGAGCGGAGCTGTCCTCTCAATCCGATCGAGGTGCTCCACAAGATCGCTCGTGGTTCGCAGGGCGTGGCGGTCATCGAGGGCGATGAGCTGCACCTGGTCCTCCCCAGCGATGTGGACCAGATCGGCGCGACCGCCCCCGTCATCGACGCCGGCCCGCCAGCAGACGACGGCCGGGTCGGGGTGAGCGTCTCCACCGTCCGGCCGCTCCTGCCTCCCTTGATCAATAGCGCCGTCGTCGTGGCTCGGCTTCTGCAGAAGCACGGCTACGACGCTGAGGTGACCGCGCAGTTCAAGGTGCGGCGCCCCGGCGCGGCCAAAGCGGTGGGGTGGGGCGAGTTCTGCTACGGCCCCGCGGCCAGTGACCATGCGCGGCTGTACACGCGTGTGACCGAGGGCCGTAGGGCGGGGCATCCGGTGGCGGTCTTTGGTCGCGTGGCCGCTGTCGAGCGTGATCGCCACCGTCGACCGGTTCTCCGGCTCGCCGACGGCCGGGGCGGCTTCACGGTTCGCATCCGGACCGACCATCCCCCTCTCCTCGACTCACTCGTGGCCGGCTGCTTCGTTCTGGCCGTCGGCGCGTGGAAGGTGTGGACGCCTGCCAAGGCCAGGCCCGAGTTGCAGCTCTTCGCCGAGGAGCACTGGCAACTGGCCCACTGGACGTACGACGATGCCACCGGCCGCAGCAGCCCACCCTCCTGCCCGCCTCCTGTCACCAAAGCCGCTCCCCGCCGGCCTCCTGTGCCAGCGGCCATCCGCGCGCCGGCCCGGCGGCGGCCCGCTGTGTCCTTCTCCGGGCCGCGGCGAAGCCGGCCGGTCGGTTCCGCACCGTCGCCGGTGCAGCGGGAGGACAGCGCTGCACCGGATGCGCAGTCGCCGCTCCCTCCCAAGCTGGGGGTGCCGGGCTCACCGCCCTCGCGCTTCGTGCCGCCGGTTCCAGAGAAGCCGCCTCTGCCACCTATGCCGGCGGTTCCCCCACCGCGGCCGCCATCCCCGCCGCCGGCTGCTCCGTCTCGCCGACCCACGCGCCGTTGGTGGCCGTTCGGCCGCAAGCGCTGAGCCAGGGAGCGCCCCTTCGCTGTGCCGACTTGGCGCAGCGTGAGGTCGGGCAACGGCGCCGGCCGGAATGCCGACAAGTCCGGCTGTGATCCTCGATGATGGGACCGCCTCGGTAACAGGTCGAGCAATGCTGGGAGGACATGTGGTGATGGGGGCCGGCACGCAGCAGACCGGACGCGTTGCGGGGCGGGTGTGGACGGTGCGCCTGGACCCCTATGGCCGCCCTTCCGCCGGCGCGGTCAGGTTGTCGTGCTCGCGGGCGGCCTGCCCCGAGCAGCGCTTCCCCGAAGGTGCTGCCGCTGGGCGCAAGGCGGCGGTCGGCCACGTCAACATGCACCTGGCCGGCATCCGCGCCAGTGGCGGTCCCCGTGCCGAGGCGGAGTGTGCTTGTCGCGCCGCTGAGTGCGCGTGGCACGTTCCTGACGCCACTGTGGGGCGGCGCGGCGGGGCGGTGGTGGGGGCGTTTCGGTGCGGAGGACCGGTGGTGTTGACCGTGTTCGCCGACCGGGCCGGGCGGCTGTGGCGGGTCGCGGAGGTGTGCGCGCGCTGTGCGGCCGCGACCTCGGGCTGTCGGGTGCTGGACACCGCCGCGGCGCCCTCGCACAGCAAGCCGGAGGTGGCGTCGGTTGCTGGCGGCCGGAGAGGCGTGCCGGCTGCGGCGGCGGTGTTCTCCGCCCCTGGCCCCTCGTCCACGGCCGGTGCCGTTCCGGCCGCTCGCGGCCACACCGGCTCAGAGAAGACTGCCCGTCGGGTAGGGCGGTCAGGCAAGATCGCGCAGCGGATCGTACCGCCTCATCTCAAGCCCGATGACCTGCGAACGGAACTGATCGAACTGGGTGATGCGTACCGCGCCTACCAGAAGCGCGAGGAGCCCGATCTTGTCCTCCTCGCCGCACTTCACGAGCGGAAGGCGCACGCCTTTCAGCGTTGGGCTGAAGTGACTGGGGACGGCTCATTGTGGTCTGAAGCGAAGCGTGCGGAGCAGGCGGCGCAGACCACTCGCGTCATGCATGCGCATCGTGTCGCGCGGCTTCCTGCTGTGCTTCGGTGAGCCGCCCTCCTCGCCCTTGACCATGGGCAGGGGTGCTAGGCGCCGGGTTCAGGTGGGTCGGTGGGTGTGCGGGACTGCGCTGCCCATCCGTCGAGCAGTCGTTGGTAGGCCTGGCGGCGTGGTGGGCGGGGTTCGGAGCGGCCGGCTTCCCAGTTCTTCACGGTCTGGGTGGTGGTTTGGAGTACTTCGGCGACGCGGGCTTGGGTGACTCCGGCTGCTTCGCGTAGGCGCGTTCGCTCGGCGGGCGCGGGGAGTTGTGGTTCTCCTGCGAGTAGTGCGTCCACGGCAGCGAACAGTTCGTCTTCTGTCGGCATTGGTTCACCTCCGCTTTCAACCCTACCAGCCTCTTACCCCACAACTTGCGTTTCACTTACCCTTGGTTTTAGCCTCAGATTCACTGTTGGGTGTGAGGGAGGGTCCAGTGGTCGAAGCCGCTTCGCCTGCACTGTCGGAGCGGGAGTTCCGTGACGTGCTGGAACGGGTGATCCTGCCGGCGGCCGCCGGTCATGCCGTGCCGCAGGAGCGGCCGGTCGTGGTGGTCGTTGTTGGCCAGCCCGGTGCGGGAAAGACGCACATCGCTGATCTGGTTCAGGCCGCGCTGCAGCGGCGGGGCGGGGCGGTACGGATCGGGCGTGACCTCTACAAACCGGTCCACCGCCGCTATCCGACGCTGGTGGCTGCCGATGTGCGGACCGCGGGGGCGAAGGTTCGGCGCGATACCAGTCGCTGGCAGGCCGCGGTGGAAGAGTACGTCCGCACCCATCGGTTCGACGCGGTGGTGGAATCGGCGCCCGCCGATCCGGCCGAGTTCCGCAGCTCCTCGGTTGCCTACCGCGGTGCCGGGCACCGTATCGAGGTCGTCGCGCTCGCGACGTCGGAGGCGCTGAGCCAGCTGGGTCTCCTCGACCGTTTCTTGAACGGAGACGCGGGCGGCGATCGTCGGCGGTACGTGTCCTGGGAGAACCACGATTCCTGCGCGAAGGGCCAGCTCGAAACTCTCGCCGTCATCGAGACCGAGCAGTTGGCGGACCGGGTCACCGTGGTGCGGCGGGACGGCACCGTCTTGTATGACAACGAACTCGTCGGCGGGAGCTGGCGGCGGCGGCCGGCCGCTGCTCAGGCCGTCGCTGGTGGTCGGTACCGCCCGTGGACCGCCCAGGAGACGGCATGCTTCCACCAGGAGCTGTCCCGCGCTGAGTTGCGGGTGCACCGCGAGGTGTCGAGTGAGGACGAGCGTCTTGCCGTTGTCCGGGACGCTCGTCGGGCCGCCGCGCTCGCCGAGCCGGTTCGCCGCCTCGCTCAGCCCCGTCGGCGTCCGCCTGGTGTCGACTACCACCGGCTGTCGACCGCCGAGCACCGCTGGATCTTCGAGGAGCTGATTGTCCCGTCCTACCTCGGCAACATCATCCGCAGGGACGACCCGCGTGCCGTGTACGTGCTGGGGGAGCCTGGTGCAGGCAAGTTGCTGGCGGCCCGGATGGTTCGTCGCGCGATGCGGCCGGGCACCACCCGGCTGGTCGGCGACGACTTCAAGGCCTCGCACCCCGACTACTTCCAGCTGCTGCGCGACGACCCGCGAGGCGCCGGCGCGGCGATCCGCGCTGACTACCGAGCCTGGTTCGCCCTCGCCGAGCAGTACGTGCGGGGCCAGCGCGGTGACGCCCTGATCGAGGCCGCCCCCGGCAGCGTGGAGGAGTTCTTGGCGAGCGCGCTTCCCTTCGCCGCCGACGGATACCCGGTCGAGCTCGTCGTCCTGGCCGTGCGGGAGCCCGACAGCCGTCTGGCCACCGCCTTGCGATACGCCCGCGCGCTACAGAGCGGCGGCACCGGCCGGTTCACCAGCCGCTCCGGCCACAGAGTCTGCTTCCAGGCGCTCGCCGAGGTCGTCGCCGTCGCCGAGCGACACCCACAGATCGCGGCCATCACCGTGATCCGCCGGGATGGGCAGGCGCTGCTGCGGCATGAGGCTGGCGGGCCAGGGCGAGCGTCATGGGCGCTTACCGCCGAACGGCACCGGCCCTACACCGAACAGGAAGCGGCGGCGTTTCTCCGGCTCTACCAGGGGCTGCGGCGAGCTCTCCCCCAGCACCGGGCGGAGCTGGAGGAGATCGTCGCGCTCGCGAGGCCGCTGATGCCGCCGGAGATGCGGCCGGCCCAGCTCGACCGGCCGCACCCGCCCGTATGGTCCCTACCGGTGGTGGGGGCGAACTACGACTCCTTGAGTTCCTTCAGCCGAGCCGCGTAGATCGCGGCGATCCGCTCAGTCTCCTGCGTATCGGCGGTCGCCAGCTGCGCCTGATCGGCGAGCGCCGCCTGGCGGCCGGCCTTCAGCTCCCCGATCCGGTCCTCGTCGGGCACCGGTGCCCGACGTTCCGCGACGATCTGCGCGTTGTACCAGGCCACCACCTCCTGGAGCACGTCCGCTGCTGCCTGCTCCTCACCGCCTTCGAGTCCGGAGAAATCGGGGTCGGGAATATCGGACACAACAACCACCTTCATGTCGATCTTGAGGGAAGCGGACATTGTCTCCCTGCGGTGAGCTCCGCCGGTACGGCACTGTTCCGGCCACCGTCGAGGAGTTGCTGTCTCGCGCGGCCCCTGGACGGGCATAGGTTGGGCCAGGGTGATCACCGAGTCGGGGGTGGGCTGTGGCAGGGCGGGACCTCAGGACGCTGTTCAGTACGAACGACCGCAGCCTGGAGGCGGGCGAGGCGTTCACCAACCGACAGGTGCAGTGGGAGGTGGTCGCGGCCGCGCTCACCGAGCACCTCCAGCGCACCGCCGATGCGGCCTTCGATGTGGAGGACCTGGAGGCACCGCGCAACAACGTCCTGGTGTTCCACGGAGTCGGCGGCATCGGCAAGACGACGCTGTCCCGCAAGCTGGAGGCCGCCCTGGCCGGCGCCGAGCGTCGGCCCACACAGTGGGGAGAGCCCACGTGGGCCGGCGAGCGGATCCTCCCCGTGCGGATCGACCTGTCCCGCTCGGCCGGCACGGACTTCGAGCAGGTCGTGTTGACCGTCCGGGCGGCGCTCAGCACGCTCGGACGCCCGCTCCCCGCGTTCGACGTGGCGCTGCGCCGGTACTGGGAGCATCAGCACCCCGGCGAGTCGCTGGAGGAGTACCTGCGGCGCGGCGGTCTGGCCGGGCGGTTCGGGAAGACGATGCCGCAGCAGTTGCAATCCGCGATGGCCGATGTCGCCCAGGCCCTTGCCCTCCCCGGCACAGTCGGTACGGCGGTGGGGCAGCTGACCGGCTCTCTCGTACGGGCTCTGCGTGAGCGCAGGCAGACCGTGCGGGCGCTCGCCGGCTGCGCCCGGCTCGCGGACCTGCTGGAGGCTGAGCCGGATCTGGAGGCGCTCAGCTTCTACCCGCACCTGCTGGGGTGGGAACTCGCGCAGCTCCCGACAGGTCGACGCGTGACACCGGTGATCTTGCTGGACACGTTCGAGGACGTCGGCGACCGCACGCACCGGGACCTGGAGCGGCTGATCCAGCGGGTGGTGTGGCTGATGCCGAACGCGTTCTTCATCGTCACCGGCCGTTCCCGCCTGCAGTGGGCCGACTCTCACCTTCAGGGGCAGTTGGACTACACCGGACCGGCCGCCTGGCCCGGGCTGGCCGCCCCGGCAACCTCGATCCCCGCCGCCCGCAGAACCCAGCCCGCGGGCGGAGGCGGCGGGCGGCAGGTGCTGATCGGTGACTTCTCCCCGGAGGACTGCGACGACTACCTCGCGCGCCGGCTCTCCGTGGAAGGGCGTCCCCTCATCAGCGAGGAGATCCGACACGTCATCACCGCACGCTCTCACGGCCTGCCGCTCTACCTTGACCTGTCCGTCCTGCGATACCTGGAGATCCGCCGCACCCGCAGGCCGACACCGGCCGATTTCGACCACGACTTCGGTGCCTTGATCGCCCGCACGCTCTCGGATCTGACTCCCGACGAGCGCCACGTGTTGCGATCCATCAGCTTGCTGGACGCCTTCGACCTCCCCCTCGCCACCGCCACCGCCGGCCTGCCGCACCAAGCAGCAGCCCAACGACTTGTCGAACGGCCCTTCGTCCGTGAGAACCCCTTCGGCCTGTGGCCCTACTACCTGCACGGTCTGATCCGCTCCACCATCCGCAGCGCGGACGACGCCAGCGACGACCGCTGGAGCGCGCACGACTGGAAACACGCCGCGGAACGCGCCCTGGCAGCCCTCGGCGCCCAGTGGACTACCGCCGAACCCACCGGCCGCGACCGGCTGCTGCTGGTCGGCTGCCTCCGCCAGGGACTCCCCCTCGCCCGTGACTTCCATCTCGACCTCGGCTGGCTCGCCGACGCCGCGTGGGCCTACGTGAGCGACTCCGTGTGGGAGCCCGTCGCTCCCCCCACCCGGCACACCGGTACCACCGGTCTCCAGAGCGCGGCTGAGGCCCTCGTCGAGCTCCTGGCCGCGCTCGCCCGCCGCCAGCACGAGCACCGCTCCGTCACCGCGTCCCGTCTCGCCAAGGTCACCGACAGCAGGCTTCTTCCGGCCAGCCTGCAGGAGATGGGCGTCTACTACCTCGCCAAGGCACAGCGGGACCTCGGCGACTCCGAAGCCTCACGCCGAGGCATGCAAGCCGTCGCCGACGGCGGCGGCCGCCTTGCGCCCGCCGCCCGCCGAGGCCTCGCCCACCTCGCCCGCCTCGCCGGCGACTTCCCGCACGCCTACGCCACCGCACGCACCCTCGGCTGGGCCGGCCGACAACACCGCGTCGAAGGCGACATCCTCTGGCCCCACGGCGACATCAACCGCGCGGCCGCCGCCTACAGCGCCGCCCGCGACCAGGCCGAGCAGCACGGCATCGCCGGCGAGCGCGCCACGAGCCAGGCGCAGCGCGCCCTCGTCCTTGCCTTCGCCGACCCCTTCACCGCAGCGGATGAGATCCACCTGGCTGAACAGCTCCTCACCGGACTCGACCTCCGCGCGACCGGCTTCACCGTGCGCACGGCCGCGTTCGTCCGTGACGCCGGCACCCTGCATTCCCTCGCCGCCGCCCGCGCCCTGCGAATCGACATCCGCGAGTCCGGCGTCGCCGCTTCCGAAGCCGTCCTCGAGCTTGCGCTCGCCTTCCACCACGCCGTCCTCGGCGAATCCGACAAGGTCCGGGCCGTCATCGGACGGCTTCAGGAGCAGACCCGTACCGGCGACTACGCCTACTACATCGACATCGCGCACTTCATGGCCGGCTTCCCTCTTGCTGAGGCCTCCACCGCCCGCTGGCTCGACAGCGCCGAAGACGTCCGCGCCCGCTGGCGCCAGCTCGTCCACACACGGCAGGCAGCCCTCGGCCACCCGACCGCAGACACCTGACCCGTCCGGCGGAGGCCCGGCGCAGCCCCCTGCACTAAAATTCGAGCACATGAGCGATTTCTGGCCGGTGTACGTCAACCTTCCCGACGGGAGGACCACCTGGGGCCGGCTACGCAGCCAGCACCGCGGAACCGACGGACACTGGTACTGCTCAGTGGAGGTCACCCTGCCCGCCAGCGCCGTGCACCGCGCCCCAGGCGTCGAGTACAGCGGGGTACCCCGCCTTCCCATGGGCCCGGACCAGGACGACGGAGCAGGCTGGGCCCACACCGGAGCCGGCACCGAAAGCCTCATCCACTACCGCAGCTGCCCGGCCGCCACCGGCGCACCCCACCTGACCATCGTCACGACGGCGTCCGCTCGCGAGATCCTCGCCAGCACGCGCGGCAACGCGTGCCCTCGATGCCGACCCCGCCTCCCTGACCCCGAACCCCGGTTAAGCCGCGAACTCCGACGGCGTAACGCCCAGAGGTGACCGCCCATCGAGCCCTTTGACAACACGACGATAACGTGACTCAATTTACATACCCCGTGGGGGGGGGGTGCGGGGCAAGGTCTGCTCGCGCCGGACGAGGACGGCCGGCGCAGTTGGCAGCGCGCCGGCCGTAGCCCCTCTTCAGGGAGCTCCCACATGCTACGACTCGCCCCGCTGCCGCTCCTGTGGAGGACTCCGTGCCCGACTCTGATCGATACCTCTCGCGGAAAGACCTCCAGGAGCGGCACCGCCTCTCCCGGGAAACACTGAACAAGCTCTGGGCCGAGCGCGCGACCAACGGGCATCCGACGCCGGTCGTCGGCGAGGACGGCGTGATGCGGTGGGACGAGCAGGAGTGGGCTACGTGGCACCAGCGCCACTTGGAGCAGCGAGCGCAGGCCCGTCGCCGCGCCGCTTCTCCACCTGCCAAGGACGCCGGCCTGGGCGACGACGAGCTGGGTGGTCCGGCCGCCTTCGCCCGCCTTCTCGGGCACGCCGGCACCTCGACCATCTCCCGCTGGCTCAAGGACCCGCCGTCCGGCTTCCCCCAGCCGGCTTCCTGGAAGGCCTTGCCGAGTGGGCGGCAGCGGCCGCAGTGGACGTACGCGGCGATGCGTGAGTTCGCCGACAGCCACCGGCCTTACCGGGGGCACGCCGGCGGCCGCCGGCCCATCGACAAGTAGTACGGCGCGCCGCGGGGCAACCCGTAGCGGTGGGGCAACCGCGGCTGTCGCGCGGGTCAACGTGCCGCTCTTCCGACGGTGCGCAGGTTGTCCCGCCAGCGGCTGCCCCGAGGGCGGGCACAGCTGGTGAAAGCGGGCAATTCTCCCGAGCGATGCTCGGACCCGTTCGATGATCATCACGATCGCGAAGGGGGATGACTTCGATGTCTACGTGGACGTTGCACCGTGGAGAGGCGCTGAGCGTGCTGACCGGGTTGCCGGACGGGTGCGTGGATGCGGTGATCACGGATCCGCCGTACAACTCCGGCGGGGTCGGTGCGGCCCGTACCTCGAGTACGGCCCGGCAGAAGTACGTGTCGAGCGATGCGAAGCACACGCTCGCAGACTTCGACGGTGAGAACCGCGACCAGCGGTCCTACCTCGCCTGGATGACGATGCTGCTCGGGCAGTGCTACCGCCTGACACGATCGGGCGGACCGCTGCTGGTGTTCACCGACTGGAGGCAGCTGCCCATCACCTCGGACGCGCTGCAGGCGGCAGGCTGGACATGGCGGGGCGTCGTGCCGTGGCACAAGCCGAACTCGCGGCCGGCCAAGGGCGGGTTCCGCCGCGCGTGTGAGTACATCCTGTGGGCAACGCGGGGCCCGGTCGACGCCGCGCGGAACCCGGTGTACCTACCGGGGTTGATGAGCGTGAGCCAGCCGAGCGGCAGCAAACGGGTGCACATCACGCAGAAGCCGCTGGAATTGATGCGGGAGCTGGTGCAGATCTGCGCGCCCGGGGGCACGGTGCTGGACCCGTTCGCCGGATCGGGCTCCACGGGAGTTGCCGCGCTGGAGAGCGGGCGGGAGTTCGTCGGGGTGGAGATGTCAGAGCACTACCACCGCGTCGCGCATGAGCGGCTCTCGCGGACGATTCAGCACATGCGCAGCCAGGAAGAACTCGCTGATCCACGTCCTCACCAGCAGCTGAGCATCTGAGCGGCTGAGCGCTGCGGCATAGGGCTCGAACTGATGGGGGCGGGTCGGTTCCCGCCCCCATCAGTTGCGGCTGTCGGTCGTTCAGCGTTCGAGGTCTTCCTCGGCAGCCACAGCGCCAGGCAGACCCCCAGTCGCGACAGAAGCCCGACCGGGGAGCGCCCCCCGGGAGACGATCCGCCACGTTCCGGCAACCCTGATCGCGGGTCGCTTCAGTCGCTTGCAGCGGCGTGACCTGCATAAAAAGCGCAGCGACCGAACGGCCCCACCCAAGGAAACTCACCGAGGCCCAGCTACGCAGCACGAACCCGCCCAGTGTGGTAACAACTGTTACCATCATGGGATGGGAAAGACACAGCTGGGCGCCCGCGTCGACGAGGACGTCGCCGACCTCGCCAAGAAGCGCGCCGCCGACCTGGGGCTGAGCGTGGGGGACTACCTCGCCCGACTGGTACAGGAGGACGCCAGCGGCCTGCGCGCCCGAGCGGTGGACGCCGCCGCCCGCTTCCTGTCCGACCACCAGGCGGTCTTCGACGAGGCAGAACAAGCCCCGCCCGCACCACGAGGAGCGCGCGCGGCCTGATGAACCTGCACATCGACGTTCCCTGGATCCTGCAGGTCGCCGAGGCCGCCGGCGCGGATGATCCCGCCCCCGACGACTATGGCGTTCCCGCCGCCGCGGTCGCCCGTCACCAGGCCGAGCTATTCGAGCAGCCCGTCTACGACGGCCCCTACGCCAAAGCCGCCGCCCTCGTGCACACCCTGGGCCGTTGCCGCTGGCTGGAGCGCTCCAACCTGGCCGTCGCTGCCGCATCCGGTGTCATGTACCTCGAAGCCGCTGGCATCTCCGTCAAGCCCGCCCGCGAGGACGCCGTCGCCCTCAAGGACCTGCTTCTGGATCCCGCCTGCACGGCGGGGAGGATCGCCGCTTTGCTGCGGACCTGGCCCACCGCCACGTGAAGCCCGCAGGCCCACGGCCTCCCGAACGCGGGAGGTCGAGCCTCTCGTACAAGGCGGCTCGAGGCCGTTGTCCTGACGTGCCCGGTCGCACGCCGAGACATCCTCTGGAGGAACCGTGCAGTTCACCGTCCTACCTACCCGCGCGTGGCCGGCTTCCCCTCGCCCAGGGCAGGCGTTCCTCCTCCGGGACAACTGGGACGACTACCATTTCAAGACCACCTTCGGGCTGCTGTGCGTCGATGCGCGCGGCGAGCCCAAGAGCGTCGGTCAGGTCAAGATCGGCCATTTCGGCATGACCGCGCCGGCCAGCACGCCGCTGCCGGACGACTTCGAGACCCTGGGTGGGGCGTTCTTCTCCCTTGGACAGAACGACGTCTACTACGAACGGCTGGGTGAGCTGGGCCCCGATGTGCAGCGCACCGTGCTGCAGGCCTTGAACGACGTCGCCTTCGACTTGGACCTCTTCTCCCGCGCCCGCGCCGAGAGTGTGATGGACCACTCCCTGCTGCGGTCCGTCGCCCCCGAAACTGTCGTTGGCCGGTTCAGGAGCAGTGAGATACCCGCTGGGCCTTCGGCGGCCATCACCGACGTCACGCGACGGCATCTGTTCGACGCGATCCGTAAGACGGGGGCGAGGTGGGCGGGCAGTCTGGACGAGATCGCTTTTCTGCGCAGGCTGTACGACTTGGACCGGCTGGAGAGCTTCGACCCGCGGTTCGCGACAGCTGAGGGCGATATCGTTCAGCACCGCTACAACAACCCCGGGGACTGGGACGACGACTGGGTCTTCGACGACCCCCGCTTCAACCTCGCCGCCGGCCCCGACGAGGTTCTGCTCCGCTTCCTGGCCGAGATGATCCACCCCGCCGTGCGGACGGACCCCGCCGAGACCGAACGGCTGCTGGCCACGATCAACGCCGCGCTGGCCCCCGACGGCTATGAACTCGCTCCGGCCCGGACCGTCAGCAGCTATCCGGTGTACGGAGCCCGTCGGACACCTCCACCGTCTCCTGCGCCCCGGCCTGTCGCGGCGGCCGCACGGCCCGGCAGCAGCACTGCCTATGAGGCGGTCCGCCGCGACGCCCGCGGTGAGCGCAAGGACTACGCCTGCCCCCGTGAGCCTGTCCCCGATGGCGGCCAGGCGGATGTCTTCAAGGCCGTGCACAAACCCACCGGCACGTTCGTCGCCCTGAAGAAGCTGCACCAGAAGTACCCGTCCGAACGCCAGGTGGCGCGCATGCGGCGGGAGATCGAAGTCGGCCAGCTCCTGGCCGGCCACCCTCACGCCATGCCGATCCTGGACTCCGGCTCCAACCACACCTGGTTCGTGATGCCCTGGGCCGAGGCGACCGCCCAAGACCGCCGGGATCTACTCCAGGAACCTGTCCAGTTGCGCGGCCTGGTGGACGCCCTGGCCTCGGTGCTGTCCGCCGCGCACGAGCACGACTGGCTGCACCGCGACATCAAGCCGTCGAACATTCTGCGACTCGACAACCGCTGGATTCTCGCTGACTGGGGCATCGTGCGCCGGCCGCGCGGCCAGACCACCAAGGCTGGCCGCACCGGCCACTACCTCGGCACCGAGGGCTTCGCCGCACCAGAACTGTTCGAGAAGCCCCATGACGCAACACCGGCAAGCGACATCTACAGCATCGGAAGGGTGATCGCCTGGGCCCTCACCGGCGAGCTGCCGCGGACCAACCTGCCCCTGCTGCCACCCCCCGGCCCATGGCGCGGCATCGTCCGCGCCGCCACTCAGCACGACCCGGAACGCCGGCCGCAGACCATCCGCGACCTCCTCGCGCTGATCGACCGCGAGAACACGGCTCACCACGAAGATCCTCTTCAGGTAGCCCGCCCGCTGCTTGAAGCCGCCAACAACGGCGACCTGGCCGCGGCCCACAGCCTCTTGACGGTGGTCGGTGACCACCCCGAGGACTATGACCTCCACGTCGGAGTGCTCGCCCGTCTGGCGGCCGAGCACGCGGGGCCAGCCCTGAGCCGAGACGTTCCACGAGCGCACGGCCTCCTGCGCGCCCTGGCTGAGCACGTGGACGGAGACGGCACACGGTTGGTGCAGTTCGGCGAGGCGTCGGTGGTCGTGATCTGGCTCCAGGCCATATGCGCCTACGCCGCCAGCCAATCTGACTGGGACCTCTTGGAGGAAGCCGCTCACGCGATGTGCACCTGGGACGGCGCCTGGGACCAGTGGAGCGCCCAGGACAAGGTCGTGCCCTGGCTGGCGTCCTTGGGCGGCGACGCTGCTTCCGTCGTGGCCTCCGTGCTGCGGGACCACGCGGAATCCGCGCAGCACTTCAGCGTCTTGATCGAGGACCGCAACGCGGATCCGCGTATACGACAGGCGATCCGCACAAGCAGGTAGCCGTATGACGCGCCGCCGCTTTAGCAGAGATCTTCCGATAAGAGTAGAATGATATGACATGTGACTAGAAAGCACCGGGCTCCCGTGGGAGGTCCCCATGGCCGCAAGCACAGTCAGTGACGCCCCTGGCACAGAACTATCCGAGATGGTCGCCAAGGGACGACGTCTGGTTCGCTCGGAAGGCTCGGCCCAGTTCCAGCTCGGCGATCTTGGACTTGAGCTGGTCCCTCTCCCTCCCAAAGGCAAACGCCTCCCGATGAAGGCGTACAAGACGCTTGCCGACTTCGCAGAGGACATTGGGCTGGAGAAAGATCGCTTTGAGGAGTACAGGCTCGTCGCTGGAGCATGGCCGAAGAACCGGCGCGATAAGGATGTGTGCTGGACAGTCCATTCGATTCTGTCCCACCACCCGGACCGGTTCACATTGATCCACCATCCGCCGGTCCACCGTCGCACCGGTGAACGACGCTGGACGTGCGACGCCGCGCACAGAGTGCGTGGGTGGAAGACTCAGCACCCGGAGACAACTGCGGAGAAGCTGAGAGCGGTCGAAGAACTCCTTGATGACGAGCAGGCCGCCGACGCGGTAGAGCACCTCATGCGCAAGCCGGAGGTCCGGCAGCGCGTGGCGACGAAGCCGCACGTACGCGAGTCCTTCAACCGGGAACAGACTGAGCAGATCCGGGAAGCCCGCGAAGAGACCAGGAAGCGTCCTGAGGTCCAGCGGCTAGACGAACAGTCCGAGGTGTTGACCGTCCTTGGGCTGTGCTCCGCCTTCGCACACGGCATCGGAAGGACGTTGCCAAGCCTCCACCTGGCTGAGCTCTCGGAAGATGCCAAGGAATCTATCCGAGAAGGACTTGAACGAGTGAGTGCCGCCGTTGAGTGGACGGAACATGTTCTGGAAACGGGCCACGCAGACATGGACGAGGCCCTGGAACGGCTTATCGCAGGAGACACGTGATCGACGCGGACGCGAGTTCTGCCATCGCCTCCCGCGCAGGGCATGGCAGGCAGACGAACAAGAAGCAGGATCTGGGTGAGGTCGTCCAGCTCAGCGCGGCGTAGCAGTACCCCGCCCAGCACGACGGGGCGAGGAGACGAGAGTAGTGACTGCCCACCTGAAACCAGAACGTAGCGCCGGAATGGTGCTGGATGCCCTACGGCGCTCCCGTAACCGAGGGCTGACCCTGGTGGAGCTCATCGACGTGACTGGGCTCACCGAGTCCCAGGTACGGCGGGGTCTGACCGTATTGCGCGAGAGCCTGCCAGGTCTCAAGGACGTCGACGGTGTCTACTCCTACGAGCCAGGAACTCACCGGTACCACATTACGTATGTTCCGGAAGTCGTCGACTCTTACGAGATCATGAGGCTACGAGGCGAAGCCAAACGCAGTTACAGGATGCTCACGGGAACGATCTTGCCTCACGCCAAGCACTCCCGAACAAAGCAACTGAGACTGCTCCGGAGGCACCTGCAACTCATCGTCGACGAAGCCAACGACATCCTCGAGCCAGCTGACTGAAGGCGCCACGGCAAGCCAACAGACGCACGCGCACAGGCGTCGCGTGAGCTTTGGGTACCGCTCAGGTGTGGGGTTCCGGGAATCCCACCCGCTGCTGGCGAACTTGAGGAGGAGCTCGCCGTGGCACGCTACAGTCGGCCGTTGCCGGCCGCTCCTGCTCGTCGAGGCTCCCCTTCTCTTGGCCACTCCCCGCCACTACTGCCGCCTCGGCCTCGTCCCGTACGATGCACGTACGGGTATCCAGTGAGAGCTTGGCCTCCCATCGGATCGTCCCCGGTAGAAGCGCGAGGGGCCCAACGCCGTGGCATCGGCGTCAGGCCCGTCGCTGTGTTGCCGTCAGTGAGCCCGGCCGTCTAGCTGTCGGCCGGGCTCACTGATGAGTCCCTGCCGTACGTCCGGAGTCACTGCTCGTTCGGTTTTCACCTCACGAGCTGCAACAGCTCGATGATCACCGTTAGTACTGGTATCCACGTGAGGACCTGCTGCCTGGGTGGCAGCGGGCGCCGGCAGTGTATGCAGTGGTCGGGCATCATCTACTTCTCCGATCTCTCTATAGGAACCCTGCAGCGCAGGGCCCTCCCTCGAGCCCATCTGGGCACAAGGTCTCCACCGCCCATCGGTGGAGAGTTCACCGGGAGAGTTCGTCGAAGCAGCACAAGCATAAGCGAGTTGACGGACGCTGAAGCAGCCGCAGACACAACCTTCGGGGGGTCGAGCGCCGTCTAACCACTAGATCTGGTGGTTCGCCAAGTAGAGCGGACCCCCGGGGAGGGGCAGGCCCGGGCAGGCTGACCCAGGTTCAGGCAGTTCCGTCTGCGGCGAGCATCTGCCCGGCATGGCCTGATCGGATGGGTAGCGGTTCCGGAACTTCCGCCCTTACGACGTGAGGATGGGAGTTCCGCGTTTCGGAACGGGGTCGCAACAGCAGCGTCGCGCGAGTACACGCGATGTGGGAGATCTTCCGCTCGGCCTGGGTCGTGTTCGGCGCGTGGTGCAGGCCGCACTTGCTCTTCTTCTCGTCACAGACGAGGCTCATGTTGGTCGCTTGACGCTGGGTGGCAGCAGATCGTCTACGCTCCTACGCGGGAGTCCGCAGCCAGCTCCAATGGCTGCGGACTCCGTCTGCGAGTGGTGCCGCGTCCCTACTGTGCGAGGACGCGATCGTGTTGGGGGTTCCAGCCGGTGCAGGTCTCGCGTACGTGTCCGTCGTCATCGCGCACGGTGATGTGCCAGGACGGCCAGCCGGGGCGGGGGCCGCGGTCGATGGCGAGGACCTCGTACGCGCTGCCGGCGTCGCCGTAGCGGCCGCCGACCCGGCGCGGGCCGATCTGGAGGCTGACGAACTCTTCCCAGGTCATCTCGAAGCCCTCCTCACCGTCTCCGATGGCGTCGCTGGCGACGGTGTTGTCGCACTGCTGGCAGTGGCTCAGTGCCTGGGAGTTGACGGTGCCGCAGCTGGCGCACGTCCAGGACGGGCGCTGGCAGTCGTGGCAGGTGTCGTATGCGGGCGGGTTGTCGGCCCCGCATGGACACGGCCAGAGGCGGCCGGCGCGCTCGGCTACAGCGAGGTCGGTTTCGTACGTCACGGTTCTCCTTCGGGTCGGGTTGCTGGCTGTTTCCTGGGAGTAGCTCGACGGTGTCGTGGCGAGCGGTTGGGAGGCTGCGGGCGCGGTGGTGTGGTGCGCCGTTCCGACTCAGCGGAGGAGCTTACGGAGGCCAAGGCAGGGGCGGCAGTCGGCGGCGTGCTCATGCTCGCCGCGCAGGTGCAGCATGAGGGCGATCCCGGTGATGACGACTCCCAGGCAGATCAGGACGAACAGGACGTCGAGTGCGGTCTTCATCGCAGGGTCTCCTGGGGGGCGTGGTGGAGGGTCTGGGCGGCGAGGGCGCTGCGGCGGGTGTGTTCGGCGTCGAGTTCCTCGTGGAGCTGGGCGGCCTCCGTTTCGACATCGATGTGCGGCTTGACCACGGGCGGGTGGCCGGCGGTGAGGATGTGCTGCTCGTAGGCGTCGACGAGCCGGTCGGCGTCTTCTCCCCGGCGGAAGGACGCCAGGTTCATCAGGGTTTCGGCGGTCGTCTTCCACGTGTCGATGGCGCGGTGGGCGTCGTCCACGGCCCGGACGTAGGCCTGGTGGCCGTGCAACCAGCTGCCCTTGCTGTTCGGGTCGGCCAGTGCTTCCCACCGGATGTCGACCAGGTGACGGATGCGGTCGCGTTCGGCTCGGGCGTCTTCCTCCTCGGCGAGGCGGGCCCGCAGCTCGTTGTACTGAGCCACTGCCATGCTCAGCGCCATGAGCCGCCTGGCCTCGGCGTTGAGGCCGGGGGAGGCCAGGTCGTCGCGGGCGCGGAGGATCGCCCTGGCGACGGGGCCGTCGTTGTCCTCCAGGTCGGTGATGCCGTTGAGGCCCTCGACGGTGATGGGTGCGGGCATGTTTCTCTCCTTCGGGCGGTTGCGGGGGTCGATTACGACGCCCCGGGACTTCAGGTCGTCGTAGATGGTCTGGCGACTCTTCGCGCGTGCGGCCTCGGCGATGGCCACCACGCTGGCGCCGGCCTTCCAGGCCGCCGCGACCAGGTCCGCGCGGCGGCCTGGAACGGTCAACTCGCGCAGCGCGGCGAGCGCGTTCTCTCGTTCCGTACTCACACCCTCAAGCTATGTCCAATAAATAGACATGTCTAAGAAATAGACACCACTTGGCTGGAACCTGCGGGCGAATGGCGCGGAAGCGCCCACCCGCTCGCTCGGCGCAGGGCTGGCATCTCGGTCGCCGCGCCAGGACGGCGGCGACCGCGCGCCACAGACGCAGCGGAGCGAGGGCAGTTGAGCTTCATGCGGCAGTGAGCTCCGGCACTCGGCGCTCACGCACCAGGCTCTGTCGCCAGGCACCGCGTGATCGAGCTGGTCGGGACCGCCGCTGCTGCGTGCGGGGACGGCTGTCGGCCGGGGCCTGCTGGAGCCGTGCGGCCGCCGCGCGGTACGCGGCGCGTGCCTGGTGGTAGCCGGCCGACGCCGCCTCCTCGGCAGTGGGCGGCGGGGTGGTGGTGAGGGCGCGGAGGCGGGTGAGTTTCTGTTCGAGGAGGGTGTGCGCGGCGCGCTGGCGGGCGCGGTCGCCGGCGTCTTCTGCGGCGTGCTGTGCGGCGTCGGGGTCGGTGTGGGGGTGGTGTCGGCGGAGGCAGGCCTGCGCGGCGGCGTGGGCTTCGGCGTCGGCTTCGGGGGTGCGGGCGAGGGTGTTGAGGGCGGCGGTGCGGTGGTCGGCGAGGGTGAGTTCGGCGTGGAGGCGGACGGTCAGGTGCACCGTGTCGGGCAGGCCCGCGCGTTCGGCCTCGGCCTGGACGCGGGCGAACTCGTCGCGGAGCTGCCGCGTGGTGGCGTCGGCGAGCGTGGCGCGGCTGGTGGGGTCCTCGAGGTCGGCGTGCGCGGCGACGACCAGCTCGACGGTCTCGGCGAGCAGCTGCTCGGTCGCCTGCTGCTCCCGGCACGGGTCGCACAGGCCGGCCGAGTTCGGGCGGCAGCAGGCCCGGCAGGGCTGCGCCTGCTGCTGCGCGCGCTGTTCCTCGATCGCTTCCCGGCGGCGTGCGGCTTCTGCTGCGGCGTGCCTGCGCTGGGCTTCTGCCTCCTGGTGGGCGGCGGCAGTGTGGGCGCGGAGTCGGGCTTCGACTTCGGCGCGCTGTTCCTCCTCGGTGGCGTCGGGCATCTGAGCGGCGACGTCGTCTCGGATCGCGCGGCGCAGGGCGCGCTTGCCGGTGAGGTGCAGCTGGCAGCTGGGGCAGGGCTGGCCGGTGTCCATCAGGGTGCCGTCGTCGCAGCGGGTCTCGATGCAGGAGCCGCGCTGGGGCAGGCCGCGCTTGAGGAACCAGCCGATCGGCTGGGTGACCGCCTCGGGGCCACCGTCGGCGGCGAGCCGGGCCTCCACCCGCCGGAGCAGGACCTGCTCGGCGAGGTCGGGGCCGATCCTCCCGGAGATCTTCGCCAGCTCCCGGGTCACGGCCTTGAGGATGAGTTTCTGGGCGCCGGCGCGGTCGATCCGGTGCCACAGCGGCCACGCCAACCCGCCCAGCACGCCGGCCGCCTCGGCGGGCAGGCGCCGGATCCGGGCCTTCCGCCACGCGGACACGCCGTTCTCCGGGGAGGTGCGGGGAGAGGGGAGGGTTGTGGGCTGTTCCCCGCGCAGCGGGCCGTCCGGCACCGCCGCAGACGCCGGTTGCTCGCCGGGGGCGGCGGGGGGCTGGTCCTCGCGCGTGTGCGCGCGCTCCCGGCAGCGTTCCCCAGCCACCTCGGCGGCTACGCCGGAAAAGCAGAGATCAACAGAACCTTCTTCAGACCCAGTCTCCCCAGGAGAGTGAGTAGCGTGAAGGGATGCAGATGCCCCCACCTGAAGATCGCGGGGTTTATAGGGGCTGACCTGCGGCGATGCGCACAGACGCCGAATCTGATCCCCCCATGCATTCGGGGTGCCCCGCTGGGGAGCCTTCTCGGTAGCGCGTCGGGCCCGCACCTGGGCGCGGCCGGCCGCCCGCGCCGTCTTCTGCCGGGACTTCCGCGCCTCAGCGACCGCGGTGTGCGCAGCCGCCACCGCCGGAATCACCAACCGCTCCCGGCCCCGCGCGTCGTAGCCGACGACGACCAGACCCGCGGCCTCCAGACGCTCGGCCACCTGCGCGCCGACCGCGCTGTCCCGGCCCAGCAGCCGCCCCACCGTCGCCGCCACCCGACCCCGCGCATCCACCGCGCCGCCACACAACCGCACCGACCCATCCGGCCGCGCATCCAGCACCAACAACAGCAGGGCGAGCCGGAGTGTGGCCGCGCCGTGCCCGGTCTCCCACGCCAACAACCCCGGAGGCGTCCCCGAGCCGTCCTTGTCCTGCCACCCCGGCGCGAACAAGGCCTCGCACAGCCGCAGCAGCGTCGCGAGCTCCCGCTGTCGCCACGCCCACAGCGGATCACCCGGGCCGCCCTGGGAACGGGCCCGACGCCACGCTTCCACCCACCAGCGAACCGTCTTCGTCGGACCCAGCTCCCGCCCCGGAGCCGGCCTCCCGACCACGTCCACGCTGGCCACCACACCCTGCTGCAACCGCGGCCGCACACAGTGACAGACCGTCGTCCGCTGCACCCCGATCCACCGCGCCAGCTCCCCGGTCGTCATCACCGCCTCCCCCGTGGCCGCGTTCGTCTTCGCGGCCGCCACCACCGCCGCGGCACGCACCGAGTCCGCCGCACCCCGCAACTCCGGACACGCGAGCAGCGCGTGCACCCCCGACCGCAGCACCCCACGCATCCACTCCGACAACACCAACGGATGCAGCCCAACCGCCTCGAGCGCCTCGTCGGATACCGACGACGCGAGCGCCAGCCCCGCAGCGGGAGCGGCCGCATCGCCGTGCAGTGCCGCCATCACGCCGCCACCCCCAGGTGACGCCGCCGCACAACCCAGAAGATCAACGAGATGGTCATGCCCAAGAAAGGCCGCCGCGAGGCCCAGATGTGACCGGCCGAGCGCGCGAACCACGTGAGATACACCACGCCGCACCCCACGACAGGGTGCATCCAGGCATGGCAGGGCTGACAGAAGCCAGCACCGTGATGCATGATGAGGACCGTCCTCTTCGTCCAAGAGGGCACAACAAAGCCCCCTGGTGGGTTTTGGTTCCTTCTCAGAACCTGAAAGATCGAGCTGTTCGAGCCGGGTGGCACCGGGGCGAACAACTCCTCCGGAGAGGCTGTGGCAGGCCGAGTCCGGAGAGCAGGTGGGGTACTGGACTGTGGTGAGTAGTGGCACCGCAGAGCACAGGCCCCGGGCGGCAGAAGCCGCCCCTACTTCTATGTCATCCCGACCCCCTCAACAGAGGTGTGGATCGGGGCATGCCCAAACGGGAACGCCCCGCCGTGGTGCCAGCGGACAACGAACCGCTGACCCCACGGCGGGGCGTTATGCGTCAGGCGACGGGTACGGGTACCCTGAATCACGCCGACACCTCCAGGAGCGAAAAGGGGTGTTCGGACGACCGCGAGACCCCCATCACAAGGTCCGTTGGTCACACGGCCCCGGGCGCTGACCAAGTCGGCGCAGCGGGGCCGATTCCATGTATGGATCAAGCTGCTCGACACCCTACTCCCCCAGCACGCCTCGTGTGGAGCCCGGGCGGATGCGTGTCGAACGGCGGCAGGCAAGGTGTCTGACGGTTCACAAAGTTGAGTGATTGTCACAACCCTCCCCCTTCGAGCAGCTTCGAACGGAACACTGGCTGAGAATTGGACCCCGCCGCCGCTACGGCACCGACCCGATCTCAGCATGAGTCGCTCCCCGTCGTATCGATGTCGATCACCAACCACCGCCCGTCCCACCGTTCTGCTTTCGCGGTGGCGACGTAGCGCAGAGGCTGGGCGGTCGGGAGCGGGATGACCTTCTTCGCCTTCGTGTCGTACGTCGTGTAGTCCGACAGGTCGACGCAGTCCTCGAGCCTCGCCTTAGGCGTCTTGGCGGACAGATCGAGCTCGACCACCTTGGCCTCGTGTCGAATCTCGCCGCGTACGACCGTCCCGGCTTGCTGCATCCGACGCAGGTCCAGCTCGATCTTGGACAGCGCGTCGAGGGTGGCGTACTTCTCCAGCGTCGTCCCGTTCTTGGAAGCCTGCCGGTAGGCCTTCGCCTGCTCGGTCGTCATGCCGTCGTACGCAGCCAGTACGGCTGCCTTCTCTGCCGCGTGAGGATCAGCCGAAGCAGACGGTGATGCCGTCGTCGGTGATGGTCGTGCAGCCGCGGATGACGTCCCGTCACTCTCTCCCGCAGCACCGCCGTCACATGCCGTGAGCGCCAAAGCCACGCACAGCACCAGCGGTCCCCACAGACCAGAGCTCGGCGTGCGCTTCAGTTCAGTGTTCTCCACTCAGCCTTCCCCTCCTCACGGTCTACGAGAACGGACACGATGGTTACCGGTTGACGGCTTGGCCTTCGCCGACGGTGGCTGTGGTTTGGGAGGAGCGGGTGGTGGTGAGGGTGCCGGATTCGCCGCCGCCGGCCCATTCGATGTCCCATGTCGCGGTGGCGGTGATTGTGTACTTCCCGTCGGCCTGGCTGCCGGAGGTGGCCTTGTAGAGGTGGCCGCAGGTCGGGGAGTCCTGCCGGCCGTACGACGCCTGGTACGGAGTGCCCGGCCCGGTGCAGGTGACCCGACTGCCGTCACCCATGTCCCACACGATCTTGGAGACGCGGGCGGTGGCGGTGACCGTCACTCCGCCAGCGGAAGCGGTCGCGGTGTTCGGCCCGTAGGTGGTCGCCGAAGGGGTGGTCCACATCCACATCGGCATTCCCACCACGTACTTGCCGTCCGGCTTCGGGCTGGCGATCTGCGGGCCGCGCAACGCCATCCGGTCCACCGCCCGCTGCGCCAGCACGACAGGAGCGACCGTCGGTACCGGATCGCCATCGGCGACGAACACGAACCCGTCGAAGTCGGCGCCCGCGCCTTCGCCCACGCACGCCCGGAAGTACACCGACCCCTTCTTCGGGTCGGCCCCTGGCTCGTCCCAGATCGGGTGCTCAGGCGGCACGTCAGTCTTGATCATGTTGCACTCGACCTTGCTTCTCGACGTCGAGCTCCCCCCGCCGGCGGGCTGCGCCCCGGGCGTACCTCCTTCGACTCCTACCTCAAGGCAGAAGAACTTTCCGTCCATGCACTCTTGGGCATCCACCTTGGGTGGCGCAGCGGCAGCTGGTGACAGGTTGGCGAGCGCTATGCCGGCGGCGGCGAGCCACGTGCTGGCGACGGCCAGCGGCCGGGTCAGCACTTGCGTGCCTTGTTGTCGACCTTCGTGACGACCCATCGGTCATTCCCCCATTCCTCAACGGTGACAACGCTGACGAATCGCATCAGTCTTTCCTTGGGAAGGATGACTGGCTCGCGTGTGGTCTTGTCGACGAGCCGCCAGCCGGAGATGTCGACGCAGTCGGTGATCGTCGCGACCGCACGGTAGTGCTTCTCTCGCTCTACCGAAGTGACTTCTGGCTGGAGATCCGGCTTACCCGTCGTAACCCGCCCCAGTTTCCGCATCGACTTGAGGTCATACTCGATCTCGGCGAGGGCCCGCAACGCGTGCGTCTCCTCTGCGGCCGTCCCCTTCGATGAGCCCTTGCTGTAGGCATCGACACGGGCAGCCCATGCAGCTCGATAGCCCTTCAGCGCAGCAGTTTCATCGGCGCTCAAGGTCTCAGTCTCACTCGGCTCTGGGTCCGGAGAAGGCGGTGTCGAGACCGTAGGGGTCTCGCTACCGGCCTTCTCGGAGCTGGCGTCGTTGTTGCTTCCACAGGCGCTCAGCGCGGTGATCGTGCTGAGCGCCATGAGCATCGCAAGCGGACGTGTACGGCGGATGTTGTGGCGACGAGCGGCGCTGTGCGCCATGAGTCCCCTCCCTGACTGCGACCGAGGCCTGTAGTGGAAAAGCTACGCTAGGCGACTTCCGAGGGTGCACCCGGAGGCGCTGAGTGGTTTGACGAACGCTGTGGCAGGCGGTTGTGGCTCTGAGATGCGTGCTCGACGTCGGTTCCGTCGTCTGACATCTACCGTCAGATCCGACACAGGGCTGAGAGTCCAAACAGACCGGGTCAGACGGTAGCCATGTCCACGAAACGGCTGTAGTGCAACTGACCGGCAACTGTGATCGTCGCGAGCGGCCCGAACCTGTTTTTCTCGATTCCGAGGTCGACTTCGCCGGCACGCGGTGACTCCGGTTCCTCCATGTCGGGCCGCTCCACCTTGATCACGACCGAAGCGTCGTTCTTGATCGCCCGTGATTCGCGCATGTACCCGTCGTCGTTGAGCTGGGACAGGGCGATGACGTGGCAGTCCAGCTCGACCGCGAGGTTCTTCAAGCCGCGGGAGACGGAAGCGACGGCCTGCTCCCGGGTCATCGTGAGTCGCTGCTCGACCTCGACGAGCTGGAGGTAGTCGACCACCAGAAGCTGGAGTCCGTCCGCGCGGGCGCAGGCTCGGGCCGACGCCGCGATGTCAGCCAAGGACGCGCCCTCGGGCCGGTAGACCCGCAACGGCAGCGTCCGGAAGAGCTCCTGCCCGAGCCGGTGCACGGTCTCCCAGCCCTCCGGGCTGAGGCCGCCCTGGTGGGTGAGGTGGTGAAGCGCGATCTTCCCCTCGGCGGCGACGATCTTCTGCATCAGCTCGGTGCTGCTCATCTCCAGGCTGGAGAACATCACCCGCGCCCCGGTCTTGGCAGCGGCCACGGCCGCGTTCAGCGCCAGCGTGGACTTACCCACACCGGACTGCGCCGCGATCACGGTGACGTTGCCCGGATGCATGCCCGAGGTGACCGCGTCCACGTCGGTGAAGCCGTAGGTGAGGCCCATCCTTCGGCCTTCCTGGATGGCCTCCAGCTCCTCGACGAACGGCAGGTACAGGTCCTTCACCGTGGGCGGAGCCTCGTGCAGGCCTGGGGTGCCCGCGATGATCTCGGTGAGCTGCTGCTCGACGAGTTCGCGTACTTCGCCCTCGTCGCCTTCCTCGCTGTACGCGTACTGCAAGATCCGCTGCGCGGACTCGATCACCCCGCGCCGGTACGCCTTCGCCCGCACGATCTGGGCGTAGTGGGGCCCGTTCGCCGGCGTGGGAACGGACTGGGCGCAGGTGAGCAGGTAGCCGGTGCCGCCTACCCGGGCGAGTTCCCCTCGTCGGGTCAGCTCGTCGGCGACGGTGACGGCGTCGACCGGCTCGCCGGCTTTGTGCAGGGCGCAGATGGCGCGGTGGATGGTGCCGTGCGCGGGTCGGTAGTAGTCCTCGGCGACCAGGCCCGTCTCCAGGGTCTCGGTGAAGTACCGCTGGCTGGCTGTGCTCGGGCCGCCGGACAGGAGCAGCGCACCGAGTACAGCTTGCTCGGCCTCGAGGTTCTGCGGCGGAGTGCGGGTGAACGCGCCGTCGTCAGGGGCGTGCTGGGACGGGATGGTAGCGATGGTGGACACTTGGGGCTCTCCTGTTCGGTCGAGCGTTCAGGGGATGGCGGGCCGCTCCCGGGGCATGGGGGCGGCCCGCACCTGGTTCTCAGTCAGGTACGGCCAGGGCGCAGGGGACACAGCCTCGGCGGTAGCGGTCGGGGTGTTTCGGGCACCGCTCGCGGCCGCCGGCGCCCGGTGACGCAGCACCATCAGCGCCTGCTCTCGCGCTGGTGGTCCGCGTGACCTTGGTGTAGAGCCGAAGGTCTTCCACCCAGCCGTACAGGCACTTTGTCCACGACTTCGCACCGCTGACGTTCTTGAAGATCTCCGCCTCCAGCTGGACCCGCTGGGCGTCGTCCATCTCCGTCAGCTGCGGCCAGCCCTGGTCACGCATCGCCCGCAGGAGCCGGGGCGCGCACTTGCGGGCGGTAGCCGCACCCGCCTGCCAGCGCTCCATGTGCTGAAGGAACCGCGCGGCAGCGGCCAGCTCCTTGGAGGAGAACTCCGCCGCCGCCTCCTCCTCCTTCTGTGGCGAGAGGGCTGGGGGCGCGCTGGTGGGACTGGAGGAAGGAGGAGGAGGAGGATCCTCCTCCTCCGGGGGGTGTGGGGGGTGCGGTCCGAAGTGCGGGTTTCCCGCACTTCGGCTCTGACCTGCGGAAACGCGGGTTTCCGAACTGCGGGAAACCCGCACTTCGGGTCCGGTTGGCGGGAAACCCGCAGTTCGGCTCTGACCTGCGGAA
This sequence comes from Streptomyces alkaliterrae, assembly GCF_007097205.2. GTDB lineage: Bacteria > Actinomycetota > Actinomycetes > Streptomycetales > Streptomycetaceae > Streptomyces > Streptomyces alkaliterrae. The sequence goes on from NZ_VJYK02000010.1 coordinate 36,629, forward strand.
ATGCGGGTTTCCCGCGCTTCGAACGTGTTCGGATCGCGGATTTCCCGCATTTCGGCTCCCACCGGCATCGACTCGGTGATGCCCAGGTCGACGTAGTGCTGGTTGTTGGCCGGGTTTCGGTAGACGCGAGTCACCCATGTCGGGCGCTGCGCGACCGGGTCGTAGACGGGGACGCGGGCGAGGTGGCCGGCCTTGGTCAGGCGACCGGAGATCGCCTTATACCGGTCCTTGCCCATCTTCCAGCCCTGAGCCTGCAGGTCCTTGCGGATGGCCTCCATGGTCGAGGGGAGCCGCGGGTCGCGGAGTAGGAGCTCCGCGAGGACGCCGATGTCCTCGGGCTGCAACCCCTCACTGCGGACCAACTCACGCCGCAGGACTACTTCTTCGGGGGGCTCCCAGCCTCGCTCCAGGTAGCTGTTGTCGAACTCGTCTGTCACAGGTCCCCACCGTCCGGCACAGTCGCGATCAGGCCGTTGCTGGTGAGGAAGCGGACGGCCTCATCGACCTGGGTGAGGGCCACCGGGGTCACACCGTCGATGTCATACATGCCCATAGCGGTGAGGTCAGCCCAGATGGCCCGCGCAGTGAGCGGCCGTCCATCCCTTTCACGGAGCCGCCAGTGCATGAGCACGACCAGGCGCAGCGGCTCGGGAGAGCACGCTTCGAACTCTGCACGGGTGAGCCTGATGCCGTCCTCGGCATCGTCATCAGGCTCGTCCGCCCGCACGATGAGGGCGTTCTCAAAGTCGAAGTCGTCCGACTCGTTGTCGAGACGGGCTTCGGCGGCGGAGGGAGGCGCGGCATTGGAAAGCGAAGAGTTCGGGTGGTGCATGGGTCGTCCTTCCTGTGACCCGAATGCGCTGTCGCCGCTCTCCTGGCTGTCAGGGTTGGCTAGCCCTAGGGCTGCCGACCCCTTACGATCGAACTGAGACGACCCCGCGCATGCGGGTCTGTGAAGCCCGGCCCCCCGGAATCTTGGCGGATGAAGGGGGTCGGGCTCTTTCCTTGTCTGGTTTAGTAGAACCCTAGCTGCTAGTCATCAGCCGATGACGGGGCGTTGTGGTTCACGCACCCACGTGCTGCAGCCGGGGGCCTCAGCGGTGTCACGCCTTGGAGCGGAGGGGCGTCGACCAGCGGAGGATGGCTGATCCTCCGACGACTTTTACTGCCACCTCCACTACACGCCCGTCCGTCAGCGACACGGTGCGGACGACCTGGGTCACTACTACGTCTCCAGCTGTCAGGCCAAGGGCTGTCTTCTCCTGTTCAGTCGCGAGGCGAGAGGTCACCTCTTCCAGTACCTCTTCCTGTGGCACTCCTAGCCGCTCTGCCGCTAGCTCTCGTGACCCGCCAGTAGAAACTGGTTCGGTCAGCTCGGGTGTCACGGCGATTACGTAGGCGGGGTAGTAGGAACTGCTGAGGTGTAGTGGTACACCACCCCGACTCACGATGCGCCGACGAACGTGCACCGGCGTGCCGGGGGATACGTCAAGGCGCGGTGCCACCAGTTCGTCGGCGCCCACTGTGCCGACTTCCACGATGTGGGAAGTCTCATCGCCGCCGAGGGCGCGGCCGGTGGTCTCATGCATCTGAACTCGTGCGGCGATGTTGCTGCTAACCGGTCCGGCGACGACAGTCCCTACTCCGGCCTTGGCGAGTGTCAGACCCTCCAGCTTGAGTTTCTTGTAAGCCCGGTTGGCCGTCGTCTGCGCCACGCCGAACTGGGCACAGACCTCCCGCAGTGACGGCAACGTGTCGCCGGGCGACAGCTCTCCGGTCTGAATCTTCTTACGGTAGTGCGCCGCGATGTCCGCATAGCCGGTGGTCTCGGGCATAGCCCTCCCTTCTAGTGGTGCGCTGCTGCATCTTCAGGTGTGGCGGTACACCACGAGGCTATCTCACGCGGTTTTCCATCGCTACCACTAGCGCGCACGACGTGTAGTGGTCTACCTTGTAGTCGCATCGCCCACTCACGGCAATGGCGATGCCGCTCTGTGTCATGCCTGTTACGCAAGCACTGCCCTGAGCCCGCGCGGCTCACCTGCACAGGATCTGCTGAGCGCCTGGTGACAACCCCGGGCCGGCCCACGAAGAGCGGCCGGACGAACCCGGGAGGTGACAGGAAGCAGCAGTACATACGGCAGCCGACTGTCCCATTCGGGGTGACGAGTACGACGCGGTCCCTCGACGACAGCCAGGCAAGCCATCCATCGCAGCCGTTGCGCTGCCCGCCCCTCACAGGCCCCCTGCACCACGCGGCGGTCTGCGGCGGACGGAGAACGCAACAGCAAGGGAGCGGGACATGCGAGAGAAGCAGGCTTCTCCAAGGTTGGCCGAGGCGAAACTGCGTCCGAGGGGCGGCTTATGGCGTTCTGTCAGCGGTGAGTGGCAGGTCGTCGTATGCGAGCTGGATGCGGTCGGCTGCGGCGGTGGCGCGCAGGAGCTCGAGTACGCGACCGTCGGGGCCCTTGGTGAGGCGCTGGACGGCGAGAACGGGGACTTTGCCGCCGATCTTGAGTTGAGCTGCCTCGCTGGCCGTCGGCATGCGCGAGTCGACCTGTTCGCTGGCGGTGGTTGGGGGGTAGCCGGCGGCGGTGAGCGCGCTGTAAATGCCGCCGACGATCTTTCCGTCTGCGGTGAGGCCGGCTTCGTCTGCGAGGTGGGCCGGGTACCAGGCCTGCTGCACCTGAACGACATCATCGGTGCCGATGGTGGCGTGCCGGCGCCGGTAGAGCAGTTGCGTGTCGGCGGGAACGCCCAGCAGGGTGGCGACGTCGAGCGGTCCGTGCTCTCGCGCGACACGCACCACCTTCATCTGTCCGTCGAGTCCTTGCTCGGCACAGGCTGTTTCCCACGGCCCCTTGGGGTTGCCGGGCTGGAGAGCGCGGTGGTACCTGGCCAGGGAGATGCGCACGCGGGTTCTGCTGCGGACGATCGTTCCACCCTTGCCCATGGTGACGACCAGCCCCTCGTCGGCGAGTACGCCGATGGCGTCTCGCACGGTCTGCCGGGACAGTCCGTACTCATCGATGAGATCGACGATCCGCGGCAGCGTCTCGCCAGGGCGGAACTCGCCCCCGTTGATTCGCTGTCGCAGCTCGTCTGCCAGGTCTCGGTAGCCGCGCACCTCAACCTCCCTTCGAAAGGTTCTGCGTTAAAGGCTATCTCCTATTGACAAGGTTTGGGGATAGCCCCATCCTACTTAAGGGCTAGCCCCTACGTACGGTGTCGAAGCCGCTACGCAAGCACTGCCCTGGGCCTGTACGGCTCGCCTGCACAGGATCTGCTGAGCGCCTGGTGACGACCCCGGGCCGGCCCGCGAAGAGCGGCCGGACGAATCCGGGAGGTGACAGGAAGCAGCAGTACATACGGCCACTGGCTGTCCCGTTCGGGGTGACGAGTACGACGCGGTCCCTCGACGACAGCCAGGTAAGCCACCCACCGCAGCCGTTGCGCTGCCCGCCCCTCACAGACCTCCCCCGCACCACACGACGGTCTGCGGCGGACGGAGAACGCAACAGCCAGCAAGGGAGACAACGAACATGCGCCACAACCGCCGCGCACCCATCCTCGCCAGCCAGATGCGCCCCGAGCACCTCAGCCTCCGCGAAAACGAGCCCCGCCTGGTGGTCTGCCCCGACTGCCACACCTGGCGCAGCCTCAAGCGGTCGATGATCAAACCCCACCGCGACGGACTCCCCGTCGAGACGACCCAACCCCGCTACCCCGGTGACAAACCGGCCGGCGGCCGCCGCTGCCCCGGCAGCGCTCAACGCATCATCATCGACCTCACCGTCGAGGACTGGACCGAGCGCCTCCTCACCGCCGAATTCACCACCGCAAGCCGCCGCACCGCCCAACTCGCCGCCGCCCCCGCCACACCGATCTACGGCCAGCTGCGCACCGCGCTCCGTGACCACCACGCCTCGTGTGCTCCGTGTAGGAGCGGCGCCGCGTGCGAAGCCGGCCGCGGGCTGGCCGCCCGCATGACCGGACTGGCCCACGACCACCTGGCCCGCACCGCCTGACAGACAGATCCCACCAGCCACGACGGCGTCGGCCCCACCATCCGGGGCCGGCGCCGTCGCCATCTCACCCAGCAACCACAGGCTCACATGCGACCAACTCCGTGGAGCGCTCATGGACTTCATTCGCTACCGCGTCGAGGACGCGGACGGCACCTTCCTCGACGAGTTCAGCACCAACGCACCGGACTTCGCGGAGGAGCGCATCGACCGCCTCCGCCAGTACCACCCGAACCTGACGGTCACCGAGACCGACGACGGAGAGGACTGAAGCGATGACCACCACCCGCGACTGGCGTACCCGCGCCGTGTGCCGCGAGGACGACCCCGAGCTGTTCTTCCCCATCGGCGACAAGGGCTTCGCGCTGCTCCAGGCCGAGGAGGCCAAGAGCGTCTGCCGCCGCTGCCCCGTCCAGGACGAGTGCCTCGACTCGGCCCTCGCCACCAACGCGGAAGGCGTGTGGGGCGGCACCACCGAGGCCGAGCGCCGCGCGATCAAACGAGCCGCCGCCCGAAACCCCCGCCCGCGCACCGCGAAGACGGCCTGACACCACCTCAACACCTACAAAAAGAGGCGGCTCCCGGACTGGACCTCCGAGAGCCGCCACGATCACCCCGAAAGAGGCGACCTTGCAGACCCTCATCATCGCACGCGAACCCGAACCCCGACACGACCGACCGCAGGACCTCCCCTCCCCGTTGCCGCCGCTCCCCCAGCGGAACCCCGGCCGCACCCTCCAGAACCTCGTCCGCGCAGGCCTGTACGAGGACATGGAACGCGACGACGACCAGCGCGGCTACGAAGACGAGCCCGAGGCCTTCTACCGCCTCATCAAACACCTCGTCGCCGACGGCGACCAGCGCGCGGCCGCCGCCGGCCGCCGCGCACCGCGCACCCGCGCCGAGCGCGAAGAGCGTCTCCTCGCCGCGTGCGGAGGTGCCCGATGACCCCTCGGGAAGAGGCCGCTCGCCAGGCGGCCGCGGAGGCAGCCGAAGCCGCTCGCCGCGCTGAAGAGCAGCGCCGCCAGGCCGAAGAAGACCTCGCCAGGCATGGCCGCGCTCTCTCCGGCGTCCTGGGGAGGTAGGCGATGCCCTACTACTCCTGCTGCGGCAAGCAGATGGACCAGGACGGCCCCCAGTACTTCTGCAGAACATGCGGCGCGTGGTTTGAGCCGGGCGTCGCTCCCGCACAGGGCGCCGCCGTGACGACTGCGCTGACCTGCCGTCGACGAACCCACCGGCCAGCCGTGTCGTAGCTGGCCCGCCCTCACCACCGTGGGGCCGCACGCCGGCCCCACGGCTGAACCCCTCCCTTCCGGAG
>NZ_VJYK02000100.1 GCF_007097205.2 Streptomyces alkaliterrae
GGGCCGCACCCCGGGGCCCGAGCCGGCCCCGGCCGACCAGCGTCCGACTCCCACCCCGACCACCGGGCGTGACCACCACCGCCCCGACGACTACCCATGGTCACCACTGACGGGCGTAACGCCCGGCGACACGACCGTTCGCCCGGAACATCGGTAGAGTGGCCGGCGCGGCGAGCGGCGGCGATCAGGTCCTGGGCCCGTTCCACGTCCCGCCGATGATCTGACACCATTTCCCTCAGGTTCTTCGGGTTCCTCGGGACGCCCCCTCGGGGATGCTCCGTGGAACATCCCCCGGGACGTACCGAGTTCCTGGGACACCCGGAGGATCCCCTCCGGGAAACGATCAGTTCACACACCTTGTCAACCAGGGGACGGATGGGACCGCACGGTGCGGGGCTACGACCGCTACGAGGCTGACGACCACCTCTCGCGTTTCGAGGCCGAGATGGAGCGGCTGAAGAAGGAGCGGGACAAGGCCGTCGACCACGCCGACGACCTCGGCTACCAGGTCGAAGTGCTGCGCGCCAAACTGCACGAGGCGCGCCGCGGCCTCGCCGCGCGCCCGTCCGGCTACGACGACCTCTCCGGGCAGGCCGAGCAGCTGCTGCGCAACGCCCAGTTGCAGGCCGAGCAGATGCGCGCGGACGCCGAGCGCGAGCTGCGCGAGGTCCGCGCCCAGACCCAGCGGCTCCAGCAGGAGCAGGCCGAGGCCCGCGCCCGCATGGAGTCCGAGCTGCACACCGAGGCGGTGCGCCGCCGCCAGCAGCTCGACCAGGAGCTCGCCGAGCGCCGCGCCACCGTCGAGTCCCACGTCAACGAGAACGTCGCCTGGGCCGAGCAGCTGCGCGCCCGCACCGAGGCGCAGGCCCGCCGGCTGCTGGAGGAGAGCCGCGCCGAGGCCGAACAGTCGCTGGCCGCCGCCCGCGCCGAGGCGCAGCGACTGGCGGAACAGGCCCGGCAGCGGGTGGCGGCCGACACCGAGACGGCCCGGGCGGAGGCCGACGGCCTGCTCCGGCGTGCCCGCGCCGAAGCCGAACGCCTGCTGGGCGCGGCCTCCTCACAGGCCAAGGAGGCCACCGACCACGCCGAGCGGCTGCGCAGCACCGCCACTGCCGAGAGCGAGAACTCCCGCCAGGAGGCCGCCCTTCTCAGCAGGCGGGCCGAGGAGCGCATACAGGAGGCGGAACGCGCCCTGCGCGAGGCCCGCGCCGAGGCCGACAAGCTGGTCGAGGAGGCCGGCAGCAGCGCGGCCAAGCGGATCGCGGACGTCGAGTCCGACGCCGAGCAGCGCGTGCGCACAGCCAAGGCCGAGGTCGCCCGCATGGTCGGCGAGGCCACCAAGGAGGCCGACGGGCTGCGCTCGGAGGCCGAGCAGCTGCTGGAGGACGCCCGCGCCGAAGCCGACCGGCTGCTGGCGGAAGCCCGGGAGACGGGCCGGGCCCGCACCGCCGAGGAGTCCGCCGCCCAGCTCGCCGACGCCGCGCGCAAGGCCGAGGAGATCCTGAGCAAGGCCTCAGAGGAGGCGCAGGCCACCACCCGCGGCGCGGCCGAGGAGGCCGAGCGCATCCGCAAGGAGGCCGAGCAGGAGTCCGACCGGCTGCGCGCCGAGGCTCACGACACCGCCGAGCAGCTCAAGGGAGCCGCCCAGGCGGACACCAAGGACTACCGCGCCAAGACCGTCGAACTCCAGGAGGAGGCACGGCGGTTGCGCGGCGAGGCCGAGCAGCTGCGGGCCGAGGCCGTCGAGGAGGGCGAGCGCATCCGCGGCGAGGCCCGCAAGGACGCCCTCCAGCAGATCGAGGAGGCCGCGCGCCAGACCGAGGAACTGCTCGGACAGGCCAAGGCCGACGCCGAGGAGACCCGCAACTCCGCCACGAGCGAGGGCGAAAGGGTCCGGACCGAGGCCATCGAGCGCGCCACCAGCCTGCGGCGCCAGTCCGCGGAGGCCCTGGAACGCGCCCGGACGGAGGCCGAAGAGCTGCGGACCGCCGCTGCCGAGGCCGCCGAGACGCTGCGCGCCGAGGCCGAGGAAGCCGCCCGCCGGCTGCGCGCCGAGGCGGAGGAGCAGGCCGAGCAGGCCAGGACCGCCGCAGCCGAGGAACTGGCCGCTCTGCGCGCCGAGGCGGAGACGAAGGTCTCCGCGGCCGAAGAGGCCCTGCGCGACGCCCGTACCGAGGCGGAGCAGCTGCGCGAAGAGGCCAGGAACGAGATCGAGCGGCAGCGCACGGAGGCCGCCGAGCGGGTCCGCACCCTGCACGAGCAGGCCTCGCAGGACGCCGAACGGCTGCGCACCGAAGCCGCCGCGGACGCCTCCGCGGCCCGCGCCGAGGGCGAGGCCGTCGCCGTACGGCTGCGCGGTGAGGCCGCGGTGGACGCCGAACGCCTGCGCGCCGAGGCCCAGGAAGCCGCCGACCGTACCCGCGCGGAGGCCGCGGCCGCCGCCGAACGCGCCGCCACCGAGGCCGCCGAGACGCTGACCGCCGCCCAGGAGGAGGCGAGCCGGCGCCGCCGGGAGGCCGACGACCTGCTCGCCGACGCCCGCGAGGAGGCGCACCGCGAACGCTCCCAGGCACGGGAGCAGAGCGAGGAGTTGCTGTCCTCGGCGCGGCGCCGCATCGAGGAGGCACAGGCGGAGGCCGCCCGGCTCACCGAGGAGGCCGAGCGGCGCGCCGACGAACTGGTCTCCTCCGCCGAGGAGCACGCCACCGGGGTCCGGGAGTCGGTCGCCGGGCTGCGCGAGGAGGCGGAGGAGGAGGTCGCCGGGCTGCGCTCGGCCGCCGAGCACGCCGCCGCCACCATCCGCCGGGAGGCCGAGGAGGAGGCCGAGGCGGGCCGGGCCCTCGCGGAACGCACGGTCACCGAGGCCATCGCGGAGGCCGCGCGGCTGCGCGAGAGCGCACAGTCCGAGTCGGACCGCAGCCGCGCCGAGTCCGACCGCATCCGGGACGAGGCCAGGTCGGACGCCGCGCGGAAGCTGGCGGAGGCCGCCGAGAAGGCGGACACGCTGGTGGGCGGCGCCCAGGAGGAGGCCGACAAGCTGCTTCGCGCCGCCCGCACCGAGGCCGAGGAACTGGTCGGCACGGCCCGCGCCGAGGCCGAGGAACTGGTCACCTCGGCGCGCACGGAGGCCGAGGAGACGCTGACCTCCGCGCGCACCGAGGCCGAGGAGACGCTGACCTCCGCGCGCACCGAGGCCGAGGAGACGCTGACCTCCGCGCGCACCGAGGCCGAGGAGACACTGACCTCCGCGCGCACCGAGGCCGAGGAGACACTGACCTCCGCACGCACCGAGGCCGAGGAGTTGGTGACCACCGCTCAGGCGGAGGCCGTCCGGCTCGCGGCCAAGGCCGAGGAGCAGGCCGACTCGATGGTCGGTGCCGCCCGCGGCGAGGCCGAGCGGATCGAGCGGGAGGCCCGTGCGGAGAGCACCGCGCTGGTCGAGCGTGCCCGCGAGGACTCCAACACCATGCTGGAGGAGGCGCGTCGGGACGCCACCGCCATACGCGAACGCGCGGAGGAGCTGCGCGAGCGCACCGAGTCGGAGATGGAAGAGCTGCACGGGCGGGCCCGCAAGGAGGCCGCCGAGGCGATGAAGGCCGCCGGGGAGCGCTGCGACGCGCTGGTGAAGGCCGCCGAGGAACAGCTCGCCGAGGCACGGGAAATGGCCGAGAAGGAACTGTCGGAGGCCGCCGAAAAGGCGGAGAAGCAGCTGTCCGACGCCAACTCCGAGGCCAGCAAGGTCAGGATCGCGGCCGTGAAGAAGGCCGAGACCCTGATCAAGGAGGCCGAGCAGCGCCGTTCCCAGGCGGTCCGGGAGGCCGAGCGCACGCGCGCCGAGGCGGAGAGCGAGGCGGAGCGGATGCGGGAGGACGGCCAGCGGGACCTGGACCTGCTGGTGCGTCGCCGGGAGGACATCAACGCGGAGATCTCCCGTGTCCAGGACGTGCTGGAGGCGTTGGAGTCGTTCGAGGCGCCGGGTGGTGCCGACCGGAACGGCAAGGGCGCGCGGAACGGCAAGGGCGACCGCCGGGACGACCGCCGGGACGACAGGGAGGACCAGGACCAGTCGACCGGATCCAGCCGAAAGGGCGATTCGGACGACTCGGACGGCACCGCGTTGACCGCCGGGGCGGGAGCGGGTGTTACCCGTTCGGGCGGCAAGAAGTCACGGAACTAGCCACTCGAAAGAGGGCACATTCTCCACATCAAACGGGCATCCGCTCGATGACACGCCGTATCTCCCCCTAGGATTCTGCCCAGCACCGCAATGGTCTCGTCCGACAGGAACCCCAATGAGTGACACCGCCCCGCGCCTCGATCCTCCTCCCGACGGACTCCCGGTCGAGCGGCGGGCGCACGACCGCGCTCGGGGCGGCGTGACGAGGCGACGCCACCGGCAGGGGCACTACGGTGTACCGCTCCCCCGAGGAGCGGGGACGGGCCCGCAAGGATTCCCCCTATAACCTCACCGGTCTCTTTTCGACAGGATCCCCATGAGCGACACTTCCTCCCCGTACGGTTTCGAGCAGGTGCGGCGCGGCTACGACCGCCAGCAGGTCGACGAGCGCATCTCGAAGCTGATCTCCGACCGCGACAACGCCCTCGCCCGCATCACCTCGCTCGAGAAGCGAATCGAAGAACTCCACCTGGAGACGCAGAACGCCCAGGCGCAGGTCAACGACGCCGAACCCTCCTACGCCGGCCTCGGCGCACGGGTGGAGAAGATCCTCCGCCTCGCCGAGGAGGAGGCGAAGGACCTGCGCGAGGAGGCCCGCCGGGCCGCCGAGCAGCACCGCGAACTCGCCGAGAACGCCGCCCAGCAGGTCCGCGAGGACGCCGAGAACTACGCCGCCGAGCGGAAGGCGAAGGCCGAGGAGGAGGGCGTCCGGATCGTCGAGAAGGCGAAGGGCGACGCCGCCTCGCTCCGTTCCGACGCGGAGAAGGACGCCCAGTCCAAGCGCGAGGAGGCCGACGCGCTCTTCGAGGACACCCGCGCCAAGGCCGCGCAGGCCGCCGCCGACTTCGAGACCAACCTCGCCAAGCGGCGTGAGCAGTCCGAGCGCGACCTGGCCTCCCGTCAGGCCAAGGCGGAGAAGCGGCTGGCCGAGATCGAGCACCGGGCGGAGCAGCTGCGCCTGGAGGCCGAGAAGCTGCGCACCGACGCCGAGCGCCGCGCCCGCCAGACGGTGGAGACCGCCCAGCGCCAGGCCGAGGACATCGTCGCCGACGCCAACGCCAAGGCCGACCGCGCCCGCAGCGAGTCCGAGCGCGAGCTGGCGGCGCTGACGAACCGTCGGGACAGCATCAACGCCCAGCTGACCAACGTCCGCGAGATGCTGGCCACGCTGACCGGTGCCGCCGTGGCGGCCGCCGGCCAGCCCGTCGACGACGACGAGGGTCTGAGCAAGGGCGTGCCGGCCCAGCAGTCCCGCTGAGGCGCGAGGCGGCCCCGACGGGTACCCCGACCGCCCGGCATGACGGAGTCCAGACTCCGACAGGGCCGGACAGCACTCCGGCAGCACGGCGACGGGCGTCCGACACCCTTCCACGGGTGCCGGGCGCCCGTCGCCGCTTCCATGCCGGAACGTGACCTTCCGGTTGGCCCGCGACCTGGGGTGTCGGTTAGCGTCCGTCCTATGATCGAGCTCACGGGGTTGACCAAGCGATACGGTTCGACGACCGCCGTGGACCGCCTCACCTTCACCGTTCGGCCGGGCGTCGTCACCGGTTTCCTCGGCCCGAACGGCGCCGGCAAGTCCACCACCATGCGGATGATCATGGGGCTGGACCGGCCGACGTCGGGGAACGTGCTTGTCGACGGCACGCACTACGCCAGGTTGAAGGAACCGCTCACCAAGGTGGGCGCGCTGCTGGAGGCCAGGTCCGTGCAGGGCGGGCGGACGGCCTACCACCACCTGCTGTGGCTGGCGAAGTCCAACGGCATCCCGGAACACCGGGTGGACGAGGTCCTGGGCCTCGTCGGTCTCACCCAGGTGGCCAGGAAGCGGCCCAGCGGCTTCTCCCTGGGCATGGGCCAACGCCTGGGCATCGCCGCCGCGCTGCTCGGTGACCCCCGGATCCTGATGTTCGACGAGCCGGTCAACGGGCTGGACCCCGAGGGCATCCACTGGATCCGCAACCTGATGAAGCAGCTGGCCGCCGAGGGCCGTACGGTCTTCGTCTCCAGCCACCTCATGAGCGAGATGGCGCTGACCGCCGACCACCTCGTGGTGATCGGCAGGGGGCAGCTGCTCGCCGACATGTCGATGGCCGACTTCATCAACCAGAACTCCCGCAGCTACGTACGGGTGCGGACACCCGAGCCGGAGCGGCTGCGGGACGTACTGACCGCCGGCGGCGTCCACCTCGTCGACGGGCCCGACGGCACTCTTGAGGCCGAGGGCGCGGACGCCGCGACGATCGGCGAACTCGTCGCCGCCGACGGTGTGGTCCTGCACGAGCTGAGCCCGCAGCAGGCCTCACTGGAGGAGGCCTTCATGCGGCTGACCGCGCAGACCGTCCAGTACCAGGCGGCCCCCGGCACCGCCGCCGGCGCCGGCTGGGCGCCTCCGCCCGGCCCCGACTGGCGGCAACCACCACAGGTAGCGGAACCGGCCGGGTCCGTCGACGTCTCGAAGAAGGAAGGGATCTGAACCGATGGCCCAGCTGACACGGGTGCTCAGTTCGGAGTGGACCAAGATCAAGACCGTGCGGTCGACCGTCTGGACACTCGCCCTCACCTTCCTCCTCACCGTGGTGATCGGTGTCGGGCTCTGCCTGCTCATCCGGTTCCTCATCCCCGCCGAGGACCGAGGCGTCTTCGACCCCACGTTCACGAGCTTCGGCGGCATCGGCATGGGGCAGCTGGCGGTGATCTGCTTCGGCGTGCTCGTGGTGACCTCCGAGTACAGCTCCGGCATGATCCGCGCATCGCTGGCGGCCGTTCCCCAACGCGGCCTGTTCATGGGCGCCAAGGCGATCGTCGCCGTCGGAGTGGCGCTGGCGGTGGGCCTGGTGACCGCGTTTGTCTCCTTCTTCCTCGGCCAGCTCGCGCTCGGCAGCGAACTGAACGCCTCCATCGGCGAGCCGGGCGTCCTGCGTGCGGTGGTCGGCGCGGGCGTCTACCTGGCGCTGATGGCCGCGCTGTCCATGGGTGTGGCCTGGCTGCTGAGGACGCCGATGCTCTCCTTCGGTGTCCTCATCCCGCTGTTCTTCCTGGTGTCCGGAATCCTCAGCATCGTGCCGCACGTCCAGGACGTGGCCCAGTTCCTTCCCGACCAGGCCGGGGCGGCCATCATGGCGGCCGGCGACATGGGCGAGTTCGGCGGGATCGACCGCGCGTACGGCCCGTGGGGCGGCCTGCTGATCATGGTCCTCTGGGTCGCCGCCGCGCTCGCGGCCGGATACGCGACGCTGAGGTCCAGAGACGCCTGACGGGCGGTGCGTGACTCCGGCCGGGCGTCGATCGGGTGAGGCGCGGCGGGCCTGTCGCCCTGGTGGCCACCGCTCTGGCGATAATCGCTGCTGTTCACCGCCCTGGAGTCCCCAGGCGAACGATGGCGGCGGGGAGAGCGTGAGGCTTCGTGATCGACTGGTGGCAGCGGAACGTCGTGGAACCGGGGAAGCTGCCGCTCCTCATGTGCCTGCTGGCGTTTGTCCTCACGTTTGTGGCCACCCGGACGGTCACCCGGCTGATCCGGGCGGGGAAGGGCCCCTTCCGCGACGTGAGCCCAGGGGGGCTCCATGTGCATCACGTCGTTCCCGGAATCCTCCTCGCCACCGTGGGCGGCTTCGGAGCGGTGGCCGCCCAGGGACAGGGGTGGGGCAAGGCCGCCGCGGCCATGCTGTTCGGTGTCGGTATCGGGCTGGTGCTGGACGAGTTCGCGCTGGTGCTCCACCTCTCGGACGTCTACTGGAGCGACCAGGGACGCCTGTCCGTGGAGATCGTTCTCCTCACCACCGCGGTGGTGGGCCTGGTGGTACTCGGCGCGGTCCCGTTCGGCGTCGACGACGTAGACCCGGACGAGGCAGGTCTGCGATGGACAACCGTCGCCGTCGTCCTGGCGAACTTCCTTCTTGTCGTGATCGCCTGTACCAAGGGAAAGTTCGTGCTCGGCGTGGTGGGGGCCGTCTTTCCACTCCTGGCCTGGGTGGCGGCGCTGCGGTTGGCTCGACCCGACTCGGTGTGGGCACGCCGCTTCTACCGTGAGGGCTCCCGCCGACGACAGCGGGCCACAGCGCGTGCCGCCCGGCACGACGCGCGGTGGGGCCGGTGGTCGCGGACAGCCCAGAACGCCCTCGCCGGGGCCCCCGACCCGCCCTCCGGCGCTTAGGGCCTGTCCGGCGGATGGGAGTGGGAGAAGGAGCGGCGTCCGGTGCCTGCGATCTCCCCCAGCCTTCGGCCGGGAGGTACCCCAGGCGGAGGAGGGAGTCGACGCGGTGGGGGTACCCCCCCCGGCCGGAGGCTGGAGAGCGGCGAGCGCGGGTGCCAGACACCGCGACGGCGCTCCGATCCGCCGGACAGACCCTAGTAGCGGGGTGCCTGGCGGGAGCGCTGGGTCCTGGCCGCCCGGCGGTCCCGCGCCTTCCAGCAGGCCTTGTGCCAGTGCCGGCGGTCGTCCCCGTCGCCGTGCTCCGGCCACGCCACCACGTGCGGCACGCCAGGCGGGATCTCCTGGTCGCAGCCGGGGCAGCGGTAGTGCTTGACCGCGGCGGCGCCGCTGATGTGCCGCACCGACCACCGCTCGCCCAGCCAGCTTTCCGACTGCTGGAGGCCGTAGCGTTCGCCCACCTCGGCCTCCGGGCCCGACTTGGCGTGGGAACGCGGACGGTTGCGGCGGGGAGACACAGGACACCTCTACACGGTCGGGGCCGGCGGCGCTCCGGCCGGTGACGGTTCCCGTCAAGGGTAGGGGGTCGCCTCGCACGCCGGCGCGCGGTCGGCCCCCGGTTCACCCTCACCGACGGCTCGGCACAGCGGCCCGGGGCGCCCGCGGGTCCACCTCGCTGTTGATGATCGGAAGAATCCCCGCGCAGGCCGTGCCCTTGGCACGTGTCAGGCGTTAGTGCCGTAGGAGAACCGCGGTGTCGGCGGGTCAGGAGGGGCGATGTTTGTTGGGGCGTTTGTGCTGGCCGGCCAGTTTCCCGGACAGGGGCACGCCGAGGCGCTGCACCGGGCGGTGCGCGCGGTGGAGGCCGCCGAGCGGGCCGGCCTGGACTCGGCGTGGCTCGCCGAACACCACTTCGTGCCGTACGGGACCTGTCCGTCCGCCGCCACGTTGGCCGCCTTCCTGTTGGGCCGCACCGAGCGGCTGCGGATCGGCACGGCGGTGAGTGTGCTCCCCACCGCGCATCCCGTGGCGCTCGGCGAGCAGGCCGCGATGCTGCACCTGGCCTCGGGCGGCCGGTTCACACTCGGCGTCGGCCGCGGCGGGCCGTGGGTGGACCTGGAGGTCTTCGGCGGCGGACTCGCCGCCTACGAGGAGGGCTTCCCCGAGTCGCTGGACCTGCTGCTGCGCTGGCTTCGGGAACCGCGTGTCGGCGCCGAGGGGCGACACTACCGGTTCCGCGAGGTGGCCGTCGTACCGCGCGCGGACGAGGCCCTGGAGTCCGGACTGCCGCCCGCCCCGCCCGTGGTCGTGGCCTGCACCTCGCCCTCCTCCGTCCGGCTCGCCGCCGCGCGCGGACTGCCCATGCTGCTCGGCATGCACTGCGGGGACGCGGAGAAGGCCGAGATGGTGGCGCTGTGGCGGCGGGAGGCCGCGGCCGCCGGGCACCCGCACGAGGCCGTGGCGCGCGCACCGCATGTCTCGGCCGGTGTCGTGCAGGTCGCGGACAGCAGGGAGGAGGCCGTGGAGGTGTTGGCCAAGGCGATGCCGGGCTGGTTCCGGCTCGGGCTGGGGGCGCACGTCACGGTCGACGGGCGGCAGCGGCAGATGCGCGACCCGGTCGCCTACACCGACCTGTTGTGCTCACTGCATCCGGTCGGGCCTCCCGGTCTCTGCGCGGAACGTCTCGACGCGACCGCCGAGCGCACCGGGATCAGGCACTTCGCGCTCCTGGTGGAGGGTTCCGGCGACCTCGCGGCGACCGAGGCGAACGTGCACCGGCTCGGGCAGGAGGTGCTGCCGCTGCTCGCTGGCGGGGAGAGCGGCAGCCACACCGGCACGCGGTTCGGAAGGTCCGGGAGCTGACGTTCCCGGACGGCGGTCCCGGAGGTGTCCGACGGCCCCGGGCTTCGGCGGCCGTCTCCGGGGAGATGTCAGCAGTCCCGCAGCTCCGGTGACTGGTTGAGCAGCTGGCCGCGTATGGAGGTGAAGCGGGCGAGCCTGTCGTCGGCCGAGGCGTCCAGCGGGAACACCGCGACCCGGTGGCAGTTCTGGAAGGCGAGGCGCACCCCGAAGTGCCGCTCCAGCGCACCCCTGATGGCGTCACTCGCCAGGGCCCGGAGCAGCTGGCCGCGGGCCTGCTCGTTCGGCGGAGGCGTCTGGTTGTCGGCGAACTCGCCACCGTCGACCTGGAGTCGGGCGACCAGGTTGCTGACCATCTCCCAGGCGTACGGGAGGGAGTTCTTGACGCAGTCGACGAACTCGCCTTCGTCAACCTCGCCTCGCTCGGCCTGTTCGAGTAGGGCCGGTGAGACGTCGAGCGACATGGGGTTCTCCTCTCGCGGCCCCGCTGGTGCGGGGCCTCACGGACGGGGCAGGAGGCGGCGCCGCACGCGTGACATGCGCGACTCGCTTCGTTCGGCGACACCTCCACTACCTACCGTAAGTCCGGAACGGGCAACCGACCATACGGTTGCGCACACAACCGGCCACCTTCGAACGGGGAGAAGCAGGGGCGAATCGCGCGGACACCCCTACGTCAAGTAGCGTGGCCGACCATGCGTCTTGTCATCGCCCGCTGCTCCGTGGACTACGCCGGCCGCCTCACCGCACACCTTCCCGCCGCGCCCAGACTGATCCTGGTCAAGGCGGACGGCTCGGTGTCGATCCACGCGGACGACCGCGCCTACAAGCCCCTCAACTGGATGTCGCCACCGTGCACCCTCAAGGAGGGCGAGGACGGCGTGTGGACCGTCGTCAACAAGGGGGGCGAAAAGCTGATCATCACGATGGAGGAGATCCTGCACGACTCCTCCCACGAACTGGGCGTGGACCCCGGGCTGATCAAGGACGGCGTGGAAGCCCACCTCCAGGAACTGCTCGCGGACCGCATGGAGACCCTTGGCGAGGGCTGGTCGCTCATCCGGCGTGAGTACCCGACGGCCATCGGGCCGGTGGACATCCTCGGCCGCGACCACGAGGGCGCGACGGTCGCCGTGGAGATCAAGCGGCGCGGCGAGATCGACGGCGTGGAACAGCTGACCCGCTACCTCGACCTGCTGAACCGCGACCCCCACCTGGCGCCCGTCAAGGGGGTGTTCGCGGCGCAGGAGATCAAGCCGCAGGCCCGGGTGCTGGCCACCGACCGCGGCATCAGCTGTGTGACCCTCGACTACAACGCCCTGCGCGGCATCGAGGACGACAAGCTCCGGCTCTTCTGACGGCTCCGGCGGCCGTGCGCGTCAGGCGGCGACGAAGGTGCCCTCCGTCGCCGAGGCCGACGCCGTGGGCGTGGTCGGCGGCGAGGAGGACGTGAAG
The DNA here is from genome assembly GCF_007097205.2 of Streptomyces alkaliterrae. GTDB lineage: Bacteria > Actinomycetota > Actinomycetes > Streptomycetales > Streptomycetaceae > Streptomyces > Streptomyces alkaliterrae. Next base: position 11,646 of record NZ_VJYK02000100.1, read on the forward strand.
CTCGCGCTCGGCTCCGGGTCCGGCTCCGGATCGTCCGTCTCGGTGGGAGTCGGCGTCGGGGTCGGCGTCGGCTTCTCCGACTCGGTCGGCGGCGTGGTGGGCGTCCGGGTGGGCTCGCCCGGGTCCGTGGGCCGCCCGGTGGGCTCGGAAGGCTCGACGGTGGGCGTGTCGGGCTCGGAAGTGGGCTGTTCCGTCCCGCCCTGCTCGGTACCCGAGGGCGACGGGCTCGGCGTGGTCTCGGCGGGCGCCACCGGACGGCCGGGCTCGACGGGCGTAGGCGCCTGCGAGTTCTTCTCGCGCTCCACGACGTTGGAGGGGAAGGGCTGTTCGTCGCTGGACGTCGACGTGCTCGGCCGGACGTCACCCGTCGGGGCGTCCTTGCCCGAGGTGTTGCCGAGCGTCATCACCGTGCCGAGGACCACCGCGAGCAGGACGCCCGCGCCGGCCGCCGCCATGTTGCGACGGGCGGTTCCCACCACCGGCCAACGGCGCCGCCGCTCGGCCGACGCGTCGGCGGCCGACGACTGCGCCACCGGGCCGCCGGGCGGCGGGGAGCCCTGGAGAGCGGTCACCCGGCGCGTGCCGGCCGCCGGAGTCTCGGGGCGTACGGCGGCCCCCGGCAGCTGCGGTTCCGGCGGTAGCGCGGCGGAGGTGGACTGGACGGCCCGGTCCTCCACCAGGGCCAGCGCGCGACGGCCGGCCACCGCGCCGCGCTTGTCGGCCAGCGCGCCACGGAGGCCGATGGACGCCTCCAGCTCGGCCCTGGCCCGCTCGACGTTCCCCAGACAGAGTGCGAGCACACCCAACTCGTGGTGGAAGTACGCCTCTTCGGCGACCTCCCCGGCCAGCCGGGCGGCCTCCTGGCCACCCCGCAGCGCGCTCTCCCACGCCGACCACAGCAGGGAGGCGGCGAAGACCGGTGAGGCGGTGTGCGCCAGCAGCGCGGCCGTACTCGGATGGCCGGCCTTCTTCGCACCCTGTATCGCGGACAGCACGGCGCCGGACTCGCCGGCCACCCGCTCGGCCGTGACGGACGGATGGCCCGCCCACCACGCGTAGTGCTGGGCGGCCCGCAGCGCGCGGTCGGCGTTCTCCCGCTCGTCGGTGAAGTCCGGCAGCTCGCCCGTCCGGTCCCCGATGGTGCGGGCGGCGACGAGCTGCCCGGCCACGCCGCCGGAGAGTCGGTAGCAGGCGCCGGTCGCGGTGGCGAGACCGGCGGCGGCGAGCTCGGCGAGGCCGGTGTCCGCGCGTGGATCGTCCACCAGGGCCGGAAGGTGGGCCTGGTGGGGCAACTCGCCGCCGAGGGCCAGCGCGAACCGCAGGGTCTCCAGCGCCAGCGGACTCAGGGTGGCCGCGACCTGCGCCGGGGAGATCGACACGGACAGCGGTGGCAGCGCGGGCGCCGCCGCGTCGGTGTCGGCGCCGCCGTCGGTGTCGGCGTCGGAACCGGCGTCGGTACCGGTGTCGGCGTCGGTGCGGTCGAAGGCGGCGGACTCGTCGGAGGCGGCGGAATCGTCGGACGACGGGGCCTCGCCCGCGCGGTCGTCCGGAAGGGAGTGGAGGGCGGTGTCGGCGGGCCGTGTGTCCTGCCCGGTCCGGCCGTCGCCGGAGAACGGGTCCGCGGACCTGGCACGGGACGGGACGGCGTCGGCGGGGTCGGAGCCGCCCGGTGCGGTGTCGTCCGGGCCGGAGCCGTCCGGGCCGGCGGCCTGGGAGGTCGTGCCGGACGGGGCGCGCAGCCGGTCACGGTGCCGCAGCAGGGCACCGGCCTGGAGGAACCGCAGCGGCAGCCCCTCGGACTCGAACCACAGGTCGGCGGCCCACTCGGTCTCCTCCTCGCTCAGCGGCCGTCGGGCGGCGAGGGCGAGCAGTTCCATGCAGGCCGTGCGGCTCAGGCCCTCCAGCGGCACCTCGACGAGGGCCGTCTGGTCCGCGGGCTGGTCCGCGGGCGGCGCGGCGTCGGGGGTGGCGGAGATGAGGAAGGCGCACTCGGGGGTGGCGAGCAGCAGCTCTTCCAGCGCCGATCCACCGAACTGGGCGTCGTCCAGCACCACCACCGCGCCGATCCGGGCCACCGCCTCCAGCAGCTCCGCGCGGCCGAGCCGGTGATAGGGGGCGTCGTGGACCGCGGCGAACATCTCGTGGAGCAGGTCGGTCGGGGTGCGCCGATGTCCGCTCAGTCGGAGGACGCCGTCGGGCGCGAGCTCCGCGCAGTCGGCGGCGACGGCGTTGAGCAGGGCCGTCCGGCCGGAGCCCGGGCGGCCGACGAGCCGCACCGAGCGTCCCTGCGCGAGCAGCGCGACGAGGCGCTTGCGCTCCTCCTTGCGCTCCAGGAGAGGCAGCTCCAGCGCCGCCTCACCGGCGGGCGGGACCGGCTCGGCGGCGCGCTGCCGGGCCTCGCGGGCTTCGGTGCCACGTCGCTTCGGCGGCTCGGGGAGCGAGGTGGGAGGGCATATCTCTATCTCGCTGCCGTCGACGGGGTTGACGGTCACGAGGTAGTCGGCCGCGACCAACTGCACGGTTCTCGCCAGCGCCCCGCTGTCCCGGCCTTCCCGGCCCTGCGGCCCCCGGTGCGTCGGGTCCATGGTTCAAAACCCCCAGAACGTGGCGAGCTGTGTGGTCCGCCTGTGCGACAGGTCATGCGCACCCTAGACCGCTGTTCACCTCCGCCGCAGCCCACCCCCGCCCCGTGGACACAATCGTCACGGCTTTGTGAGGGTTTCCCCCTCGATCGCGAGGATGCGGTGGAGCCGGGTGGCCACGAGGAGGCGCTGCATCTGCGGGGGCACGGCTCGCAGTACCAGGCGGCGGCCGCAGCGGCCGGCCCTGCGGTGCGCTCCCATGATCACGCCGAGGCCGGTCGCGTCCCAGGAGTCCAGCCCGGCGAGGTCGAGTACCAGGTCCCCCTCGCCGGTGTCGAGCGCACGGTGCAGTGTGGTGCGGGCGTCCGCTGCGCTGCGGACGTCGAGGCGGCCCCCGACGACCAGCTCGGCGTGGTCGCCCTTGATGTGCATAACGCGCTCCCTGTGCGGCTACCTCGGATGAACCTTCGTGTCCTTATGTCTCATCACAACTGACCGTCCCTCAGGACGGGAAGTTGCCGTCCGTGCTCGAACCGATACCGAGTTCACCCTCGCGAGTGAACGGATCTCACCGGCTGTTCGGCTCAGGGTGTGCCCGGGGTGCCCGCTGCCGGGCGTCGGCGCGGGCACCCTCGGCTGCTCTTTCCGGTGGGGTCAGTAGCGGTAGAAGCCCTCGCCGCTCTTGCGGCCGAGGTCCCCGGCGTCCACCATGCGACGCATCAGCTCGGGTGCGGCGAACTTCTCGTCCTGCGACTCGGTGTAGATGTTGTTCGCCGCGTGCAGCAGGATGTCCACGCCGGTCAGGTCGGCTGTGGCGAGCGGGCCCATGGCGTGGCCGAAGCCGAGCTTGCAGGCGACGTCGATGTCCTCCGCGCTGGCGACGCCGGACTCGTGCAGCTTCGCCGCCTCGACGACCAGGGCGGTGATCAGCCGGGTGGTGACAAAGCCGGCGACGTCGCGGTTGACGACGATGCAGGTCTTGCCGACGCCCTCGGCGAACTCCTTGGCCGCTTCGAGGGTCTTGTCACTCGTCTTGAGGCCGCGTACCAGCTCACAGAGCTTCATCATCGGCACCGGGGAGAAGAAGTGGGCGCCTACCACGTTCTCCGGGCGCTGCGTGGCCGCGGCGATCTTGGTGATCGGGATCGCGGAGGTGTTGGAGGCGAGGACCGCGTCGTCCTTCACCAGGCCGTCGAGCGCGCGGAAGATCTCCTGCTTGACCTCCAGCTTCTCGAACACGGCCTCCACCACGACGTCCGCGTCCGCAACGGCGTCCAGGTCGGTGGTGGTGGTGATCCGGCCGAGCGCGGCCTCGGCGGCGTCCGCTTCGAGCTTGCCCTTCTCGACGAACTTCTTGTAGGACGCCTCGATACCGTTCCGCCCCCGGGCCAACGCCTCATCGGTGACGTCGCGCAGGACGACGTCCCATCCCGCCTGGGCGGAGACCTGGGCGATACCGGACCCCATGAGTCCGGCTCCGATGACGGCGAGCTTCTTGGCCACGTTCTTCCCCTCGCTGGAATGGATGAGTGTGCGCTCTCAGGCGGACCTTAGCGCCCGTGAGCGACCGGTGGGGGGCGAAGAGATGCGCGTCACGTCTCACCAGATGGACATCACACTTTCGGGGTCCTCGGGGCCAGTTGGCGGGCGCGGAAGGGGCGCGTGGCGCCCTCGGCGGACCACCTCGCCGACCCGGCGGCGGCGCCGGGCGGGCAACGGCGAGCACCCGCGAACCGCCGCGGGCCGGCAGCGGGTCGTAGGCTCGCCTCATGGTCAATCTGACACGCATCTACACTCGCACCGGCGACAGCGGTACCACCGCGCTCGGCGACATGAGCCGCACCGCCAAGACGGACTCCCGTATCGCGGCCTACGCCGACGCGAACGAGTCGAACGCCGTCATCGGCACCGCGCTCGCCCTGGGCAACCTGGCGGAGGAGATCCGGACCGTCCTGGTGCGGGTGCAGAACGACCTCTTCGACGTCGGCGCGGATCTGGCCACGCCGGTGGTGGAGAACCCGGAGTACCCGCAGCTGCGCGTGGAGCAGAGCTACGTCGACCGGTTGGAGGCCGACTGCGACCGGTTCAACGCCGAGTTGGAGAAGCTGCGCAGCTTCATCCTGCCCGGCGGCACCCCCGGGGCGGCGCTGCTGCACCAGGCATGCACGGTGGTCCGGCGGGCCGAGCGCAGCACCTGGCACGCGCTGGAGGAGCACGGCGAGACGATGAACCCGCTGACCGCCACCTATCTGAACCGACTGTCGGACCTGTTGTTCATCCTGGCCCGGGCCGCGAACAAGGAGTCCGGTGACGTGCTCTGGGTGCCCGGCGAGAACCGCTGACCGGCGGCATCGGAGTCGTCGGCCGGCACGGCGGTCGACGCGTCAGAGGTCGGCGCGTCGACGGTCGGCGCGTCGGCCGGCACCTGCTTTGGCCAGATCGTGTAACTCGCCGCGATGATGAGTGAGATCACCACCACGATTCCCATGCGCGCCTGCCACTCACGTAGAGACTCAGCTTGCGCCGCGTTGCCGACGTACCACGCCGCGAGTTGGAGGAGCGCGACGGCTATTCCCGCGCCGAGCACGCTCCGGGCGGCCATCTTCCACTCGTGCACCGCACGCGGCCAGCCGTACCGCGGCGGCTTGACCGGACGTGGGCCGCCGAGGAAGCGGTGCGCGAAGTGGCCGTCGGCCCAGCGGATCAGATAGTGGCCGTAGGCGACGCTGAAGCCTATGTAGACGGCGGCCAGGCCGTGTTTCCAGTCAGGCTCCGCGCCGCGCCTCAGGTCGAGCGCGGTGACCACCAGGAGGACGATCTCCAGCAGCGGCTCGCACAACAGCACGGCGACACCCAGCCGGGGCATCCGGGCCAGGTACCGCAGGCAGAGTCCTCCGGCGAGCAGAACCCAGAAGCCGATCTCGCAGATGATGATCAGGGTGACGATCACGGGGCAACCAGCCTTCCAAAGCGGCCCTTCGACACGCGGCCGACTCGACTGGTACCAGCATCTCCGCAGAAGCCCGCCGGGCCATCGTCGTCACTGACGATCTCGGAGTGCATCAAAAGATGTACTCCCGCTCAACCGAAAGGTGGCTCCCCGGGCTCGTCCCGGCCCCCGGCTCCCCGGGCCC
>NZ_VJYK02000101.1 GCF_007097205.2 Streptomyces alkaliterrae
ACCTCGGCCTTGACGGCCGTGGCGGCGAGACCTGGGGTTGCCATGTGGTAGTCGATCCGCCACCCGGAGTTGTTGTCGAAGGCGCGGCCGCGGTAGGACCACCAGCTGTAGGGGCCGTCCTGTTCGGGGTGGAGGGCGCGGACGACGTCGGTGTAGCCGCCGTCGGCGGGGTCGAGGACGCGGGTCAGCCAGTCGCGTTCCTCGGGGAGGAAGCCGGAGTTGGCGCGGTTGGCGCGCCAGTTCTTCAGGTCGGCTTCGCGGTGGGCGATGTTCCAGTCGCCGCAGACGAGGACTTCGCGGCCGTCGGCGGCGGCGCGCTCGCGCAGTTCCTTCAGGTAGGGCAGGAAGGTGGCCATGAAGCGTTCCTTCTCGTCCTGGCGTTCCGTGCCGACCTCGCCGGAGGGGAGGTAGAGGCTGGCGACGGTGAGGCCGGGGAGGTCGGCTTCGAGGTAGCGGCCGGAGCCGTCGAACTCGGTGACGCCGAAGCCGACGCGGACGGCGTCCGGCTCGCGGCGGGTGAGGAGCGCCACACCGGCGCGGCCCTTGGCCGCGGGGTCGAGCGCGGGCGCGTAGACGGCGTGCCAGCCGTCGGGGTCGCGGACCTCGGCGGTGAGCTGGCCGGACTCGGCCCTGACCTCCTGGAGGCACACGACGTCGGCGTCCGTCGCGGCCAGCCACGGCAGGTAGCCCTTCCGGGCCGCCGCGCGCAGCCCGTTCACGTTCACGGAGGTCACTTTGAGCATCCCTGCACCCTACATACGATGCGTTCATGCAGATCGTCACCCGTCGGTACGACCATCCGGACGCGCGCAAGCTGGAGGCCGAGGTGCAGCAGGAGTACGCCCGGCGCTACCAGAGCGACGGTGACAGCACTCCGCTGGACCCTGACATGTTCGTGCCGCCGCACGGCGTCTTCCTCCTCGCGTACGACGACGAGGGGCGGCCGGTGGCCACCGGCGGCTGGCGCGGGAAGCTGCCGGCCGGCGAGGGCTACGAGGAGGGCGACGCCGAGATCAAGCGGATGTACGTCATACCCGAGGCCAGGGGGCGGGGGCTCGCCCGGCGCATCCTGGCGCGGCTGGAGGAGGACGCGCGGGCGGCCGGACGGCTGCGCATGGTGCTGGAGACCGGTACCGAGCAGCCCGAGGCGATCGAGCTGTACACCTCCAGCGGCTACACGCCGGCGCCGAGCAAGTTCGGGATGTACCGGCACGAGCCGAAGAGCCGCTGCTTTGTGAAGCCGCTCACCGGACGGGAGTGACCGGGCGGGAGTGACCGGGCGGGAGTGGCCGGGCGCCAGCCCCGCGCCGGGTGTCAGTGGACCTGGCCGGTGACGAGTCGGTGCAGGTGTCGGACGAGGGCGATCAGCACGGCCTTGCCGTCCTCCCGGGAGCGGGCGTCGCAGTCGACGAGCGGTACGTGCGGAAGCAGGTCGAGCGCGTCGCGGATCTCCTGGTGGGTGTAGCGGGGGCCGCCGAAGTCGTTGCGGGCGACGATGAACGGTGTGCCGTGCTGTTCGAGCCGGTCGATCGCGTACCAGGAGTCGGCCAGCCGTCGGGTGTCGACGAGTACGACGGCGCCGAGGGTGCCGGCGAACAGCCGGTCCCAGAGGAACCAGAAGCGTTCCTGGCCGGGGGCGCCGAAGAGGTAGAGGACGGTCTCCTCGTTGAGGCTGATCCGGCCGAAGTCGAAGGCGACGGTGGTCGCGGACTTGGCCAGCACTGCCGAGTTGTCGTCGACGTGCTGACCGGCCTGCGTCATCGTCTCCTCGGTGTTGAGGGGACGGATCTCGCTGACCGAGCGGACGAGGGTCGTCTTGCCGACGCCGAAGCCGCCGACGACGACGACCTTCAGCGCGTTGCTGGCGGTGCTGAGCAGCGGGGTGCGGTCGGAGGGAGGGCCGGCGGCCGGCGCCGGCGCGGCGGCCGGGCCGGGGAGCCCGGTGGCGGGTGCCGCCCCCGTGGGGTCGGTGGTGTCAGAGGTTGCGGAGGCCAACGAGTACCTGCTCCAGGACGGTGGGATCCGGCAGCCGGGCCGGCTGCCGACTGGTCTGTGGGTGACGGGCGGTGATCCTGCCGGTGGCCAGGAGGTCCGACAGCAGGATCTTGACGATGCTGACGGGAAGTCCCAGCTCGGCGGCGATCTCCACGACGGCGGTCGGGCGGCGGCACATGCGCAGGATCGCAGTGTGCTCGGACTGCATGCCGGGCGTCGGCTCGAACTCGCTGACGACCAGGGTGACGAGGTCGAACGCGTCCGAGTCGGCGCGGCTGCGGCCGCCGGTGAGGGTGTAGAGCCGGTCCGGTGTGTCGTCCCGGCCCGGCCGCCTCACGCGGCGCCGCCGTCGGCCTGCCGGCGCGGCGGGGTGCTGAGGTGTTCGCCGAGCTGTTCGACCAGCTCGTTCATGTTGTGTCCGACGAGGCCGACGTCGGCCAGCTCGTCGGCGACGACGGCCAGATGCGCGCCCTCGCCCGCCTCGACGATGAACAGCACGCCGCCGTAGAACTCGGCCATCGCCTGCCGCACGCCCCCGGTGCCGTCGCCGAACTCCACGGAGGCTCCCTGGGACAGGCTCTGGATGCCGGCCGCTATCGCGGCGAGCTGGTCGGCCTGGTCGACGGTCAGTTCGGGGGTGTGGCAGAGCTTGAGGCCGTCCCGGGAGAGCACGAGTGCGTGCCGGGCACCCGCGGTGCGCTGGAGCAGGCTCTCCAGCAGCCACCCGAGTTCGGCCGCGTTACCGGTGGTCTGTAGCCGCTGTGCAGGGGCTCCGGCAAGGTGTGCGGTCATCGGACGTCGTCCTTCGATCGAGGTTGTGGGGTGGGAGTGGTTGACGAGGTGGGTGTTGCGGGGCGGGTGAGGCTCGGTGGCGTGGCGCCGTCGTCCGTGGGCCCGCCGCCGAGCACGGCACGCCGGAACGCGCCGAACCGCGCCGCCGACTCGGCCGCCGAGCGCCGCGAGGGCGCGGCGGGGCGGGGCCGCTCGGCCAGGCTTGGGTGCGTGGCCAGGGTCTGACCGCGCCGCCGCTTGGGCAGTCCGCTGCTGAGGATCTCGGGCTGCCCGTCTCGTGCGACCGGGTAGGCCCCGGACGCGAGCGGGCGTGCGGCGGAGGCCGCCGCGGGCGGGGTCGGCTGTCCGGCGTCCGGCTGTCCGGGGTCCGGCAGTCCGGCATCCGGCAGTCCGGGGTCCGGCAGTCCGGGCGGCTGCGGCGCGGGGGTCGTCGGCGGCGCCGGTCGCGGCTGGGTGGCGGTGATGCCGTCGCCGGGCCACAGCGCCATGAAGAGGTCGTCGGCGGCGGGCGAGTCGGCTTCGCCGGGAGCCTCCTGAGCAGGGGGTGTGTCGCCCGGGACGCCCAGGACGCCCGGGACGTCAGTGGCCTCGCGGGTCTCGCGGGTCTCAGCGGCGGACGGTGGGAGCGCGCGACCGTGGTACGCGCCGCGTCCGCCCGGCGCGAAGAAGTCGTCGTGCTCCGGAGTGGCGGCGTGCGCTCCGTCGGCGGCGCCGTCGAGGTGGACGTCGGCGGAGCGGACGTCGGCGGAGCGGACGTCGGCATCGTCGCTGCGGGGCGCGGTGGGGCGGCTGTGCTCGTCGGGCTCGGTGGCGTGCGGCGGTTCGGTGGCACGGCGCAGCGGGCTGACCCGCTGCGGCAACGCGCCGGACGCCTCCTGGGCGGCCCCCTCCGGGCCGCTCGAGTGCGGGCCGGTCGCGTCCGAGAGCTCCGGGAGCGCGGAGGGCTCGGGAGCAGCGGAGAGCTCGGGAGCAGCGGAGAGCTCGGGAGCAGCGGAGAGCTCGGGAGCGGCGGAGAGCTCGGGAGCGGCCCAAGGGTCCGGTGCGGCCGACACCGTGTCCGGTTCATGACGCGTTGGCTCGTGGCGTGACGGCTCACGCCCCGACGGTTCGCCGTGCTGCGGCCCGGGTGCGAGCTCGCCACGCGGTGCGGGGATGCCGGGCGTCTCGCGCACACCCGCCGGACCCGACGTACCGGCCCGCTCCCCCACGCCCCGAAGACCCACCGGTGGGGCGGCGGGCGCCACGACGGCCGGGGGGACCTCCGCGCGGGGGCGGGTGACCAGTTCCTCTGGGATGCGCACGATGACCCCGGTGCCGCCCCGGGCGGACGGGCGGAACGAGACGGTCAGACCGTGCTTCCTCGCCAGGCAGCCGACGACGGCCAGCCCCATGCGCGTCCCCGAGAGGGCTGTCAGGTCCAACGCTTCGCCGGAGACGGCTCGTTCGGCGCGGCGCAGCGCGAAGTCGCCCATCACCAGGCCGCTGTCCTCGATGGTGACGACAAGCCCGGCGGGCACCTCCTCCACGTAGACGTGCACTTCGGAGGTGGGCGGCGAGAAGTTCGCTGCGTTGTCGAGGAGTTCGGCCAGGGCGTGCATGACGCCCTCGGCCGCGTGACCGGCGACGGCGACGTCCACGGTGGTGTGCAGCCGTACGCGGCGGTAGCCGGCTATTCGGCTCATCGCGCCGCGCAGCACGCTCTCCATGACGATCGGCCTGGCCCAGCGGCGGCCGGAGCGGGCGCCGGTGAGCACGGCGACGCTGTCGGCGAGGCGGCCGGCCTGCGCGGTGCGGTGGTCGAGGTGCAGCAAGTCGGCGAGGACGTCCTCGTCGGCGTGCCGGTGCTCCATCTCGCGCAGGTCGGCGAGCATGCCGGTGGCCAGCGCCTGCATGCGACCGGCGGCGTCCGCGCAGGCGGACATCGCGGCGGCGCGGGCGGCCTCGCTGCGCCCGAGTTCGTCCGCGACGAGTCGCAGTAGCTGCTGGTGAGTGGCGTCCTGGGGCTGCTCGGTCGCGGCGAGTGCGGTGTCCGCGGAGGCCCCGGAGCGCAGGCGGCCCACGACGTCGGGCAGGACGCTCTCCACCACCCGCCTGGTCTCCCGGCGGGCGGCGTCCACCTGCTCGGCGTACGCGCGCGCCCGCTGCCGCTGCTGGACTACAAGCACGGCGGCCAGGCACAGCAGCACCGCAACGGCACCGGACGCCCAGGCGACGGGCGCACGGAAGGACTGCGGGGCGGCGTACACCGCGAGTCCGGCACCGACACCGCTCAGCAGTGCGGTGAGCAGGGGGGCGGCGAGCGATGACCGCAGCGGTGGACGCTCCGTCCGTCGGTGCGCGGACGGCTGGTGCGCTGTCATCATCGGGTCCTTGACGGATCGGCTAGGAGCAATCCGGAGAGGACCACTCCTGATCAATTCGTTGACACTATAGGTGATTCTCCGGTCACTGCGGATGGCAAGCAAAAACCATTACCCGTCAGACCCGGACGCCCAAACGCTTTAACGGGCAACAAATCTGACGTACCGCCAGTTCGAACACCCGGCGACGCCTCCCGCCCGCCGCTCACAGCCTGCGGCGATGCGGCAGAACCCGTATCCGCCCCTGATCCCGAGCCGGTCCCGGCCGCCGCATGCCGGCCGGGACCCTGGTGCGCCCGACCGTCAGCCGGCCCAGCTGCCGGTGGCCCTGCCGTCGCTCCAGAACCGGAACTTGAACTTGGTGCCGCTCCGCACGTTGGTCGCGACCACCGTCCACTTCCCGCTCGGTGCCCACGTGTTCGAGCTCTGGCAGTAGGGCGAGCCGGAGCTCGGGTTGAAGCACACCTTGACATAGCGGTCGGAATTGGGGCGTATGTTGATGTCGTTGCAGTTGGTGGTCGCGGTGAGCCAGGTGCCACCCGGGTAACCCGACGGGTAGTAGTGCTGGCCGGCCGGCTTCGTGTAGGACTTGGCGCTGCCGTAGCAGGACTGGACGCCGATCCGGTCGGTGGACTCGGCGGCGGTGGCTGCGGTGCTGGTGGCCGAGAGGGCTCCGGCGGCGAGGACAAGACCGCCCACCACGGCGGCGACTCCGGTGGTCCGCTTGCGCATGACTACGTGTCTTCCTTCCGGGAAGGGAGAGCTGTCGATGTGCCTTCTGACCCGGGGACGTGACCGGCGGCGGCGAACAGGCACGCCCGACGGGGCTGCGCGTGACCGTTGAGGCGACGGGGGACTCCTTGCGACGGGTGCCGCCGACGGCGCCCATGCTTCCACCGCGCGGCGACGGCGGGAAAGGCGACCCTCGGCCATCGCCGCGCGGGAACCGGCCGTTCGACTCCCGCACCCGCCCCCGGCCACCCGGCCACGGGTACGGGTACGGAGACGGGTACGGGTAGCGGGTTACGGGGTCGCGGCGGTGCCGGACCGGGGGTGCCGCTACAGCGGCCACCAGGACTTGCGCGCCCTGCGGTGGCCGGTCGCCGCCGGCTGCGCGGACGGCACGGGGTCGGGCTGTGCGGGCGGCAGCTCCGGTGGCAGCCCGGGACCGGCCGCCACCGCCGTACCGCCGCCCCCGGCAGCACCGAAAGCCACCGGTGCTCCGGGCGCACCGGGCGCACCGGGCGCACCGGCAGGGAGACCTTGGGACGCGTACGCGCCTGCGCGCACGCCCGCGCCCTCCGCGCCTGCGGGAGCCGGGGGGTCCGGCTGTCCCGCCGGGGCGCCCGCGGCCGCCGTCCTGCCGCGCGGCGAGAAGGTGACGGGCAGGCTGTTCAGCCGGTTGGACACCAGGGACGCCGTCACCGGCAGCTCCGCCCCTGCGTCCAGTTGCACGTCCGGCAGCATGGTGAGCAGCGCGTCCACCGCCGCCTCGGCGATGGCGCGTCCCAGGTGCTGCCCGGGGCACTCGTGCGGGCCGTGGCCGAAGGAGAGGTGCGCGCGGTTGTTGCGCACGGGGGTCTCCGTGGCGCGGATCGCCGGGTCGGAGTTGCCGGCCGCGAGGCCCAGCATCACCATGTCGCCCCTGCTGATGTGCCGTCCGGCCAGCACGGTGTCGTTGGTCGCCCACCGGGTCGGCACGGTGGTCAGTGGCGGGTCGTTCCACAGCACCTCCTCCAGCGCGTCGGGCAGCGTCATCTGGCCGGAGGTCAGCGTCGCGTGGAAGGCGCGCTCGGTCAGGATGGCCTTCAAGGTGTTGGCGATGAAGTTGGTGGTCTTCTCGTGGGAGGAGACCAGCGCGTGCCGCAGGTGCTCCATCACCTCCACGTCGTCGAGCGCGGCCTCGTCCTGGAGCAGCCAGCTCGCGATGTCCTCGCCTGGGGTCGCCCGCTTCTCCCGGACGAGGTTCGCCATGACGCCGGTGACGTACTCGTTGCTGCGGACCGCCGTCGCACTGCCCTGCACCATGTCGCGTATGGCGGCGCCCAGCGGCAGCGCCTCCCGTTCGGCCAGCCCGAACAGCCGGGCCAGTACCAGGATCGACAGCTTCTCGGCGAGGTCCGGCACCAGGTCGCAGCGGCCCTGCGTCTGGAAGCCGTCGACCAGCGTGCTCATGTAACGGTGCACGTAGCGCCGCACGCCGCGCCCGGCGCCCTTGTACCGGTCGAGGGCGCCGGTGATCGCCCCGCGCAGCCGGCCGTGCTCCTGCCCGTCGACGAACGCGACCAGCGGCTGCCAGGTGGTGATCGGCACCAGCGGGGAGTCCGGGGGCAGGGTGACCGACCAGTGCCGGGAGTCGGAGGAGTACACCGAAGGAGTGCGCATGACGGTGAGGTTGGTGTGGTAGTCGAGCACCAGCCACGCCCGGATGTCGCCCGGCAGCAACACGGGTGCCACGGCGCCGTGTTCGCGGCGGAGGGCGTCGTAGAGCCGCGCCTGGTCCTCGCCCGGCGTCAGCCGGTGCGCCCCGCCGCTGACCGGGCAGCCGCCGGCGGCCGGTGCCCCGGGGGCGGGAGTGGAGTGTGACGGGTGGGGGCTGTTGGTCACGGTGCCTCCGGTGTGGGACGAAGCGGTCAGGGCACCCAGGGACGGTGCCGGGGTCGGCTCGGCTCCCGGCGCCGCGCCCGTCGACACCGCCTGGTCGTGCGCGAAGGGAGCGCTGGAGCGGCCTCAGCCTATCTCCGCCGCGCCGCCTGGCGGTTCGGGGCCGTGACCAACACCACCGTCACCCCGGCCAGTTGTCGAGCGCCGCCGGTGGGGCCGGGGCCTCGGGTGGGTACGGATGGCGTGGGCGCACCGGCCGGGTGCGGCCACGCACCACGCAGAACCCGGGCGGCCGGGACACCGCGCCGCCCGGCACCCCCGAGAGCAAAGGTCCACTTCCTTGTCCGTTCAGTCGCTCGCCCCGCAACCGTCGGTACCCCGCGCCCCCGGCCGTCTGCCCCTGCTGGGGCACGTCCTGCGGCTGTGGCGCGACCCGCTCGGCTTCCTGTCCTCGCTCCGCGACCACGGCGAGATCGTCCGCGTGGATCTCGGCACGATGCCGATGTACGTCGTGACCACTCCGGAGCTGGTCCGCGAGGTGACCGTCACACAGGCGAGATCCTTCGAGAAGGGACGTTTCTTCGACCGGCTGCGGCCGCTCGCCGGGAACGGCCTCGCCAACTCCGACGGCGAACTCCACCGCCGCAACCGCCGCCTGATACAGCCCATGTTCCACCCCACCCGAATAGCCCGCTACTCCGCCGTCATGAGCGCCAACGCCGCTGCCATGTCGGATCGTTGGCGGGAAGGTCAGGAGATCGAGCTCGAGGAGGAGATGGCCCGCTACGCCGTCGAGACCCTCGCCGAGACCTTGTTCTCCACCGACATCGGACGACCGGCGGTGGAGGCCGTACGCACCAACCTGCCGATCGTCCTCAAGAACCTGCTCCTGCGCGCTGCCTCCCCCAAGGCCCTGGACCGCCTCCCCATCCGTGCCAACCGCGACTTCGACGAGGCCGCCGCCAACCTCCGCCGGGTGATCGACGAGGTCGTCGCCACCGCCCGGAGCACCGGACACGGCGACTCCCACAACGACCTGCTCGCGCTGCTGCTCGCCGCCCAGGACTCCGAGACCGGCGAATCGCTGACCGACGTCGAGGTCCGCGACGAACTCAGCACTCTCCTCTTCGCCGGCGCCGAGACGACCGCCGCCACGCTGGCCTGGACCCTCCACGAACTCGCCCGGCACCGGGACGTGGAAGAGCAGGTCGTCGCGGAGATCCGCGACGTCGTCGGCGACCGGCCCGTCACCATCGAGGACGTCCCGAAACTGGAGGCGATCCGCCGGGTCCTGGACGAGGTCGTCCGCCTCCACGGCGTCACGATGCTGATGCGCCGCGCCACCGCCCCCGTCACACTCGGTGGCGTCGACCTGCCGGTCGGCGCGGAAGTCGCGTTCAGTCTCTACGCCCTCCACCGCGACGAGCGCACCTACCGCGACGCCCACCGCTTCGACCCCGACCGCTGGCTCCCCGCACGCCGCGCCGAGATCCCGCGCGAGGCGTACGTGCCGTTCGGCGCGGGCAACCGCAAGTGCATCGGCGACGCCTTCATGTGGACCGAGGCCACCATCGCCCTCGCCACCTGGCTGGCCCGCTGGCGGTTCGAGCCCGTCCCCGGCCACACCCCCAAGGAGACCGTCTCCGCCGTGGCCCACGCCGACCGCATCCCCATGACCCTCACCCGCCGCACCCCCTGACCCACCCCGGTCGGGGCCGCGTGGGCCCCGACCGGCCGCGGCTTCCCGCCACACGCCGGCGCACGGAGCGCCGCGCCCCGGAAGGGCTCGCGTCCGCGGGCGCGACGTTCGCGGCGTCTGCGTCGCCGTGCCCCCGCAGGACGCCTCACGGCAGGCCTTCGGGTTCCGGCGGACGGGCGTCCGCCACCGGATCGCCCGCCGGCTCGCGGAAGCGCAGCACCGCCACCAGACCGACGCCCAGAGAGACCGTGAAAGCGAGCAGCCCGGTCAACGGACATGCGGCGACCCGAAGACCCACGCCGGCCCACGAGCCGATCAGCGCCCCCAGGGACGTCAACGCGAACGACCAGCTCATGACGGTCACGAAGCCGCTCCCGCGGAACGACTCCTGCCGCAGGGTGGTGATCAGGACGTCACGCATCCGGGTGAGGGCGCCCACGAGCACCACGTACCCGAGGGCGATCGGCCAGAGGGAATCGGCCGGCAGCAGGATCACGCATCCGCCGAAGGTCGTCACCACGGCAATGGTCGCGCCGGTCGCGACCAGCAGTGACCTCCGGACGCCCATCCGGCGCCGGGTGAACGGCGCGAGATGCGGGCCCACCGTCGCGCCGACGCCGAAGCAGGCCACGACCAGGGCAAACGAGTCGGCGGCGGACCACGGCATCGCGCGGGCCGTCCAGAGGTACACAAAAACACCCGCGAGCGTCCTGCCCACCGCCCCGACGAGCCCGAGCGCAGGTGAGACCGGTCCGGAACGCACCAGTGCGCGGGCGAACGCCCGCACGGCCACGCGGCTTCCGAGAGCGCGGAAATCCTCGGTGTTCTGCTCCGTGACGGGGGCGGTCAGGACCGTACGGCGGCCGACCGTCCGCAAGCACACGCCCAGTGCGGAGAGCACCAGGTTCACCGCGATCAGTACCGTGAGCGACCGTTCCGAGACGAAGCTGCCGAGGGGCAGCGCGACGACAAGTCCGATGAACCCCAGCACCGAGTAGACGGACGCGTTGAAAGCCAGCGCGTGACCGGGGCCGAGCTGGGCGAGCTGCTGCGCGTAGAACTCCTCCACCACGTCCGCGACCGCTGGGAAGAGCGCGGCGAGCAGCAGATAGCCGGCCAGCACGGGGACGGCGTGGTCGGGAAACAGGAGCACAGCCGTCAGCGCGACGACCGAGAGGAGTGCTTCGACCAGATCGGAGAGGACCAGCACCGTAGCCGGGTTGTAGCCGGCCAGGACCCTGGCGGTCAGTGGCGCGGCGAAGCCGAGCCCCGCCGTCACGGTGGCCAGGACCGCGAGCCACGCCAGCGGTAGCGCGCCTTGGGCGACCATGCCGCCGGAACCGCCCTCCACCACACGCGAGCCGACGATCGAGACGGACAATCCGGCCAGCATCCAACGCCGGGCCCGAAGGATCGCGGAGACCGTCGGCACGTTCTTTTCAGCGAGAAGCACGGCGGACAGCCCCATCCGTTGTCGTCGTCACCTCTGCCGAGACTCGTGACCGCTCAACCCACCGGCCTCAGGGCCTCGGCGGCTCCCGGGAACGACCTGATGTCGAGACGCAGCGCCTGCTCGCCCTCCGAGTTGAGGAGGGGAGGCGCCGGAATCGCCGGGAGAAGCCACCGGACGACGTCGCGGCGCTCGGGGTCCAGCCAGTGGTCGTCCAGTTGCAGGAGCAGATTGCCGAGGTAGCGGGCCCGGAAGGAGGTCTGCTGGAGGGATCGGAGGGTCCCGTCCCGCTCCGGGTCGGCGGAGGTCCGCATGACCTGGCCGTAGTAGTAACCGAGGTGCGCGTAGACGGTGTAGGCGGCGAACGCACGCTCGGTCCCCCAGAGCCGACTGGATTCCTCCGTCCGCCACCAGGGAATGTCGATGAACTCCGGCGTCGATTCGATGAAGACCTTCCTGAAGCCGCGGACGATGCGGTACGTCTTGGCGTGCACCGCCTCGTGCAGCAACGATTCCGCCGCCGTCTCCCGGTCATCCCGTAGCTGTTCCCCGACGAGCATGGCCCCGGCGACATGGTCCCAGGATCCACCCAGGATTTTCCCGCCGCCCGCGAGGAAGACGCGGGACACGAAAGGCCGGGTTTCCTCCCACAACTCGGGGACGGCTTCCTCAAGACGTGCGTTCGCCCGCTCCAGCAGCGCCACCAGCACAGATCGGTTCTTTTCGTCGTCGGGCAGTGTGTGGTACCGCTCACCGGCGGCCAGTGCGCCGAGCTTTCCCTCGAGAGCCTTGTCCGCGGGGTGGTCACGACTCAGCCACGCATCAACGCGGCCGCTCTCGACCGGCGTCAGATAGTCCACCGGTACGGCGCTCGTGGACCCACCCGCCCATCGCTCGCAGAGAATGTGATCGACCATCGGGTGTACGGCATGACTGGCGGCCAACTCCTCGGAGAGGCCGAAGCCGGTGAAGAACGATGCGGAGTTGCGGGCGATCTCCTCCGCGTTTCCGTACGGCCCGGTCGCCAGGTTCGGCGTCATTCGTCGACTCCTTTCAGAAGCGCGGCACACGTCTCCGGCGAATACAGTCGACCGACGGGGACGAGGGGCCGGCACAGCATGATTCCGTAGAACTGCTCCAGGCCCGGCGCGATGACCTGGACGACATGCACGCCCCGGCCTTTCCCGTCGGCATCGTCCGTGTGTTCCCACAGGGAGCGCCAGAAGACCTCAAAACCGTTCTGCCGCAGGGAAGTGAGCAGATGGGCTTCTCCCGACGGGTTGTTCGGCGCCCGGTCCCTCAGGAAGTCGCCGTACGAGCCCTGCGACGCCCACCGCGGCGCCGGTACCTCGGCCGCCCTGCGGAGCAGCGGGTAGGAGTCGAGGTTGTCCGGTTCCCGGCCCCCCTCGTCGGCGAAGGTCACACCCGCGGCGTACGCCTTCCACTCCTGGTACAGCTCGGTCACCGCCCGCTCGAAGGCGATGTCCGGGAACAGGGAGCAGCCCATCCCGACCAGCGCGGTCGCGCTGTCGGCCGGCCTGAGATGTGCCATGACGACACATCCGGTGTGGGCGGTGACGTCCACGACGACCGCCTCACCCGCCAGGAAGGTCTCCACGGTCTCCAACGCCCGCTTCAACTCGGGCGGCTCGCCGCCACGGATCCGGTGGAGGGGACGGGGCCGGATCACCGAGGAGAGCAGGTGCTGACTGAGCGCGTCGCGTTCGACGAGCTCGTTGACGGCGTGTACGAGGGCGTCCTCCGCGGTCGCGCCCGCCGCGTAGCCGTTGGTGGTCGAGTACCGCTCGAGAACCACCAGGTCCGACTCCGCCTCGTCGCCGTGATAGGCGAAGTCGGCCGCCACCGCCGGATAGACGATCCTTCGCCCCGTCCGCACGGGATGGATGTCGAGGAGGGCGTGGAAGGGCACGGTGGCCTGTGCGGTCGTCGGACGGGTGTCGTGCGCGTAGGTGCTGAGCAGGTCGAACTGCTCGAAGTCCGGCGGGGGCAGGACCTCCCAGGCCCGCCCGTGCCGTTGTCGCGGAAGTAGGCCCCGCGCCCCGGCGTGCTCGTATGCCTCGAAGAGGGCACTGGCGAGTGACTGCTTCCCCACGCCCTTGCCCGCCGCCCGCCCGAGCACGGTACCGACCGAGTCGGACAGCGTGGCCCGGTGGACGGCGACGGCCCGCCCGTCGTCGCCTTCCGACAGCTCCCAGGTAAGAGTCAGGTCGTGGGCGCGGGCTGCCTCGTCTGCGAGTCGCAACGCCTCGGCGACCGTGGTAGACCGTTCGCGATCACTCACGCGACCCAAAGTCATCATCTCCGGACATGCGTCATGTTTCGCCGGCTCAAGGCCGTGCTCGGCCCGAAGCATCGACGGTGTCCACCTCGGGAAGGGGCCGTCGCGCCCCCCGAGGCGGCGCGACGGCCAGGACGTGCGCGACCCGTTCAGGCCGCCGCCCGCCGACCTAGCGTTCGTTCTTCTGCTTCTTGGCGGACTTCTTCGAGGTCTTCGCCTGCGCGAAGAAGGCGTCCTCGAACGTCCGCTTGATTCCCTTCCGCTCGGCGAAGTTCAGGTCGCCGCTGGCTGTCTTTCCGTGTCCCATGCCGAATTCCTCGTTCCTCTCAAGGGCTGTGGTACTTGCCGGAGTAAGGACCGGGCGCCCCGCCGCCGAACCGCGGAGCCGACCGGTAGGCGTCGGCGACGCCACGTTGAAAGCCTGCCGAGGAGCGCTATCGCCCCGGTCACTCCGCGGTCACGCGTCCTGCGGGCCGGAACTTCCGTGCGGCGGGCGGGCGGTGAGGAACTCCTCCCCCGCCGACAACGCCAGACCGATGCTGTCCTGCGCCGCGAGACCCCGGGCCCAGGCGTCCGCGTACGCCGCCGCCCCCAGGGTCCCTCTGACCAGGCCCTCGGTCTCGGCATGGACGAGGTGGAACGGCCGGAGTCCGGTCAGCGCGACACCGATGGCGCGCTGCATCCGGTGCGCGGCACCGAGCAGCACCGCCGCGCAGGTGGGACGCCCGACGGCGGCGACGGCCCAGGCCAGCGTCTCCACACCCCACACCGGCCCCCACCTGTCCCCGATGCTTCTCTGACAGGCCAGCGCCTCCCGAAGGAGTGGCAGCGCGAGGGCCGGCTTCCCATGGCGCAGCTCGGCCAGACCGGCGCACCAGCGGGCCCACGTCCACGCCCATTCCGCCCGTGCGGTCTCCGCCTCCGCGAGGTAGACGTCACGGGCGTGGAACGCGGTGTGCCGGTCCCCGAGGAACGCGGCCGCGATGGCCCACAGCATGGTGGCCATATGGGCGTCCCCGTGATGACCCGCCTGCCGGAAACCGGACCGGGCGCGCTCCAGTTGGGCGATGGCGTCCGGGTCGGCGCTCACCAGCAGAGCGTGCGCGCCCTCGATGTAGACCATCGCCGGGGCGCGGGTGGGGCCCGGGGCCGCGCGGCACTCCTCCATCGCCGCTCGCACGCCCGGCAGATCGCCCTGGCAGAGAGCGATCCAGGCCTTCAACGCCTGCCTCGAGGCGGTGAGTTCATCTGGCAGCGCGACGGACGGGTCGTGCAGCCGCTCCAACCAGTGGCGTCCCTCCCCGAGCGTGCTGCTGAAGAACCAGCACCGTGTCCGGGTGAGGTTGACTGCGATCTCCAGGCCGACGCCGGCCCTGCCCGGATGTGTACGGCAGAAGTCCAGAGCCGCGCGCAGGTTGGGCAGTTCGCCACGCAGCCGGCACAACCAGTCGACCTCCGCCGGGCCGCACCACTCGGCCGCGGCACGTACGGTCAGGGCGTGGTAGTGATCGCTGTGGCGAAGGGCGAGCGCAGTGGTTCCGCCCTGCTCCAGCAGCCGCTGCCTGCCGTACTGGCGGATTGTCTCCAGGAGTCGGTAGCGGGCTCTGCTTCCGTTGCTGTCGACCATCACGATGGACTTCTGGACCAGCCCGGCGAGCAGGTCGAGTACGTCCGCGCACGCGATCCCCTCCCCGTCGCACACGGCTTCGGCCGCCTCCAGGTCAAAGCCGTCGGAGAAGACGGACAGGCGGATCCAGAGCAGCCGTTCCCCCTCCGTGCAGAGGCTGTAGCTCCAGTCGACAACACCCCGCAACGTCTGCTGGTAGCGGCTGTCAGCACGACCGCGCGGCATGGACAGCAGGCGAAAGCAGTCGTCCAGCCGGCTCAGCACCTCGGCCACGGCCATGGAACCCAGACGGACGGCCGCCAGCTCGATCGCGAGGGGAATCCCGTCCAGACGCCGGCAGAGCTGCTCGACCGGGCCCCGGTTGTGCTCGGTGACCCGGAATCCGGGGCAGGAGGCGGCGGCGCGGCCGGCCAGGAGGAGCACCGCCTCGGAGCACTCCGCGGCACCCGGCTCGGCGTGTGCCCCGGGATCGGCTTCGGCGTTCTCGGGTGGCAGGCTGAGCGAGGGAACGAGCAGGACGTGTTCGCCCGGGACGCCGAGCCTTTCGCGGCTGGTCGCGAGGATCCGCAGCCCCGGTGCCGCGCGGAGCAGGCGCATCACGAGCGCGGCAACCGGCTCGACCAGATGCTCGCAGTTGTCCAGGACGAGCAGTGTCACCCGGTCGCGCAGATGGTCTGCCATCACGTCGGCCGGATGCCGCGGGGACTGGTCGCGCAGACCGAGCGATTCCGCTACGGCCCGGTCGAGCAGCGCCGGGTCGGTGAGGGGAGCCAGGTCCGCGAGCCATGCGCCGTCGCTGAAGCAGGAGGCGACCTGGTCCGCCAGCCGCAACGCAAGCCGGGTCTTGCCGACCCCTCCGACCCCGGTGAGAGTGAGCAGCCTCGAGTGGTGAAGTGCCCTGCGCGCCTCGGCCAGTTCGGCCTTCCGGCCGATGAAGGTGGTGGTCTCGGCCGGAAGGTTCCCGCCGGTCCGGACCGACCCGCCGGCCGGAACGCCGTGCCACGCCGCGCTCTCCGCCGACACACGGGACCCCTGGCCCGCCGGCCCCGGCGCTACTCGTTCCGACGTGGCCGACACCGACGCAGCCCCCGGCACCGGGACTGGAGGCACCACTTCGGCCGCCGTCGACTCCGGCCCGTCCGTCGCCCGCCACCTCCGCACTTCCGGCGCGTCCAGCTCCGCGGCGGCGGTCAGCATGCGTCGCTGCAGATCCCTCAGCTCCGCGCCCGGGTCGATACCCAGTTCCTCGGAGAGCAGGGCCGCGACGGTGCGGTAGCACTCCAGCGCCTCGGCCTGCCGGCCGCACCGGTAGAGGGCGAGTATCCGCTGGGCCCAGAAGCGCTCCCGTAAAGGATGGCTGTCGACAAGCGCTCGGAGTTCCGGCAGGACGGCGGCCGCCCGGCCCGACGCCAGATCAGCTTCGATCCGCAGCTCCAACGCGTCGAGCCGCTGCTCGGCCAACGCGGTCAGAACGGCTTGGAGCGCGCCCTCGGGGAGGTCGGAAAGCGGCTCGCCTCGCCACAACCCCAGCGCCTCCCGCAGCAGCGCCGCCGAACGGTCCGGCGGGCCGTCCGACTCCAGCACCTCCCGCCCCTGCCGGACGAGGCACCGGAAACGATGCAGGTCCAGTGAGTCCGGGTCGATCTCGGCCAGATAGCCGCGAGGATGGGTGAGCACGACCTCATGCCCTTCGGGCCCCAGGCAACGGCGCAGACGCAGCACGTAGTTCTGAAGCGTGTTCCGGGTCCGGGTGGGCGGATCTGTCCTCCACAGCACGTCCACCAGGTTGTCAACGGGAACGACGGACCCGGCCTCGGCGAGCAACGCGGCGAGGAGGAGCCGGAGTTTCGCCGCGCCGATCGGCACCGGGCGGCCATTCCGCCGGACGTCCAGCGGCCCGAGCATCCTGAACTCGTAGTGCGCGCACATCGATCGCGATCATACAACACAGAGTTAGGTTGAGTTTACGATCGGTGACAACCCGCGGTCGGCGGCAATCCCCCCGCCCGCGCTTCCCGAGTACCGGACGCGGCGTGCCCACGAGCGCAGCCGACGAGGCAGACGGAAACGGTTGGCGATCGCCATCCAGCCGACCGAAAGTCGTTTCCCGCCGAGAGACGGCCGCTCGACACGGGTGGGACCAGGTTCACGACACAAAGATCCCGCCCAGCTCATCGAGCTGGACGGGATCTTGTCACGTGGACCTGAGGGGATTTGAACCCCTGACCCCCTCGTTGCGAACGAGATGCGCTACCAGGCTGCGCTACAGGCCCTCGGAACGAGAGAAACATTAGCACCCCTCCGGCCGGGGGACGAAATCCGATCCCGTGGGGCAGTCACTGGCCGGAGGCTCGGGGGTGGTCGTCGGAGGCGTCCTGGTCGAAGAGGGGGGTGCGGCGGGGTTTGCGGGTGGGACC
>NZ_VJYK02000102.1 GCF_007097205.2 Streptomyces alkaliterrae
GTGAGGAACTGGGGGAGGGGTCACCGGGTGGTGGGGCCGGTGAGGCCGAGGCGGTGGAGGAGCGCGGCGACGCGTTTGTTCTCGGCGGTCAGGAAGCGGGAGAAGGCGTCGCCGGAGAGGTAGGCGTCGGTCCAGCCGTTGTCGCGGAGGGCGCGGCGCCATTGCGGGGTGGTGTGGAGGCGGTCGAGGAGGGCGATCAGCTCGGCGCGTTCGCGCTGGCTGATGCCCGGCGGGGCCATGAGGCCGCGCCAGTTGACCACTTCGAGGTCGTGGCCGTGTTCGCGCAGGGTGGGGGCGTTGATGCCCGCGACGCGCTGGGGGCCGGTCACCGCGAGTACGCGGAGCTGGCCGGCTGCTATGGCGTGCCGGTATTCGGCGGAGCCGGTCAGGGCGAAGTCGATCTTGTGGCTGAGTAGTGCCGCGAGCAGCTTGCCGCCGCCGTCGTAGCGGCTGAAGGGGGTGTCGGCGGGGGAGACGCCGAGGGTCTCGGCGATCAGCATCAGTGCCTGGTGGTCCGGGCCGCCGGGGTGGGAACCCACGCCCGCACGCAGCCCGGATCGCTCCCGCCAGGCCTTGGCGAGCTGGTCGAAGGTCCGGTACGGCGAGTCGTGCGGCACGACGACGGCCTCGGGCTCTTCCAGGAGCCGTGCCAGCGGGGTGGCGTCCGCTATCGGGTGTGGGGCCCGGTCGGCCAGCGCGCTGCCGACCAGACCGAGCCCCATCTGCATGATCAGCCGGGTGTTGCCGGACTCGTGGACGAGTCGGCTGAGGCCGGTGGTGCCCGCAGAGCCGGTGAGGTTGAAGACCTCCACCTCCTCGGCGAGCCCCGCGTCCTCGAGGGCGATCGCGACGGTACGGGCGGTGACGTCGTAGCCGCCGCCGGCCGGCGTGGGCACCATGAGCCGTAGTGGGTCCTCCGGCTGCGGGGCCGGGGTGCAGCCGACCAGCAGGAGGAGTGGGAGCAGGAGGAGCAGCGGCAGCGCCGCCGTCCTCGCGCGTCCCCGTCTCACGCCTCGCCCGTCCGTCTCATGCCCTGCCCACCACTCTCACGCCCGTCTCACCCGTTCTCCCGCTCCTGCGTCCCGCCGACCGTGGCCTTCGGCTGCTCATCCTGGCCTCGGCCGTCGTCCTCGGACAAGCCCTGCCGCCGTCGCGTCCGCCGCCAGGCGCCGTAGAGCGGGGCGAGCAGGGACAGTGCCGCCAGCGCGAGCAGCGTGGCGGAGATCGGCTTGGTGACGAAGGTGGTCAGGTCGCCTGAGGAGATCAGCAGGGCCTGTCTCATGGACTTCTCCATGAGTCCGCCGAGGATCAGGCCCAGGATGAGGGGTGCGGCCGGGAAGCCGTTGGCTCTCATCAGGAAGCCCAGTACACCGAAGCCGATGAGCATCCAGAGGTCGAAGGTGCTGAACGAGTGCCCGTATACGCCGACCACGCAGAAGACGACGACCAGCGGCAGCAGCAGGGCCTGCGGTGTCTTCAGGACCTTGGCGAACAGCGGGATCAGCGGCAGGTTGAGGATCAGCAGCACGATGTTGCCGATGTACATGCTGGCGACGACGCCCCAGAACATGTCCGGCTGCTCGTCCAGCAGCAGCGGACCGGGCTGTACGCCGAGCACCAGCAGCGCGCCGAGCAGTACCGCCGTCGTTCCGGAGCCGGGGACGCCGAGGGTGAGGAGCGGGACGAACGAGCCGACCGCCGCGCCGTTGTTCGCGGACTCGGGTGCGGCGACGCCCTTGATGTTGCCCTTTCCGAACGTCTTGCCGTCCTTGGCGAGCCGCTTCTCGAACGAGTAGGAGAGGAAGGAGGCGACCGTCGCCCCGGCGCCGGGGAGCACGCCGGTGAAGAAGCCGAGCACCGAGCCGCGACCGGTCGGTCCGCTGATCTCCTTGAGTTCGCGCCGGCTCAGCCGGAGCGAGGTGATGGTGCCGTCTCCGCCGCCCTGCCCGCGTCGCAGAAGCATCACGAAGACCTCGGCGAGGGCGAAGACGCCGAGCGCCACGATCAGGAACTCCACGCCCTCGTACAGCTCGTGGCGTCCGAAGGTGAAGCGGAGCGTGGAGGTCTGGGAGTCGATGCCGACGAGGGCGATCATCACCCCGACGGTTCCTGAGATGAGGCCCTTGGTGAGGTTGTTCCCGGAGAGGGTGACCACGGCGGTCAGGCCGAGGACCATCAGCGCGAAGTACTCCGCCGGGCCGAAGCTGACGGTGAGCGCCGAGAGCGAGGGGGCGACGAGCATCAGGCCGACGACGCCGACGGTTCCGCCGACGAAGGAGGCGATGGCGGCGACCGAGAGGGCTTTGCCGGCCTGCCCCTTGCGGGCTAGTGGATAGCCGTCGAAGGAGGTCGCCACGGTGCCGGCCACCCCGGGGGCGTTGAGCAGGATCGAGGACGTGGAGCCTCCGAAGATGGCGCCGTAGTAGACCCCGGCCAGCATGATGATCGCCGAGGTCGGGTCCATGGTGAAGGCGACCGGGATCATCAGCGAGATCGCGCTGATCGGCCCGAGGCCCGGCAGCATGCCGATCACCGTGCCCATCAGGACGCCGAGGAATACGAAGGCGAGGTTCTGCGGGGACAGCGCGACCCCGAAGCCGTGGAAGAGCTGGTTCAGAGCGTCCATGGTGGCTCCCGGTCAGAGGGGCAGTATGCCGGTCGGCAGGGCGACGTCGAGGCCCTCGGACATGCCGAGGTACAGCGCCGCCGCCACCCCGACGCCGACCAGCGCGTTGACCCAGTGCCGGCCGAAGCCGAGGTACCAGGCGGTGCCGGTGACGAACAGCGCGGTGGCCGGTACGAAGCCGAGCGGTTCGAAGAGCAGGACGTAGAGCGCGATCGCGCCGAGCAGCACGGCCAGTTCCAGGCGGGCGTCGGCGAGACGTCCGAGCGCGGGGCGCCGCGCGGGCGCCGTGGTGGCCTCGGCGGTGCCCGCGGTCTCGGCGGTGCCGGCGGTTCCGGCCTTGTCGACGCTCCTGTCGCGCTCGGTCGGCTCGGACGGTTCCGCCGTCTTCGGGGCCGGCTTCTGGAGGAAGAGGGCCAGGCACAGGACGATCAGCAGCAGTCCGAGCCCGCGGGGCAGGGTGCCGGGCTGGACCGGCACCTGTACCGCCGCGAACTCCGGGATGCGGTAGGCCTGCACCGTGTAGGCCACGGCCAGGACGCCGAGCACCGCGGCCACGGTGCGCTGCGAGAATCGGAAGTGATGCATCGGTGTACTCCGCGCTGGATTTCCTCGACTACTTCCTCAGCCCGACCTCTGTGAGGATTCCGGCGTATTCCTTGTTCTGTTCGTCCAGGAACTTTCCGAATTCCTCGCTGCCGAGGTAGGAGTTGGTCCAGCCGAGCTTCTTGCTCTCCTTCTTCCAGGAGTCGTGCTCGACCATTTTCTCGAACGCCTTCTCGTAGTAGGCGATCTGTTCCTCGGTCAGGCCCTTGGGTGCCATCACCCCGCGCCAGATGTCGAAGACGTAGTCGATGCCGGACTCGGCGAGGGTGGGGGTGTCGGGCAGGATGGGGGAGCGCTTCTCGGAGGAGACGGCCAGCGCCCGGACGTCGCCGGAGCGCACCAGGGCCTGCACCTCCGAGCCGCCCGCGACGGCGACGTCGGTGTGGCCGCCGAGCAGGGAGGTCAGGGCCTCGCCGCCCCCGTCGAACGGCACGTACTTGACCTTGGACGCGTCGGCGCCCGCCGCCTGGACGGCGCCCGCGAGCCCGACGTGGTCGAGGCTGCCGGGCCCGGAGCCGCCCGCGACGCTCACCTTCCCCGGGTCGGCCTTGAGCTTCGCCGCCAGGTCCTCGAACGTCTTGAACGGCGAGTCCGCCTTGACGACGTAGGCCAGCGGCTCGGTGTTGAGCCGGGCCACGGGGGTGAAGTCCCGGTAGGTCTGGCCCGACTCGCCGGCCAGCGGGACCAGTAGAATGGGCGGGCTGGTGACAAAGAGCTTGTGCGGGTCCTTCTGGTGCTTGGCGATGTAGGACCAGCCGATGGCGCCGCCCGCGCCCGGCTTGTTCACCACGCGCATCGGCCGGTTGACGAGGCCCGCCTTGTCCAGCACGCGGGCGCTGCTGCGGGCGAGGGTGTCCCAGCCGCCGCCGGTGTTGGCGGGGGCGACGTACTCGATGGGTTTGGTCGGCTTCCAGTCGCCGCCGCCGGACGCGGCGCCGGCGCCCTCGCCGCACGCGGCGAGCAGCAGTGACACGGAACCCGCGGCCACGGCCGCGACGGCCGCTCTCGAACCTCGACGTCCTGCACGGAACACGTTTCCTCCAGGTGCGCTCTAGGCGGCGCGGCCGTCGCCGCCCGGCACCGCCTTTCTGCCGGAAGCCGACATGCAAACAGCGTCGACGGCAGCCGGAAAGGGGTCGGGGAGTTGTGCAGCTATTGGCGATAACAAAACTTTTGGTCATAGTGTTCACGGCCGCCGGTCCGTCACCCGGCGGCACAATGTCGGAGGCGGTCGGACCGGTGAGACGGCCGGATCGGTGAGGCGGCCGGATCGGTGAGGCGGCCGGATCGGTGGGACCGGGCCGCGCCGCGGCAGGAGGAAGGCACGGAAGGGAGCGCGATGCGCAGGTTCACCGCTCCCCGGCTCTCCCTGGCCGGTCAGTTCCTCGCGCTGCAACTCGTTTTGATCGTGGTCGTCCTGACCGTGATCGCGGTCGTCTCGGTCGCGCAGTCGAACGCGGAGTTCCGGCGGACCGAGGGGCGTCGGCTGCTGAGCGTCGCGGAGACGGTGGCCTCGCAGGACGCGGTGCGGGTCGGGCTGGCCGACGTGGAGCGGCAGGGCATCCTCCAGCCGACGGCGGAGAGTGCCCGCAGCGTCTCGGGCGCCTCGTACGTGGTCATCACGGGCACCGACCGGCGGGTGCTCACCGACGCGGACCCGCGGCGGATCGGAGGGCTGCTGGAGCTGGGTGACAGCGGTGTGCTCTCCGGTCGGTCCTGGGTGGGCAGTACGCAGGCGAGGGGCCGCAGCGCGCTGGAGGCGCACGTGCCGGTGTTCGGCGAGCGCGGACGGCTGCTCGGGGTGGTGGCCGCCGGGCGCGAGTACCGGGGGCTCGGTGAGCGGATCGCCACCGCCACCCCGCATCTGCTGGTCTACCTGGGCATCGCCAGCGCGCTCGGCGCCGTCGGCTCGGTGCTGCTGTCGCGCCGCATCAAGCGCCAGACGCTCGGTCTGGAACCGGAGGAGATCACGGCGCTGGTCGAGCACCGGGAGGCGATGCTGCACGGCATCAAGGAAGGCGTGATCGGCATCGACCGGCAGGGCAGCGTCACGCTGGTCAACGACACGGCCGTGGACCTGCTGCGGCTGCCGCCCGACGCGCCGGGCCGCCGCCTGGACCAGCTCGGAGTCGAACCCCGACTGCACGACGTGCTCACCGGACGGGTACGGGGCCGCGACCAGGTCGTGGTGACGGGCGACCGGATGCTCACGCTGAACAGGATGCCCCTGGTCACCCGTGGCGCCACGGCGGGATCGGTGACCACGATGCGCGACCTCACGGAGCTGGTGGCGCTGCGCAACGAGCTGGAGACCACCCGCAGCGCCACCGACACCCTGCGCGCGCAGGCGCACGAGTTCCACAACCAACTGCACGTGATCGCGGGCCTGGTGGAGCTGGAGGAGTATCCGGAGGTGGCCCGCTACGTGCGCGGCATCAGCGGCACCCACGCGCGGCGCACCGCCGAGGTGATGGCCAAGGTCGCCGATCCCTCGCTCGCCGCCCTGCTGATCGCCAAGTCGAGCCTGGCGGCCGAGCAGGGCGCCACTCTGCGGATCACGGATGCCAGCAGCCTCGGCCCGGTGGGCGAATCCCTCTCCTCCGACCTGGTGACCGTGGTCGGCAACCTCGTGGACAATGCGCTCGACGCGGTCCGGGACACCGGTCCGGACAGCTGGGTCGAGGTGGCGATGAGCGAGCGGAAGCGGGAGGTCCGGGTGCGGGTGCGCGATTCGGGGCCCGGCGTCGCCCCGGAGCTGGCCGAGGAGGTGTTCCGGCACGGCTTCACCACCAAGGCCGCCGCCCGGGACTCGCAGCGCGGGCTGGGCCTGGCCATCACGCGGCTGGTGTGCACCAGGCGCGGTGGCGACGTGAGCGCGGACGGAGCGGCCTTTACGGCGGTGCTGCCGTTCACCGCGTCCGAGCGGGCGGAGGGAGACGAGTCGTGATCCGGGTACTGGTCGTCGACGACGACTTCATGGTCGCCCGCCTCCACCGCAAGCTGGTCGAGCGCGTGCCCGGCTTCACCGTGGTCGGGGAAGCACGAAGCGGACGCGAGGCCGTGGAGGCGGTAGGGGAGCTGCGCCCGGACCTCGTCCTCCTCGACATCTACCTGCCGGACATCAACGGGCTCGACGTCCTCCGCGAGCTGCGCGGCGAGGACACTCCGCAGACCGACGTCGACGTGCTCGTGGTGACCGCCGCCCGGGACGCCGAGACGGTGCGCGGCGCGCTGCGCGGCGGCGCCGTGCACTACATCATCAAGCCGTTCGACGCCCCCGTACTGCGTGAACGCCTCGAGCACTACGCCCGGCGCCGCCACCAGCTCGCGGCCATCGGCACGCCCGGTCAGGACGACGTGGACCGGATGTTCGGCGCCGCCGAGGCCGGCGGGAGGGTGTCGGAGGCGGTCGCCCCGCAGGCGACAACGCCCCAGGCGCCGCGCACCGCGACCCTCACCGCCCGGCTGCCCAAGGGCGTCACCGCGCAGACCGCCGACCTCGTCCACCGGACGCTCCTGGAGGCCGCCGACGGCCTCTCCGCCGCCGAGTGCGCGGAGCGCAGCGGTCTGTCACGGGTGAGCGCCCGCCGCTACCTGGAGTTCTTCGTCTCGACCGGCCACGCCCGGGTGACCCTCCGCTACGGCACGGCGGGGCGGCCCGAGCGCCGGTACCACCCGACGGCCGGCACCGGCTGACCAGGGGCCGGCGCCGCGCCCCGGTGCTCAGTCCGTGTCGGAGCGAGCGCGGGACGGCGGCAGTCGGACGGGCCGGGTCAGGTCCCGGACGTACTCGCGGTGCCAGCAGGCGCCCGTGCGCCGCAGCTCCCGCCAGGTGGTGAAGCGGTACCGGTACAGCCGGGCCCGGACGTACACCGGGGGCGGGTCGGGGAAGGGGTTGTGCCTGAGCAGCCGGAGCGTGTCGCGGTCGCCCCGCAGCAGCCGTTCCAGGAAGCCGTCGAACCACGGGCGTCCGTAGCCGGGGGAGAGCGCCAGGAACCACATCAGCCAGTCGAGTCTGAGGTGGTAGGGGGCGAACTGCCTCGGCCACCGCCGGACGTCGCCGGGTTTCCCGTGGAACTCGTACTCCTGCCAGCGCGCGGTCTCGTTCGGCACGGCATCGGCCGTACCCTCGATCACCACCTCGTGCCGCAGTCGGGTGACGCTGCCGAAGGCGCCGTAGGAGTTGACCAGGTGCAGGCTGTCGAAGGAGCGGTTCATCACCTGGCGCGGCGAGATCATGTTGCGCACCGGGCCCCGGCTGAGCACCACCACGCCCGCCGTCGCGGCCAGGCACAGCACCTGGAACCACAGCGGCCCCGACGCCTGCTCGGGCGGCGGCCCGGCGCCGAGCCGGGTGACGTCCACGGCGGAGGCGGCGAGCAGGATCGTCAGCCAGTTCAGCCAGGCGAAGTTGCCGGAGACGACCAGCCACAGCTGGGTCACGACGATCACCAGCGCCGCCCAGGTGGCCACCGGCTGCGGGGTGAACAGCAGGACGGGCACGACCAGTTGGGTGACGTGGTTGGCAGCCGCCTCCACCCGGTGCAGCGGCCGTGGCAGATGGTGGAAGAACCAGCTGAGCGGGCCGGGCATCGGCTGCGTCTCGTGGTGGTGGTACAGGCAGGTCAGGTTCCGCCAACAGGAGTCGCCGCGCCACTTGATGAGACCGGCGCCGAACTCGACGCGGAAGACCAGCCAGCGCAGGAGCAGCAGGATCGGCAGCGGCGGCGCGACGTCGGCGTTGCCGAGGAAGACGGCCAGCAGCCCGGCCTCCAGCAGCAGCGACTCCCAGCCGAAGCCGTACCAGGTCTGTCCCACGTTGACGATGGACAGGTACATGGCCCACAGCAGCAACCACAGCGGCATCGCCGCCCACAACGGCACCTGGTCGGCGGCACCGGCGGCCAGCGCGGCGGCGATGACCGCGCCCGTCCAGGCGAACGCGGCGAAGAACCGGTCGGAGTAGTGCAGGTGGAAGACGCTCGGCGAGCGGCGGAAGGGCACCAGCCGGACGAAGTCCGGGACGGGTGTCATGCCGTTGGCCCCGATCAGCGCGCGGAACTGGAGCGCTGCCCCGACAAAGGCGAGGAGGTAGATCACGGCCAGGCCGCGTTGGAACACCAGTCGGCCGAACCAGTAGCCGTCGGCCGCGAACCACTCCATGACGCCTATACGTACCACCGGTCGCACGCCGCCCCGGCGACCTGACACGCGCGGGGGCGCACACCGGGGGCCGTCGGCGCCGCGCCGACGGCCCCCGGGTGCGCCTCGTCAGCGTTCCAGTAGCAAAGCCTGTCCTTGCCCGACGCCGATGCACAGCGCGGCCAGGCCGACGCCCGAGCCGGCCGCCGCGAGCTGGTGTGCCACGGCCCCGGCGAGCCGGGCCCCGGAGGCGCCCAGCGGGTGGCCGATGGCGAGGGCGCCGCCGCGCGGGTTGACCAGCGCGGGGTCGAGGTCCGGCCACTCGCGGAGGCAGCCGAGCGCCTGAGCGGCGAACGCCTCGTTGAGTTCGACGGTGCGCAGGTCGGCGAAGCGCCGACCGGCCTTCTCCAGCGCGCGCCGCACCGCCTCCACCGGGCCGAGCCCGTAGAGCTGCGGTTCGATGCCGGTCACGGCGGACGCCCGGATGCGGGCGAGCGGTTCACGACCGCTGGCGGCCAGGCCCGCCTCGTCGGTGAGCAGCAGCGCGGCGGCGCCGTCGTTGAGCGGCGAGGAGTTACCGGCGGTGACCGTGCCGCCCTCGGTGCGGAACGCGGTCCGCAGCCGGGCCAGCGCCTCGACGGACGTGCCGTCGCGGATCGTTTCGTCCCGGCTCAGCTCGATGCCGTCGTACGGGACGACCTCGCCGTCGTACAGGCCGTCCTTCCAGGCGCGGGCCGCCTTCTCGTGGCTGGCGACCGCGAAGGCGTCCTGCGCGTCGCGGCCGATGCCGTGGCGTTCGGCGATCAGCTCGGCGCCCTCGCCGAGGGAGACCGTCCACTCCGGCGGCATCTCGGGGTTCGTCATGCGCCAGCCGAGGGTGGTGGAGTGCATCTGCGGCGCGCCGGCGGGGAAGGCGCGCTCCGGCTTCGGCACGACCCACGGGGCGCGGCTCATCGACTCCACCCCGCCTGCCACCAGCACCGACGCGTCACCGCAGGCGATCGTCCGCGCCGCGTGCACGACCGCCTCAAGACCGGACGCGCACAGCCGGTTGACCGTCACGCCCGGCACGGACGTCGGCAGTCCGGCCAGCAGCACGGCCATCCGGCCGACGTTCCGGTTCTCCTCCCCGGCGCCGTTGGCGTTGCCGAAGACGACGTCGTCGATCCGGGCCGGGTCGAGCGCGGGTGAGCGCTCCACCAGGGACCGCAGCACGTGCGCGGCGAGATCGTCCGGGCGCACGGAGGCGAGGGCTCCGCCGTACCTGCCCACATGGGTGCGCACGGCGTCGACGACATAGACATCACGAAGACGGTCGTTGGTCATGACACGCATCGTGTCAGCGCCGTCGGGCCTTGGCCAGACCCCTACGCCTCCGGCACCGCGCGGCGGCTCATCGCGGACGGGCCGACAGCAGCGAGGTGATCTCCGAGGACGCCTTGCGGGCGGCGGTGGCCGGATCGGCGCCGGTCAGCACGTCGGTCTGGTAGCGCTTGACGGGGTTGTCCGCCTCCAGCGCCGCCCAGGACGGCGAGTTGGGCGTGGCGTGGCCGTTCTCCGCGCCCTTGGCCATCGCGGCGGCACCCGGATGGCCCTTGAGTACGTCGGAGGCAGTGGTCCGGTTCGGCACGTACGACATCGTGGTGGCGATCTCCCGCTGCCACTTGTCGCTCGTCAGCAGCTTGAGGAACTGGTAGCCCATCTCCCGCTCGTCGGACTTCTCCGGGAGGATCAGCACCGAGCCGCCGGTGAAGACGGCACCCGGCTCGTTGGCGGACTTGCCCGGAACGGGGAAGAAGCCGAGCTTGTCCCTGAGGTCCGGGTTCCGGTTGACGATCTGCTCGGCCTCGCCCGGCACGGCGATGAGCTGCGCGACCTCCTCGTCGGCGAAGACCTCGGCATGGTTCGGTTCGGCCTCGTCGCTGCCCGCCGGGCCGTTGCCGAGGGCCTGCAACTCCTGGTAGTAGGCCATGCCGCGCAGGGCCTCCTTGGTGTGCAGGGCGCCGGACCACTGACCGGACTGCTCGACGGCAAGATCGCCGCCCTCGTCCCAGATGAAGCCGGCGAGCACGTACCAGTTCTGACCGGGCAGGTAGATGCCCTGACGGCCCTCCTCGGGCTGGTGCAGCCTGCGGGTGGCGTCCAGCCACTGCTCGCGGGTCTTCGGCAGCTTCTCGACGCCGGCCTCGGCGAACAGGTCCTTGCGGTAGATGACCACCCGGTTCGCCGCGTAGTACGGGATGCCGAACTGGTAGCCGTCTATCTTCCCCGGCTCGGCGAGGCCGGGTATCCAGTCGTCGCCGTCGAGGTCGGAGACCTCCAGCGTCAGGTTCCGCACCCCGCCGCCCGCCACGTAGCGGGCCACCTGCGTGTTGCCGACCTCGATGACGTCCGGCCCGTCGCCCGACTCCAGCGCGGCGGTGACCTTCTCGCCGATGCCGTCCCACTTCTGCTCCACCACGCGGACCTTGACGCCCGCGTGCTGCTGCTCGAACTCGTCCACGACCCGCTCGACGAGGTCGGGCCTGACGCTGTGCTGCATCAGCCAGACCTCCACGGTCCGCTCGCCGTTCGCCGTGTCCGTGCCGCAGGCGGTGGAGCCCAACAGGAGGGCCACGGCTGTGGCGAGAGCAAGACGTGAGGAGCGACGGGCGGGCCTGGACATGGTTCTCCCCCAGCGGATGAACAGGTTGTGACGGTGGTGTGTGGGGGAGCTAATAATTGGCACAGACCAATCGGTGGGGTCAAGCCGGTGGGAAGCGGACACCACACCGTGCAACGGAAATGTCCCCGCGACCGGGACGCCGCCGGGGCGGCTGGGCGCCCCGGCGGGCCCTCACAGGAACGGCGTGATGTCGCCGCCGGCGCACGCGGGGCAGGGGAGTTTGCAACTGCCACGGCAGGTCTCGCAGCCGGTGAAGCCCGCGCAGCCGGGACACCAGAGGCTGCGCCAACCGGCGCACGTCCCGCAGTACGCCGTCGGGCGCCGGTCCGCGTCGGGCGCGGACCGGCGACGCGAGGCGCGCGGCCGGTCGCCGCGCATCAGGGCCCCTCGGGCGGCATGCCCAGACGTGCGCCCCGGCTGCGGGCGACGCGGGTCGTGGCCACCAGGCACTCACGGAGGCGTTCGGCCGTGAATCGCAGCTCACGAGCCGCCGCGTCGCGGTCCGCGAGGACCGCAGAGGCGTGCGTCAACACGACAGCGGCGTCGTGGAGTTGCGCGCGCTCGACGGCGTCGGCGAGCCGCCCGAGGCGGCTGTCCTCGCTGCCCGGCGCGAGGTACGCGGGCTTGCCCTCGGTCTCCTCCCAAGGCAACAACCTCCCCTGCCGAGGCCAGCCGCCCCCGGTAACGCGCGTCACCATGTGTGAACTCCTTCCGTGTCGTGCGCCGAGACCAGCGTCGCGGCGCACGACGGGATGGCGGAGCGGCCGGACGTAGGCCCGCTGTAGGCCTCCTGTCGGCCACAATGGGCGTTATGGCCAACGTGATCGGCGCCAACATCAGGCGATTTCGCGAAGCGCGCGGCTGGAGTCAGCCGCGGCTCGCGCGTGAGGTGTGCCGGCTGGCGCGTGTCGACGGCGAACCTGTGAGCCGCCAGGAGATCAGCCGCTACGAGACCGGGCGTCGCACCCCACGCGAATGGCTTCCCTTCGTGGCGGAGGCCCTGGGCGTGGGCGTCGAGCAGTTGAGGACTCCCGCCGCGCGCTCGGGCGCCCCCTTGCGACTGCCCTCCCTGGCCGGGCCGGACGACGAGCAGCCGGCGGCGAGCATCCGTCAGCTCTCGCGGCAACTGGTCTTCCTCGACAACCAGATGCACGGCCTGCCGATCGCGGACATCGCGGTCCGCTCGTTCAGAGCGGTTCACCGCCGCTTGGGCGCCGGCGGATACGAGCGCACCCAGGAGCGCGAAGTCCGGGCGGCCGCAGCCGAGTTGGCGGAGATCGCCGGGTGGGCGCTGTTCAACGAGGGGAAGTTCGAGGCGTCCCGCAGGTTCAACCAGGAGGCGCTACTGCTCGCCCGTCTCGCACACGACCGGTCCGTCGAGCTGATCACGCTCCAGAACATGGGCATGGTGGCGGGCTGGACGGGTCGGGCCGGCGAGGAACTGGCCATCGCGCGCTGCGTGTTGGAGGAGTCGGCGCTCAGCCCCCGGGTCGAGGCGATGTTCCGGGGGAGGGAGGCGCAGGGGCTGGCGGGTGCCGGGTGCGTCCGGGAGTCGACCCGCGTCTTCGACCGGGCGCGGTCGCTGCTGCAGGACGGCGCTCCGGACGACGAGCCCCACTGGGCCTGGTGGGTGACCGAGCAGGAGATCGACCGGCAACACGGCCGTGTGCTGCACGGCTCCGGCCGCTGGCGGGAGGCGATTCCGGTACTCCGGAACGCCATGGCGGCGGAGGCGCAGGTCGTCGGGTATCAGCGGGTTGCGTCCGTGATGCTGCTGGACTGCCTCCTCGACGCCCGAGCGTGGCGAGAGGCGCAGGAGGAGGTCGAGGGGCTGCTCCCCGCGATCGGCGAGCTGTCCTCCGCCGTCACTCTGCGGATCCTCAAGGACGTGACCGGCCGGGCGTCGGCGCTCTCACTCCCGGCCGGTCTCCGGGACGGCCTCCACCACCTCGAGGCGACGCTGGAGCAGGACCCCTACGGGCTCTGAGATCCCCGGGCGTGCGTCGGAACGACGCCGCGCGCAACGCCCAGTTCGACGAGATCCTGTGGGCGTAGCCGCAGTTCGTCGGCGGTGCGACGCACCTCCTCCGGGCGGCGTTTGAGGATCGCGGCGGCCAGCTCCGGGGCGATGACCGAGAAGTAGCTGTCCGCCGTCACCCACGTGTCGCCCGGCGCGCACAGCGCCAGCGCCCCGCCGGAGCCGCCTTCGCCGACCACCAGCGTCGTCACCGGAACCCGGGCCTCCGCGACGGCGGCGAAGCAGTCCGCGATGGCCGCGCCCGCGCCGCGCCGCTCCGCGTCGGCGTCGTTGGCGGCGCCCGGCGTGTCGACGAGCGTCAGTACCGGTATGCCGAGCCGGTCGGCGAGCCTGACGAGCCGGGCGGCCGTACGGAACCCGGCCGGCGTCGTGGCCGTGCCGCACTGCGCGGCGAACGCGATGGTCCGCCCCTCGCGGAGGCCGAACCCGCAGCGCATGCCGGGGTCCACGCCACCGCAGCGGTCGCCGCTGATCTCCTGGTACTCCTCGAAGTGGGCGTCGAGGTAGGCGCCGGCTCGGGGCCGCTCCGCGGCCCTCGCCCGCTCGACGGCCGACCAGCCGCCCCGCGGCGGCTCCCCGCCCGTCGGGCTGCCATCGGCGGGTGCGCGCAGGGCCTCCGGCGGTGCCGCCGGAGGCCCGCCGGTCGCGGACAGCAGCCGCAGCCACGCGCCCAGCGTCGCCGGAAGCCGTTCGGGCGGCACGATCTGGTCGACGTGGCCGGTTGCCAGTTGGCTTTCCGCGCGGTAGGCGACCGGGTCGGCGTCGGCGGGGCGGACCCGGGAGCCCGCGAAGCCGATCTGC
Organism: Streptomyces alkaliterrae; assembly: GCF_007097205.2. GTDB lineage: Bacteria > Actinomycetota > Actinomycetes > Streptomycetales > Streptomycetaceae > Streptomyces > Streptomyces alkaliterrae. The sequence continues at coordinate 13,876 of NZ_VJYK02000102.1, forward strand.
GCGCCGGGGCAGGCGAGGATCACGTCGGCCCCGGCGCCGAGCGTGGCCCAGCCGCCGCCCGTGGCCGGATCGCGCAGCACCGCGAGCTGGGGGAGTCCGGCGGCCCTGGTACGTGCCGACTCCGCCGCGACGCGCTGGAGTTGGACCAGCGCGCGCATGCCCTCCTGCATCCGGCTGCCGCCGGTCGCGATGAGCGACACGACCGGCAGACGTGCCGCGCGGGCCGCCTCGTGCGCGGCCACGAGACGGTCGCCGGTGCGTTCGCCGAGCGAGCCGCCGAGGAAGCCGAACTCGAAAGCGATCAGCATCGCTTGCCGTCCGCCGACGTGTCCGACGCCGCACACCACCGACTCGCGCTCACCGGTGCTCTCCGCCGCGCGCGCCCGTGCGGCGTCGTAGCCGGGCCAGCCCAGCGGTCCGTCGACCGGCTGGGCGCGCTCGTCAGGGGCCAGCTCCTGGAACGCCCCGAAGTCGTCGACGAGTTCGGCCACGAATCGGCGTGCCGGTGTCCTCACGACAGCTCCCGCTTGAGGATCTTGCCCATGTGGTTGCGGGGCAGGGTGTCTCGGAAGCGCACCTCGCGCGGCCGTTTGTGCGGTGCGAGCTGGGAGGCGACGTGGTCGGTCAACTCCTCGGCGCCGACCGGGTTTTCGAGGTCGGCGGGAACAATCCAGGCGATCACCCGCTCGCCGAGGTCGGCGTCGGGTTCGCCGGTGACGGCGGCCTCGCTGACGCCCGGGTGGTCCAGCAGCGCGTTCTCGACCTCGCCCGCGCCGATCTTGTAGCCGCCGCTCTTGATGAGGTCGGTCGACCTGCGGCCGACGAGCCGGTAGTAGCCGTCGGCGTCCCGGGTCGCCATGTCGCCGGTCCGGAACCAGCCGCCCGCGAAGGCGGCCGCGGTGGCGTCCGGCTTGCCCAGGTACTCGGTGAACAGCTGCGGCCCGCGCACCTGGACCTCGCCGATGGTCTCGCCGTCGCCGCCCTCGACGCGGTTGCCGTCGTCGTCGACGAGCCGGACGTCGACACCGGGCAGCGGCTGGCCCACCGTGCCGGGCTTGTAGGGGCCCTTGGCGGGGACGCTGGTGTTCATCAGCGTCTCGGTCATGCCGTAGCGCTCGACGACGTGCTGCCCGGTGGCGGCGGTGATGCGCTGGTGGTCGGGCAGCGGCAGGGCGGCGGAGCCGGAGACCAGCAGCCGGGCGCCGCGCAGCGCGGCTACCAGCTCGGGCTCCTCGTCCAGGGCGCGCGCGACGCGGTGGTACATCGTGGGGACGCCGAAGAGCATCGTGCCGCCTCCCGCGAGCGCGGTGGTGACGCCCTCGGTGCTGAACGCGCCGAGGTGGTGCAGCGTGCCGCCGCGGCGCAGCGGGCCGACGAGGCCGAGCACCAGGCCGTGCACGTGGAACAGCGGCAGCGCGTGCACCAGCACGTCGTCGGCGGTCCACTCCCACACGGCGGCGAGATCGTCCAGGGTGGCGGCGAGGGCGCGCTGGGAGAGGACGACGCCCTTGGGCGCGCCGGTGGTGCCCGAGGTGTAGACGATCAGCGCCGGGCCCGCCGTGGCGCTGGGCTGGAGCGGGACCCGGCGGCCGGCGGTCTCCTCCTCCGGCACCCGCAGCGGGGTGTCGATCCTGGGGAGGCCGGCCAGCGGTTCGGGCAGCTCGTCGCCTTCGGCGGCGAGCACCAGGCCGGGCGTGCTGTCCGCGACGATGTGGGCGAGTTCACGCTCGCCGGAGCGCGGGTTGAGCGGGACGACCGGTACGCCCGCGAGGAGTCCGGCGACCACGGAGACGGCGGTCTGCGCGGTGGGGGTGGCCCAGACGGCCACTCGACCGGCGCGTCCGCCGATGCTCAGGGCGAGGTGCCGCGCGGCGGCGGAGAGCGCGGCGTAGTCGAGCGTCTGGTCGCCGAAACGCACGGCGGTCCTGGCGGGCTCGGTCTCCAGGGCGGGCAACAGGGATGACACCCGGACTCCTTAGCTGGCGGTCGTGCCGTGGTCGGACGTTGATCGGTTCTGTCCACTCACGATCTCATCAACCGCCGTGCGACGACCGCAACCGTCGCCGGAGGAACCGCGGTGGGGGCCGTCCGTCCGTGGGACCGGCGGCCCCCACCGGGCCGCTCACTCGGCACTCGCCTCCGGGAACAGCGCCCGGAAGGGTTCCACCGACTCCGCCAGATCTCTCTCGAACGGCGCGTCGAACTGCCAGATCAGGAACAGCAGGAACGCGATCAGCGCGCTGAACAGCCCCGCCAGCAGCAGCTCACGCGGGGAGCGGCGGATCTGGAGGGCGAACACCATGCCGACCGTCACCACCGCGCCGACGACCAGTCCGAACCACACCACGCCCGGCATCGTCGGTTCCGCGTTCTGGCCGCGTGTGATCCGGGCCCGGTCGGCGGCCGCCACCTGGTCGACGATGCCCTGGTAGGCGTGCGACTCGAGGGTGGTGGTCGGCTCGTGGCCGCTGACCCTCTCCCGCACCTGGGCGAGCAGTTCGTCGCCGCGCTCGGTGAGTTCGTGGTGCTCGGTCATGTGCGCCCACTCCACGTTCACCACGTGGGACACGTAGGCGTCCACGTCCGCACGGACCTCCTGCCGGATCTCCGCCGGGTACACCGCGACGCGTTCGCGCACCTCGTGCAGTGCCTGGGCCTCGTGCAGCACCAGATCGGTGGCGGAGTTGCGCGCCTCCCAGACACCGGCGATGGCCAGGCCGAGCACGATCGCGTACACCACGCCGATCATCATGGTGATGTACTCGATCACGTCGGGAGTCTGGGACGTGTCCTCGTCCGGTCCCTGCCGCCGGTTGCGCAGTACCGCGACGACCAGCACCACGGCGCACGAGGCGATCATGGCCAGTGCCAGTACAAGCCATTCGGGCATGGGTCCTCCTACGCGTTACCTGATGAGGGAGAGCCGCCACGGGCTCCTGACGAGCCGCCGCCCCGGGCGCCGAGCTGGACCCGGCGGCGGTGACGGCCGTCTGCCGCCGCCTGGACGGCCTGCCGCTGGCCCTGGAACTCGCCGCCACCCGCGTACGCGCCCTCGGGGCAAGGGAGTTGGCGACCAGACTGGCCGACCGGTTCGCGGTGCTCGACGGCGGCGCGCTGCGTGGCACGCCGCCCAGGCAGCGGACGTTGCGCGCGGTCATCGACTGGAGCTGGGAGCTGCTGACGCCGGCGGAACGCGCGGTGCTGCGGCGCCTGGCGGTGTTCCCCGACGGCTGCGTGCCGGCGGCCGCCGAACAGGTCTGCGCGGACCCCGCCCCGCCCGGCGACCCGACCCCGC
>NZ_VJYK02000103.1 GCF_007097205.2 Streptomyces alkaliterrae
GGGTGGGCCTGGCCGCCGTGCAGGCGGCGCGGATCGCCGGGGCCGGGGCGATCATCGCGGTCGACGTCTCGCCCGGCAAGGAACCGTTGGCCCGGGCCTGCGGCGCGACGGAGTTCGTGCGCGCCGATCCGGACGGAGCCGACACGGCGGTCAAGGAGATCCGCGCGGCCACCGGCCGGCACGGCGTGGACGTGGCGCTGGAGTGCGTCGGCCGCGCGGAGAGCATCCGCGCGGCGTGGTCGGCAACCCGAAGGGGCGGGCGCACCACCGTCGTCGGCATCGGCGGCAAGGAGGAGCAGGTGGCCTTCTCGGCGCTGGAGCTGTTCTACTTCGCGCGCACGCTCTCCGGCTGCGTGTACGGCAACTGCGATCCGGCCGTCGAACTCCCCCTGCTGGCCGGGCAGGTGAGGTCGGGCGAACTGGACCTCGGCGCGCTGGTCACCGACCGGATCGGGCTCGACGACATCCCGGAGGCGTTCGAACGGATGTCACGCGGCGTCGGCGGTCGGGCGCTGGTGGTCTTCTGACCGCCGGGCGCGTCGACCGGGGATCTCAGACGCGGTCGGCGGGCATCGTGTGGCGCAGGGCGAGGCCGTCCACCAGGGCGGCCAGTCCGGTCTCGAAGGCGCCCTCGTCGATCCGCTCCCGGCGGTCGGCCAGCAGATGGGCCTGGCCGAGGTGCGGGTAGCGCTCGCCGTAGAGCTCGGCGTCGTCGACGAAGCCGCCGGCGAAGGAGCCGAGCGCTGAGCCGGTGATGAAGTACCGCATCACCGCGCCGATGCGGGTGGCCTGCGCGGGCGGCCAGCCGGCCGCCGTCATCCGGCCGAACACGGCGTCGGCCATGCGGAGTTGGCTCGGTCGCCGACCGGGGCCCAGGGCCAGGTGCGGGATGATGCGGGGGTGCGCGGCGAGGGCGGCCCGGTAGGAGCGCGCCCAGCGGAGCAGCGCCTCGGCCCAGTCGGTGCCGTCCTCGAACATCGACAGGTCGACCTCGGCGCAGACGCGGTCGACGACCGCGTCCAGGATCTCGTCCTTGGTGCGGAAGTGGTTGTAGAGGGAGGGGCCGCTGACGCCGAGTTCGGCGGCGAGCCGTCGGGTGGAGACCGCCGTCAGGCCCTCCTCGTCGACCAGGTTGAGCGCGGTGTCGACGATGCGCTCTCGGCTCAGCAGGGGCTTGCGGGGACGGGCCATGCGCCCCATAGTAGAGCCGCGACGCGTTAACTAGCGATGCTAATTTAAAGGGGTACTTCTTGTGGATCTGAGCCTCACCCCCGAGCAGGAGCAGGTGCGCAAGCTCGCCGCCGGGTTCGTCGACCGCGAGATCGCGCCGAACGCGGCCCGCTGGGACCGCGCCGGACGCGTCGACCGCGCGGTCGTCGACCGGCTCGGGGACCTCGGCTTCCTCGGCCTGACCGTGCCCGAGCAGTACGGCGGAAGCGGCGGCGACCACCTCGCCTACTGCCTGGTCACCGAAGAACTCGGGCGTGGGGACTCAGCCGTCCGCGGCATCCTGTCCGTCTCGCTCGGCCTGGTCGCCAAGACGATCGCCGCCCACGGCGACGAGGAGCAGCGCCGGCGCTGGCTGCCGGGGCTGTGCTCGGGCGGGCTGATCGGCTGCTTCGGACTCACCGAACCCGGCACCGGCTCGGACGCCGCCAACCTCGCCACGCGCGCCCGCGCCGACGGCGACCACTGGCTGCTCGACGGCACCAAGACGTTCATCACCAACGGCACCTGGGCCGACGTCGCCCTGGTGTTCGCCCGCAGCGGCGGCGACGGCCACCGCGGCGTCACCGCCTTCCTCGTCCCCACCGACACCCCCGGCCTCACCCGCCGGGAGATCCACGGCAAGCTCGGCCTGCGCGGCCAGCCCACCGCCGAACTGGTGCTGGACGCGGTGCGGGTGCCCGACAGCGCCCGGCTCGGCCCGGTCGGCAAGGGCTTCCCTGTGGCCATGGCGGCGCTCGCCAAGGGACGCATGTCGGTGGCCGCCGGATGCGTCGGCATCGCCCAGGCGGCCCTGGACGCGGCCGTGGACTACGCCGGGCGGCGGGAGCAGTTCGGCCGCCCGATCGCCGGCCACCAGCTCGTCCAGGAACTGCTCTCCGACATCGCGGTCGACGTCGCCGCCGCCCGGCTGCTCACCTGGCGGGTCGCCGACCTGATCGACCGCGGCCGACCCTTCAACACCGAGTCGTCCATGGCCAAGCTCTTCGCCGGCGAGGCCGCCGTACGGGCCGCCAACAACGCACTCCAGGTCTTCGGCGGCTACGGCTACATCGACGAGTTCCCCGTCGGAAAGCTCGTCCGCGACGCCCGGGTGATGACCCTCTACGAGGGCACCAGCCAGATCCACAAGCTGCTCATCGGCCGCCATCTCACCGGAGTCTCCGCCTTCTGACCCGCCCTGTCGCCGCCCTCGCGCCCGGCCGGACCCTCGACGCGCCGATGTATCGTGTTCGACCGGCCGAGAGCAGCTTCGACCGGCCGAGGGCGGCTTCGACTGGTCGAAGGAAGCGGGGAGAGCACACGATGGCGGCGGACGCAGCCGAGACGACGGACGCGGGCGGCGACGGCGGCGAGACCTGGGCAGACGTCTCGCCCGAGGCGGCCCGCAGACTGCTGCTCGCCGCCGTGGACGCGTTCGCCGAACGCGGCTTCCACGCCACCACCACCCGCGACATCGCCGGCCGCGCCGGGATGAGCCCGGCCGCGCTCTACATCCACTTCCGGACGAAGGAGGAACTGCTCTACCAGATCAGCCGGGTCGGCCACGAGCGGTCGGTGCGCATCCTCACCGAGGCCTCCGAGGTGAGCGAGGACCCGGCCGAACGGCTCGCGTCCGCCGTCCGTACCTTCGTCCGGTGGCACGCCGAGCGGCACACGACGGCCCGGGTGGTCCAGTACGAGCTGAACGCGCTCTCCCCCGAGCACCACGAGCAGATCGTCGAACTGCGCCGCCGCACCGGCGCCGTGATGCGCGGCATCCTGGAGGACGGGGTGGCCGCCGGCCGCTTCGCCGTGCCCGACGTGCCGGGCACGGCGCTGGCGCTGCTGTCGCTGTGCATCGACGTCGCCCGCTGGTTCAACCCCGACGGGCCGCGCAGCCCCGAGCAGATCGGCGAACTCTACGCCGACCTCGCCCTGCGGATGGTCGGCGCCCACTGAGCGAGCGGGAACGGGCGCTCACCCGAGGGCCCGCGCGGACGGTCGGCTCCTCCTGTGGTCGGCCCCACAACGGCCCGGCCTGGCGCGGTCGGCGGGTCGTCTGCGATCCTTCGACTTGATCAGCGACGGCGGAACGAGGAAGCCGGTGGGAATCCGGCACGGTACCGCCACTGTGAGTGGGGAGCGACTCCAGCAAGGCCACGGCCCCGTCAGGGGGTTGGAAGGCCGGGGAAGCAGCGATCCCGAGTCAGGAGACTCACGCCGTCGCACCTCGACGTACCGGGGCGGAGTTCCCCGAGAGAGGACGGTGGCACCCGTGTGCCCACGTAACTGTGACGGCCGCTCCAGCCCGGCCGCTCGGAGGGGTGCCGAACCTCGGCCCGCCGGCTGACCGTTCGCCCTCCTCTCCTCCTCTCCCGACGGCCGGCCGAAGCCGGCGTCCCCGGTCCCTCACGACCGACCTCGCACGTGCGTGCCGGCCTCGGCACGCGCGTCCCGCGCACGCCCACCCTGGAGTTGACCGTGCCCGTCAGACGTGCCCTGCCCACGTACCCGCGCGCCGCCGCGCTGTTGGTGGTCCCCGCCCTCCTCCTCGCCGCCTGCGCCGACGGCGGTTCCACCGCCACCGACAAGGCCCGCGCCGCCGGCGGGGCGTCGGGGGACTGCATCACCGACTTCCGGCCCGACGAGGACTACTTCCCGGTCAAGACCGAGGTCCGGCACGCCGAGAACTTCACCCTGCGCTACGAGAAGAGCTACCAGGTCCTCACGGTCAAGGAGCCCTACCCGAAGGGCAGGCCGGAGTCCTACGTGCTGGTGCGGTGCGGTGCGCCGAAACCCGATCTGAAGGGCGCGCTGGCCGACGCCCCGCAGATCACCACACCCATCTCCAGCCTGTTCTCCGCGTCGACCACCCACCTCCCGCTGCTCACCGAGACCGACACCCTCGGCGTGCTCAGCGGAGTGGCGAACGCCGCCTTCGTCAGCTCGGCGGAGGTACGGGACCGGGTGCGGGACGGAAAGGTCGTCGAGTACGCCAGGGACAGGTCGATCGACGCCGAGAAGGTCATCGCGGCCAAGCCGGACGTGCTGATGACCCAGGGCACCGACGACCCGCAGTACCCGAAGCTCCGACAGGCCGGTATCGCCGTCGTCGCCAACGCGGAATGGCTGGAACCGACACCGCTGGGGCGCGCCGAGTGGGTGAAGGCGATGGCGGCGCTCACCGGCGCGGAGAAGCGCGCGGACGAGGTCTTCGACCGGATCGAGAACGACTACCGGGCCGTCGCGGCGAAGGCGGCGAAGGCCGGGAAGCCCGTCAAGGTGCTGCCCGGCGGCATGTACCAGGGCACGTGGAACATGGCCTCCGGCGGCTCCTACATGGGACGGCTGATCAAGGACGCCGGTGGAACCTATCCGTGGGCCGGAGACAAGGGCACCGGGAACCTCCAGCTGAGCTTCGAGGCCGTCTACGCCAAGGGCGGGGACGCGCCGGTGTGGCTGGTCGGAGAGCAGTGGAAGTCCCTCACGGAGGCTGCCAAGGCCGACCGCCGCTACACCCGCCTCGACGCGGTCGAGTCGGGCGAGGTGTGGACCAACACCAAGGCACAGCGGCCCGGCGGCGGCAACGACTTCTACGAGCGTGGAGTGCTGCGCCCCGATCTGGTGCTCGCCGACCTGTTCGCCATCCTCCATCCGGAGCGCGCGAAGGACCACTCCTTCACCTTCTACGCCAGGATCCCGAACCCGTGACCGCGCACACCGCCGTCGCGCCCGCGACCGCCCGCGCGCCGGTGAGCGGGCGACGGCGGCGGGTGGCCGTGGTCACCGTTCTTGCCGTCGGCACCGCCGTCCTGTTCGTCCTCACCATCGCGGTCGGCTCCCATCCGGTGCCGTTGACGGACGTCGTCCGGGTGTTGGCGGGCAGCGAAGCCGTCGACCCACGCTGGGAGGTCATCGTCCACGAGGTGCGGCTCCCCAGGGCGCTCACGGCCGCGGTGGTGGGGGCCGCCCTGGCGGTGGCGGGCGCGCAGATGCAGACCCTGTTCAGAAACGCCCTCGCCGACCCCTTCTCACTGGGAGTCAGCTCCGGCGCGAGCCTCGGGGTGGCGGCCGTCGTGGTGACCGCGGGCGGTACCGCCGGCGGCTTCACGGGTGACCTCGCCGGGCTCGGCCGGCTGGGCGTCGTCCTCGCGGCGTCGCTCGGCGCCGGCGCGGTGCTCGCGCTGGTGCTCGTACTGTCGCGCTGGGTGCGCTCGGCCGTCACCCTCCTGGTGATCGGCGTGATGATCGGCTCGGCGGCCACCGCGGTGGTCAGCGTGCTGCTCGTCTACGCCCAACCCGAACGCGCCCAGCAGTTCGTGGTCTGGGGGCTCGGCTCGTTCAGTGCCACCACCTGGCCCGACCTGGCGGTGATGCTGCCGGTGCTCGGAGTGGGCCTGGCCGCCGCGCTCCTGTCCACCAAGCGACTCAACGCCCTGCTGCTGGGGGAGGACTACGCCAGGACGATGGGGTTGAACGTCCGACGCAGTCGTGACCTGGCGCTCTTCGGCACGTCTCTGCTCGCGGGCGCCGCGACCGCCTTCTGCGGCCCGGTGGCCTTCCTCGGGCTGGCCGTGCCGCACCTCACCCGCGTCGCCCTCGGGACCTCGGACCACCGCGTGCTCGTCCCGACGTGCATGCTGGCCGGTGCCTTTCTCGCGCTGAGCTGCGCGCTGCTCAGCCAGCCGCCGGGCACGGACGCGGTGCTGCCGCTCAACGCGATCACCTCGCTGTTCGGCGCCCCCGTGGTCATCGCCTTCCTCGTCCGCAGCAGGCGCGGTCTCCAGGGGGTGGCACAGTGACGGTCACCGCCACCGCCCCGGTGGACCCCGCCGCCCTGACCCCCCTGGGACTGACCACGGAATCCCTCGACGTGGGGTACCGGAGCCGCGGCGCCTGGGGGCGCGGCAGACAGCACACGGTGCTCACCGACCTGCGACTCACCGCCCGCGCGGGCGAGCTGACCGTACTGCTCGGACCCAACGGGGCCGGGAAGTCGACGCTGCTGCGCACCCTCTGCGGTCTGCTCCCGCCGCTCGCCGGCGCCGTGCGCGTCGCGGGCCGGGACGTGAGTCACGACTCGGCGCTCGCCCGGGCGCGCCGCTTGGCGGTGGTGCTCACCGACCGGGTGGACCCGGGCCTGCTGTCCGCGCGGGAGCTGGTGTCTCTCGGCCGCCACCCCCACACCGGCTTCACCGGCCGCCTCACGCCCACGGACCACGGCATCGTGCGGTGGGCCCTCGACGCGGTGGACGCGGCACACCTCGCCGACCGACCGGCGGCGGAACTCTCCGACGGCGAGCGGCAACGGGTGTTGACCGCGCGCGCCCTCGCCCAGGAGCCGGAGGTGATCCTGCTGGACGAGCCCACCGCGTTCCTCGACGTGCCCTCGCGGGTCGCGCTCACCGTCCTTCTCCGCGACCTGGCACGCGACCGGGGTCCGACGGTCGTGGTCAGCACCCACGACCTGGAACTCGCGCTCCGGGTCGCGGACGCCGTGTGGCTGGTGGACCGCACCGGCCTGGTGCACTCCGGAGCCCCCGAGGACCTGATCCGCAGCGGCGCCGTCGCGGACACCTTCGACGCCGACCACCTCGCCTTCGACGCGCACACCGGAACCTTCGGGCTGCGCCGTCCGGTGCGCGAGGAGGTCCCGGCGACCGCCCCACCCGCTCTCCTGCCGCTGCTGGAGCGGGCCCTCGCCCGGGAGGGCCTGGCCGTCCGAGCACCGCGAACGGACGAGCGTCCGCGGATCCAGTGTGAGGCCTCCGGCCGCTTCACCCTCCGGACCGCCGACGGTGCGCGCCATCCCGCCGGCTTCCACGAACTCGCCAGGGAGGTACGCGCGTGGTGACCCGCAAGGCACTCGACCGGCTCGCCGGGGTCGGCCCGTACTTCGCGCTGTCCCACGGTCCGAAGCCGGACGGCCACCCCTTCCGGCCGCTCACCGCGCTGTACTCCGAACCGCGGACGCTCCGCGACTACGTGACGGAGGTGGGGCGCAGGTTGGGAGGCGCGCACCCCAGGGTGAGCGCCTCCACCCTGCACATCGGGACGGCGGCCCGCCTGTGGTCCGTCGCCGTCGGCGGCGCGGTGCTGGGCGGCGGGGTCCTCGACCTCTCCCCGGAGCGACTGCGGTGGCGCGTGCCGGAGGCCGGTCCGATCGAACTGTGGCTGCCCGAGGTCCGCACCGCCGCGCCCGGCGACGACGTGGACGCGCTCCACCGAACGGTGTTCGTCGCCAACCTGCTCCCCTTGGAAGAAGCGCTGCGTCGGGAGTACGGGCTGTCGCCGCAGACCGCGCTCGGCAACGCCGCCTCCGCCCTCGTGGGCACGGTGCGCGTGCTGGGTGCGCGGATGACGGCTCCGGGGCCGTCGCCGCTCGCTCTCGGCGCCGCGCTACTCGACCGCGCCCCGCTCGACCGCGCGGGTGTGCTGACCACGGACCCGCTCACCTACCGCCGTCGCAGCTGCTGCCTCTACTACCGCGTGCCCCAGGCGGGTTACTGCGGCGACTGCGTCCTCACCGAACGGAAGAGGAGAACATGAGTACCACCGAACCCGCCACGGAGCCCACCGTCGTGACAACGGAGAGCGCGGGAACCCAGCACGTGTGGGCCCTGCCCACCGACGAGGCCACCCTCCTCGACCTGCTCACCGAGCTCTTCACCGAGCACTGGCGGCACATCAACTTCGGCCCGATCATCGAGGGCGCGGCATGGGAGGTCGGCGCACCGGGCGCGCCGGAGTCCATCACCACGCACGACGGGTACCTCACCGTCGACTTCGGCGCCTGGCACTTCCACCTCTGCATCGGTGAGCACACCGCCTCCGGTCCGGAACTCGGCCGGATCCGCCGCTGCTCCCGCGCCGAGCTGTACCGGGGCCTGAACGCCGAGGGAGCCCCGGTGACGTGGGGTCTGCGCCTGTTCAACGGCAGGGACGAGCAGATGATGACGGTACTCCTGCCCAACCCGTTCCTCACCGACCGACAGCAGGTACGAAGGGAACCGGACTTCTCCAGACTGGAGACCTGGGACGTGCTCCGCGAACGCTTCCTCGGTCTGTCGCCGGACCCGTTGGACCGCGCGGGACGGGGCTTCTCCCACGGCTGACGGGCCCGTGGCACCGGAGGGGCGCCCGCATCGGCCGGTGCCCCTCCTGGGCCAGGTGCGCGGACGTGTCAGAGGTAGAAGCGGCTGACGGTCGTCGCCACGCAGACGGGGCGGTCGCCGCCCTCCCGCTCGACGGTCACCGCGGCGGTCAGCTGCACCCCGCCGCCGACCTCCTCGACCTCGGCCACCAGCACCCGGGCCCGCACCCGGGAGCCGACGGGCACGGGCGCGGGGAAACGCACCTTGTTGAGTCCGTAGTTGACGCCCATGCGCACCCCCTCCACCCGCAGCACCCGGGAGGTGAGCGCCGGCAGCAGCGACAGCGTGAGGTAGCCGTGCGCGACGGTCGATCCGAACGGCCCCCGCGCGGCCCGCTCCGGATCGGTGTGGATCCACTGGTGGTCCTCGGTGGCCTCGGCGAAGCGGTCGATCCGCTCCTGGGCCACCTCGATCCAGTCGCTGGGCCCGAGTTCGGTGCCGATCGCGGCCCGCAGTGCGGCCGGCGAGTCGAACACCCTGGTCTCCACCGTCACGTTGCCCTCTTTCGTCGAACTGACCAAGCGCTTGCTCAGCATGTCGACGGCACGGCTCCGCTGTCAACGGTCGCCGGTCACCCCTGTTCCGGGCAGACCGTGAGCACGATCTCGCCCCGGAGGCGGCCTCGTGCGGCGCGCTCGTGCGTGAGGCCGGCCGGCTTGCGCGCGAGGTCCGAGGGCGGCGCGGTCGCGTACTCGGCGTAGGCGCCGGCCTCGACGGCGTCCGAAACGTCCGTTCCCGGAATCACGGGTAGACGGAACTCCGGCCTCGTCTCCGGAGGAAGGCCGGTCAGTCCGTCGCGCAGGTACCAGCCCACAGGGTTGACGCCGCCGCCGCGGGCACCGTCGTCACCGCGCGGGGCGTCGACGCCTTCCTGCGCGGCATCGCGCGCCGGGCCGACCTCGGGCTCGCCGCACTGCTGCGTCACTTCCCGACGCGCGAGGCGCCGCACGCCCCCTGCGCCACCATGCGCGCCTCCGGCACGCGACTACTCGTCCGCGCCCAGGCGGCGGGCCCGGCGCGTACCGACATCGACGGCACCGACCTCTTCGCGCCGGCCGGAGCGCTCGCCTGGCTCGGCGGCCAACCGCCGTCCGCGCCGCGCGCCGACCATCACCTCGGCATCGCCGTGAGCGCGATCCTGACAGGCGCGCCGAGCGGTGGTACCGGCGGAGGCGGATGGACGCCCCCGCCGGGGGCTACGCGGTGAGCACCTTCTCGCGGTGCCAGGTGGCGATGTCCCCGTCGCCCATGGTGTCGATCAGGCGGCGCAGCACCACGGCGAGAGGGGCCGAGGGCACCCGCTCCGGGTCCTTCACCGGCAGGAGCGAACGGCCGCCCCAGGTGCGCCGGTGCCAGGCGTCGAACGACGTCGGCTGCCGGACGCCGTGGTACTTCTGCCGCTTGCGGCGCACGGCGAACTCCCGCTCGTAGCCCAGCCACACCGCACGCGCCTCCTCCAACTCCTCGAGCGCGGCCACCAGCCGCGCCGGGTCGGGGGCGCGGTCCTCGGGGTCGATGCCCGCGCGGGCGCACAGATGGTGCCAGGTGGCACGGTGCCCGTAGGGCGCGAACCGTTCGAGGCACTTGCGCAGCGCCTGCCGGCGCTGACACGGCTCCCGTTGTTCGTCACGGACCTGTTCGGCGAGTGCTCTGAAACCGGCCAAGGTATGTCCACCTCCGACGGATAGACCGCAGTCGTCGTGGATGGGACGTGGAACCGGCCGTTCCGGATCCCATCACGGGGCGCCTGCCCGGACCCTCGGGCCGCACACCGGTCGTGCGAGCCCGTCGGACCGGCCCGATGCCGGCCCCCGTGACAGGCTCAACGCTCGGCGACCGCCAACAGTGCCGCACCGATCCCGGCCAGGGACAACACCGCCGCCGTGCCGGTCAGCACCGGCCAGTTCCCGCTCGCCACCGGAACCGCCGTGTCCAGCTGACGCATCCGCACATGCGCCACGATCGTGAGCAGCAGCAGGCAGACCACCGCCGCCGTCACGAGCAGCAGGCCCGCCCACCCGCCGTCGCGCACCAACGCGTGCCGCAGCGCGAGCACCACGACGATGCCGCCGGCCAACGTCGTACGCCGCCAGGCGAACCGGGTCCGCTCCGGCTGCGCGGCCGGATCCCTCGGTCGCCCGTCCGAGCTCACCGCGTCACACCGAACACGATCGCGAGAGCCACCAGCAGCGAGGCGACCGCCGTGCCCACCGCCAGCATCGCGGGGAACGGCGAGGAGGGCAGGTCCTCACCGCGCCGCATCGCCCGCTCGCACACCACCCAGCGGTGCACCGCCCGCAGCGCGCACACCGCCCCGGAGAAGAACAGCGCCACGGCGATCGAGGTGCGCAGACCCCACGTCAGATCGGTCAGGAACTGGTCGACGGCGATGCCGCCGGCGACCAGCGCGAGCGCCGTGCGGATCCAGGCCAGGAAGGTGCGTTCGTTGGCGAGCGAGAAGCGGTAGTCGGGCGTCGTGCCCTCCGCCTCCATCCGGCTCGGTGAGAACCACATCATCACCGCCGCCCGGAACCGGCCGGATCTCCGCCCGGCACCGGCTCGCCCTCGGCGCGCCATCCCGCACCACCCCTCACTCGTGTACCGGCACCGTCGATTGTGGCCGACGGCGCGGGCGGGCGCGGACGGGGGAGTTCACGCGCCGCCGCCCAACGCCTCGGTCAGGTCGTAGCGCACCGGCTCCTCCAGCTGCTCGTAGGTGCACTCGTCCGGGCGCCGTTCGGGCCGCCAGCGCCGGAACTGGGTGGTGTGCCGGAAGCGGTCGCCCTGCATGTGGTCGTAGGCCACCTCGCAGACCAGCTCCGGCCGCAGCGGCACCCACGTCAGCTCCTTCTTCCCCGACCAGCGGCTGGGACCGCCGGGCATCCTGCTGTGCTCGTGCGCCGCCTCGTCCTGCCAGGACGCCCAGGGGTGGTCGGCCGCCGACTCCAGCCGCAGCGGGGCCAGTTCCTCCGCGAGCTGCGCCCGGCGCCGCATCGGGAAGCTGGCGCAGACGCCGACGTGCTGGAGGGTACCGGCGCCGTCGTACAGGCCGAGCAGCAGCGAGCCGACCACCGGGCCGCTCTTGTGCTCCCGGTAGCCGGCCACCACGCAGTCGGCGGTGCGCTCGTGCTTGACCTTGATCATCAGCCGCTGGTCGGGCCGGTAGGGCGAGTCGGGGCGCTTGGCGACGACCCCGTCCAGCCCGGCCCCCTCGAACTGCTCGAACCACTCCCGGGCGACGGCCGGGTCGTCGGTGGCCGGGGCGAGGTACAGCGGGTCGTGCGCGTCGGCGAGCGCGGTCTCCAGCAGCCGGCGGCGGTCCCGCAGCGGCTCGTCGAGCAGCGAGGAGTCCGCCAGTGCCAGCAGGTCGAAGGCGACAAAGGCGGCCGGGGTCTCGGCGGCCAGCCGGCGCACCCGCGAGTCGGCGGGATGGATGCGTTCCAGCAGCGCCTCGAAGTCCAGCCGGTCGCCGCGCACGACGACGATCTCGCCGTCGACCACGCACCGTCGCGGCAGCTGCTCCCGGAGGGCGTCGGCCAGCTCGGGGAAGTAGCGGGTGAGCGGGTTGGCGGAGCGGCTGTTGATCTCGATCTCGTCGCCGTCGCGGAAGACCAGTGCCCGGAAGCCGTCCCACTTGGCCTCGTAGTGCATACCGGTGGGGATGCGTGCCGCGGGCTTGGCCAGCATCGGTTTGAGCGGGGGCATCACCGGCAGGTCCATGGTGCGATTCTCCGGCGGTCCGGGCACGGGCGCGCGCCGAGCGGCCGGTGCCCGTCGCCCGCCGGGCCGGGGGGCTGTCGGCGGCGTAGCGTTGGGGAATGGCCGACAGCGTGGAGATGGACGTGGACGGGCGGACCGTCCGGCTGTCCCATCCGGACAAGGTGTACTTCCCCGAGCGCGGGTTCACCAAGCTGGACCTGGCGCACTACTACCTGGCCGTGGGCCCGGGCATCACCCGGGCCCTGCGGGACCGCCCGACGATGCTCGAACGCTACCCGGACGGCGTAGCGGGCGAGTCCTTCTTCCAGAAGCGGGCGCCGAAGAACCTCCCCGACTGGATCGGCACCGCCCGCATCTCCTTCCCCAGCGGACGGCACGCCGACGAGATCTGCCCGGCCGAGCCGGCGGCCGTGGTGTGGGCGGCCAACCTGGGTTGTCTGACCTTCCACCCCTGGCCCGTGCGCCGCGACCACGTCGACCATCCCGACGAGCTGCGCATCGACCTCGACCCGCAGCCGGGCACCGGCTACCCGGAGGCCCGCGGCGCCGCGCACGCGCTGCGCGAGGTGCTGGACGAGCTGGGGCTGCGGGGCTGGCCGAAGACCTCGGGCGGGCGCGGCATCCACGTCTACGTGCCGATCGAGCCGCGCTGGACGTTCGCTCAGGTGCGCCGGGCGGCCATCACCATCGGCCGGGAGCTGGAGCGGCGGGCGCCGGAGCGGATCACCGTGTCCTGGTGGAAGGAGGAACGCGGCGAGCGCGTCTTCGTCGACTACAACCAGATGGCCAGGGACCGCACGATCGCCGCCGCGTACTCGGTGCGTCCCCGCTCGCACGCCCCGGTGTCGGCGCCGCTGCGCTGGGAGGAACTGGACGACGCCGAGCCGGAGGACTTCGACCTGGCCACCATGCCGGAACGTTACGCCAGACTCGGGGACGTACACGCCGACATGGACGACCACGCCTACCGGCTCGACGCCGTACTGGAACTCGCCGACCGCATGGAACGCGACCACGGGGAGGGCGACCTGCCCTACCCGCCCGACCACCCCAAGGCCGCCGGGGAACCGACGCGCGTCCAGCCCAGCCGCGCCCGCCACAGGCAGGGCTGAGCCGGACGGCTGACGCGGCCCCGACACCGCCGG
Organism: Streptomyces alkaliterrae; assembly: GCF_007097205.2. Lineage (GTDB taxonomy): Bacteria > Actinomycetota > Actinomycetes > Streptomycetales > Streptomycetaceae > Streptomyces > Streptomyces alkaliterrae. The sequence continues at coordinate 13,229 of NZ_VJYK02000103.1, forward strand.
TCGCGATGCCGGGGCCGCGTCGGCGTCAGTGGTTGACGCAGACGTTGCCGATGGCCGGGTTGAGAGCACCGGCCAGGTTCACGCTGTTGCCGCAGATGTTGATCGGCACGTGGATCGGAATCTGGATCACGTTGCCGCTCAGCACGCCGGGCGAACCGATCGCCGCACCGTGGGCGACGGCGTCGGCCTGCACGGCACTCGCACCGCCCATTACCAGGGCACAACCCGCGGCGGCAGCCATGGTCGCCTTGACGAGGCGCTTCATCCTGTTCTCCTTTCGAGGGGTGGATCAGCACCGGGCCCAACGACCCGGCACGGCGCCGGACACGTCGATTCCCCTTGATGGCCCAGTCGTTGGCCGCGACACCACGATCCGCGGCTTGGCTGTCGGGCGTGCCCGACGGCCGTCCTCCCGCCTCCGGAACCGGAGTTCCGCCGGAAGTCGACGACCCTGGCCGTGATTCCCACGGGAATTACTCCACCCGCCGCTCTTTGATGAAGCCATTCGAATGGTTCTGCGTGCCGTACGTGAATGGCGGCCGTTGACGGTGTCAGTGTTCTGCCCTGCCGGATGTGCCGGATCAGGACCGCAAAACGCGAGTCCCGCCGTTCGAGGCGCCCTCGGATACCCGCGCGCGAACAGAAGAACCATCGCCGAGAGACGGAGTGCAGATTCATGCGAGTGCCCAATCGCCGTACCGGACGCGTCGCGTGCTGTGCGTTGATGGCTCTGCTGATGGCGGCGGCGCTTCCCCGGGCCGCCGCCGCGCCCGCGGCCGGTTCGGCTCCCGAGATCCCGTTCGCCGAGCGCTACCGGGCCGTCCAGCACGGCGGTATCGCCCGCGCGGCGAACTCCGCGATCACCTGCCGCGCCCCCGCCACCGCCGCCGCGGCGCCGTGCGCGACCGCCCAGGGGGGCAAGGGCGTCAACGGCGACTACGAGATGTTCTACATCGACGTCGACGACGACCCCAACACCTACAACTCCAGCCGCGCCCACCTGGGTCTGCCGGCCGGCTCCCGGGTCAGCTACGCCCGGCTGTACTGGGGCGGCAACCTGCGGGTCGGCGAGCAGAAGCCGCACAAGGACAACGGCCGGGTACTGATCGCCGAGCCCGGCGGTTCCTACCGGGAGGTGCTGGCCGACACGCTCGTCGGACACCGCACCACCAGCCAGACCGACGCCTACCAGGCCTCCGCCGACGTCACCGGACTCGTCCGCGACAGCGGCCCGGGCGTCTACACCGTCGCCCAGCTCAACGTCGCCATGGGCCACTCGGCGGCCGGCGCCTGGGGCGGCTGGACGCTGGTCGTCGCCTACGAGAACGAGCGCGAACCGCTGCGCCAACTCGCCCTGTGGGACGGCTTCCAGCCGCTCACCGGGCGCCGCACCGCCCACCGCGTCACCATGACCGACCTGAACCTGGCCGCCGACGGCCGCGGCAGCGCCGGCATGGTCGCCTACAACGGCGACCGCGGAGTGGGCGGCGACACCCTCACCGTCGCGAGCGGAAACCGCGCCCCGGTCCGCCTCCACAATTCCGCCAACCCGGTGACGGACGTCATGAATTCCACGATCAGCGACCACGGAAAGAACGTCGAACAACGCGAACCCGCATACCGGAACACACTCGGATACGACTCCGACGTGTTCGACGTCTCCTCCGCTCTCACACGCCGGTCCGATTCCCTCACCTTCACCTTCGGCACCCGCGACGAGGGATATCTCGCCGGTGTCCTGTATCTCGCCGCCGACGCGGACAGGCGCGCGGCCGCGGGTGAGGGGAACGGCGCGAGGCGCTGAGCCGCCGCCGGTCTCCGGCCCGGACCGGGACGCTCTCCGTTCTTCCGTTGCGCACCCTGGGGGAGATCCACGCATGCCGCAAAACCCACTGCCCCGTGACGGCGCGGCGGAGAACCGACCGCCGGTGGTGCTCCACCTCGCCCAGCCCGTCGAAGGGGGAGTGGCCACCGTCGTCACCGACCTCGTCCGGGCCCAACGGGCCGACGGGCTGACCGTGCACCTAGGCTGCCCGCCCTCGGGCGACCTGCCGCACCACGCCCACGCCGCCGGCGCCGACGTCCACCCCTGGCCGGCCGAGCGCGGGCCGGGGCCCGAACTCGCGGGCGAGGTGTGGCGGGTGCGCCGACTGGTCCGCGCGCTGCGCCCGGACGTCGTCCACCTGCACAGCGCCAAGGCCGGGCTGGCCGGCCGGCTCGCGCTGCACGGCCGACTCCCCACCGTCTTCCAACCCCACGCCTGGTCCTTCGAGGCGGTCGACGGCGCCACCGCCGCGCTCTCCCTGCGCTGGGAGCGCCTGGCCGCGCGCTGGGCGCACCGGCTGCTGTGCGTCAGCGACGACGAGCGGCGGCGCGGCGAGGCGGCCGGCGTCCCCGGCCGGTGGGCGGTGGTGCCCAACGGCGTCGACCTCACCAGGTTCCCCGACGGCGGCCCCGGCGCCCGGCGCGCCGCACGCGCCGCGCTGGCCCTGCCAGCCGCGCTGCCCGTGCACGACCCACTGGTCGTCTGCGTGGGCCGGCTGTGCCGGCAGAAGGGCCAGGACGTACTGCTGCGCGCCTGGCGGCGCGTCACCGGCCGCCACCCCCACGCCGCGCTGGTCCTCGTGGGCGACGGCCCCGACCGCGCCGCGCTGCAACGCGCCGCACCCGCCTCCGTGCACTTCGTCGGCCCCAGCGACCGGGTCCGGCTCTGGTACGAGGCGGCCGACCTGGTGGTGCTGCCGTCCCGCTGGGAGGGCATGGCACTCGCCCCGCTGGAGGCCATGGCCTGCGGCCGGCCCGTCCTGCTCACCGAGGTCGCCGGGGCCGCCGACGGCCTGCCAGCCGCACAGCGCGGGACCCACCTCGTGCCGCCGGACGACCCCGACGCGCTCGCCACCGCCCTCGTGCGACTGCTGGCGGACCGCGAGAGCACCGACCGCGCCGGCCGCGCGGCCCAGGAACACGTACGCACCGGATTCGACGTGCGGCTGACGGCGGCAGCGGTCCTCGACCTGTACCGCGACCTGCTCAGCCTGCCGCACCCGCACAGCAGGGAGCGCCTCGCACGATGACCGCCGAAAGCGCCGACACCCACGGCTCCGGACGACTCCTCACCCCGCAGGCCGACGCGGCCCGCGCCACCGGAGCCGTCTTCCCGCCGCCCCGCGCCGCCGACACCGGTGCCACCCGCGGGCCGACCGCCCCACCCGGCGGCACGCCGGCCGGCCCGCTGGTCGCCGACGCCGTGGCCGTACTCGCCGCCGGCGCCCTCGTGTTCGCCGCCGACCTCGGCGTACTGCTCCTCGCCGTCGGCGCCGGACTGGGCACCGTGATCGTCCTCAACGCGCACGGCGGGCTGTACCGGACCGGCCCCACCGCCTCCGCGCTGGACGAACTCCCAGGACTCGCCGCCCGGTCACTGCTGGCCTGGGCCGCCGTCGCCGCCCTGCTCGCCGGCACCGAACCCGAACGGGCGCTCGGCTACCCGGCCCTCCTGCTGCTGCCGGCCGCGCACACCCCGCTCGCCTGCACCGGACGGGCCGTCGTCTACGCCGTCCGCCGCCAACAGGCCAGGCGCCGGCCGCGCTCCACGCTTGTCGTCGGCTCCGGTCCGACCCGCGACGCGGTCACGACCGCGCTGCTCACCCACCCCGAGTACGGCATGCGGCCGGTCGGACTGGCCGTCTGCGGCCCGGAGAACACCCCCGAGACCGCTCCCGAGGACGGGCCCCGACTGCCCGTCCTCACCTCCGCCGAGGACGTCAGCCGCGCCGTCATCCAGAACGCCGTCGCGCACGCCGTCTTCACCACCCCGCCGACCCACGACCCGGCGGCCGCCGCGCTCGCGCGCCGACTCACCGACCACGGCTGCGCGGTGTGGCTGGTCGACTGCGGCCCGCCGGGCACCGCCCGCCGCCC
>NZ_VJYK02000104.1 GCF_007097205.2 Streptomyces alkaliterrae
GTGCGGGGGGCGGCGAGGGTGGGACGCGGCCGCCGGATCGGAGCGCGTGGAATGCCTGGGCCGGCGGTAGACGTCCCTGATTAGGAGGCCTTGTGAGCCACGAATACGAGGGCGATATCGCCCTACTGGAAGAAATCTCCGAGCAGGACCTTGACGGCGTCGCGCACGGCGCCGGCGGCGTCAATGCGTTCTCGTTCAGCGACAAGCTGGGCAACGACGGCAAGTGGTGCACCCTCACCAAGGAATGTCAGCGCTCCTGCAACTGACGTGCCCCGGCGGGCACGAGCATTGCGGTGCCAATCGGTGAACCCGGACGAAAGTAATCTGGAAAGGATTTCCCATGCTGGAGAAGAAGGACCTGCTCGGTGCCTACGACGAGGCTGAGCTGATCGAGCTGGCCGACTCCGAGGCCTTCGGTGGCACGACCCCGTCGTCGCTCGCCTGCATCACCGTGGCGACGGTCACGATCTGCCCGACGACCGCCTGCAGCAGCAGGTGCTGACTCCGCCACACGGCGGACCGCGCAGTTAAGCACCAGTAATGGAATGGGGGCCCTCTCCCCGGGCCCCCATTCCTGTCGGACGGCCGTTTCGCAAGTCCGTGCGGAAAGGGATTACAGGAGTACTGTGATATCTCCAGCCACGTATTATCCGGAATTCGACAGTGTGGAAGTCGAGGCCAGGATCACGCCGCTCGCGGCGTGTGACGAGGAGATCGTCCGCACGCTGCGGTGCGCCGCGCCGCCTCGGTCGTACGAGGCGCTGGTGGACAGCGCGTCGCGCGCGGCAGTGGACGAGTGGCTCGGCGAGGCCGAGGAGTACCCCTTCCAGAACGTGGTCAGAACCGTGGTGGCGGGTGTGGTGGCGGAATCCGATCCGCTGGGTCCGTACGCGGACGTTTTCCACGATCCGCGTGCGGCGCTGCGCGAGACGCTCGGCCGTGCCGAGTCCCGGCTGCGGGAGTTGTGGACCAGGCCGCTCGTCGCCGCGATCAACCACGCGCGTGCCCGGGGGCTGCTGTCCGGGGCGAGCCCCGAGGAGCGTTACGACGACTTCGTCGAGCGCGCGGTTCGCACCTCGTTCGAGGAGGTCAGCGGGCTGTCGTTCCCGGTGCTGCGGGACGTGACCCGGACTGTGCTCACGTACGAGGTGGCGAACGTGCGCGAGCTCTGCCGCCGCCTTCTCGCGGATCGTCAGGAGATCGCCCGGGTCTTCGGCATCGAGCCCGCGGACCGGATCGTGTCGTGCGGCTTCTCCGACGGTGATGCGCACAACCGCGGGCGGAGTGTGTCCGTGCTCGGTTTTGCCAGTGGGGCGCGGCTGGTCTACAAGCCCAGGGACGTGTCCTGTGAGGCGGCGTACGCCGCGCTCGCCGACCGGGTCAACGACCGGTACGGCACCTCGCTGGCAGCCGCCCCGGTGCTGCGGCGGGAGGGGTACGGGTACGTCGAGTTCGTGGCGGCCGAGGACGTCTCCGCGACGTCCGAGGAGTTCATGGAGGCGAGTGGCGAGCTTGCCGCCGTGCTCTACCTGCTCAATGCCCGCGACATGCACTTCGAGAACATCGTGGCGACCCGGCGAGGCCCCGTCCCCATCGATCTGGAGACGATCCTGCACCCGCGGCGGCTGTACGTGGGCGCCACTCCGGAGGCGCCGGGCAACGCCTACGACGCCCTCGGCGAGTCGCTTTACGGCATCGGCATCCTGCCGCTGGTCATGGTCGGCAAGGACGAGGGCGCGGGCCACGTGGACGTCGGCTTCCTCGGTGGTCAGGGCCGGGGCAGTTCCCCGTTCAAGACGGTCCGGCTTCTCGACCCGTACACCGATCACGTCCGGCTGGCGCTGGAGGCGCAGGAGAGCCCGCCTCGGCGGACCGTGGCGGGAGCGCTGACCGAGGAGGAGACGCACGCTCTGGGCGCGCACATGGCGGTCGGGTTCGGCAGGGTCTACCGCGCGGTGCTGGACGAGCCGGGGAGCTGGCGGGAGCTACTGCGGGAGGCCGCGAGCGGCGTGCGCGTGCGGTACGTCCACAACGCGACCGTGCTGTACGGGCAGACGCTGCGGATGGCGTCGAGCGCGCGGGCCCTGGACGACTACGAGCCCTACCTCGCGCTGCTGAAGCGGATCGCGATAGCCAGCCAGGACTCCTCGCGGGAGCTTGTGGCCTCCGAGCTTCGCCAGCTCGCCCGGCGCGACATCCCCTACTTCACCGTGGCCGCCGAAGGCGTCGCGCTGGAGGAGGGCGACGGCACTCCGACCGGTGCGGAGTTCGACAGGTCTCCGCTCGACCTGGCGCTGGAGAAGGCGGAGCGGCTGTCCGAGACCGATCTGGACGAGCAACTCAGGCTCCTGTACTCGGCCTTCTCCGCGAGTTTCCCCGACAATCACCTGGCACGTCCCGGGACCGCCGGCCCGGCGCCGTCCCGGCCCGACCCGGAGCGGTCCCGGTCCGCCGCCCGGTCCCGGTCCGCCGCCCGGTCCCGGTCCGCCGCCCGGTCCCGGTCCGCCGCGCGGTCCCGGTCCGCCGCCCGGTCCCGGTCCGCGACGTCCGAGGGCCCGGAAGCCGGCCACGCGGAGGGTGGAGCCGGGCTGGCCCGGCTCCTGGACGGCCTCTGCGCCCGGTTCCTCGCCACGTCGCTGCCCGACAGGTACGGGAACCTGCCCGCGACCTGGATCGGGCCGAGCGCTTCGGCCCAGGTCGGCAGACCCTGGCCGCCGGTGGTGCTCGGCTACGACCTCTACACGGGCCGGCCCGGGCCCGCCCTGGCGCTGGCGGCGGGCGGGCGCGTGCTGGACAACGCCGCCTACCGCGACGCCGCGGCGCAGGTCTTCGGTACCACCGCCGGCATCCTCGCCGACGGCACCTACGAGAAGCGCAGTCTTCGGCAGGCCGGTTTCGCGGGCTACACCGGGCTGTCGGGGCTGCTGTTCGCGTTGTTCGCCGCCGGTCGGCTGGTCGGCTCGGACGAGTGGACGGACGCGGCGCGCGAGGCGGTGCCCCTGGTGCTCGACCAGGTGCGTGACGAGCGGCCGGACGAGCTGCCGCTGGAGGCTGTGAGCGGCCTCGCCGGAGTGCTGTCCTGTGTGCTTGCGATCGGCGGCCCGCACGCCGACGCCGCGCTGGTGGAGCTCGCCGGGCTGCTCACCGACGCGCTGCGCCCGGGCCGGGTCCCCGCCGAACTCGCCCAGTCCGGCTGTGCGCACGGCGTCAGCGGGATCCTCGCCGTGCTCAGCCGTGTGCAACCGCGGCTGACGGAAGGCCGGCAGGTGGTCGGGGACGCACTCGCGCGGCTGTACGACCGGCTCGATGCCTTCTACGACCCCGACGCGCGGGACTGGTTCACCAACCTGGCCGGTCCGCGCAGCTTCTCCACCGGCTGGTGCCACGGGACCGCGGGCGTCGCGCTCGGCCTCTCCGCGTACGGGGCCCTGACCGGGGACGAGGACGTACTGCGGCGGCGCGGTACCGCCGTCGACACGATGCTCCGCCACGGCTTCGGCCGGAACATCACCTGGTGCCACGGCGACCTCGGCAACCACGACATCCTGCGTGAGCTGATACGCGACACGGGCGATCCGGACGGGCGGCTGCGCGAGGAGCTCGCCGCCGTCGAGTCGACGTGGCTGACTCCTGAGGTGTTCCGGCGCAAGCTCGCCGATCCGAGGAGCCGGTACGCGCACACCACCAGCCTGCTGGTCGGTACGTCCGGCGTGGCCCTGCACCTGGCGAATCGGCTGGATCCCGGCGTTCACGTGTCGCCGGTCACCCTCACCGTGGCGGAGGGCTGGACATGAGTGCTTTTTCGGTCCGCCGCGGCCACGCGGGCCGCGTCCCCGCGGTCACCCAGGTCACGCAGACGGAGTGCGGGCTGTGCTGCTGTATCGCCCTCCTGCGGTACCACGGGCGCGCGGAGGACGTCTCCAGCGTCCGGCGCGACATGGAGGCGGGACGCGACGGTCTGAGTGCCGGTCAGCTCGCGCGGTTCCTCAGGACGCGCGGCATGGACGCACGGCTGTTCCGTGCCGGGAGCGTCGCCGCGCTCGAGAAGTTCTCCTCGCCGGTGATCCTCTACTGGGAGGACTACCACTTCCTGATCCTGGAGAGGTTCGACGGTGAGAAGGCCGTCGTGATGGACCCGGGCGTCGGACGGCGCCGCATGACCCGCGAGGAGCTCGCGGCCGGCTTCAGCGGCATCGTGGTCTCGGCTGAGCCGGGCCCGGACTTCGAGCCGCTGCGGAAGAAGCCGCTGTCCGAGTGGCGCAGCATTCCGCTCTTCGCGGACGGCTCCCGCAAGCGCGTCGCCCTGGTCGCCGCGCTTTCCTTCAGCGGCTACGGCGCGGTGCTCGGCATTCCGCTGCTCACCGAGTGGGCGGTCGACGAGGCCATGCGCTGGCGGGACCTGAGCGGCCTCGGTCTCGTACTCGCCGCCGTGCTGGGCGTGGCCCTCGCCTACTTCGCGCTGCAGTTCGTCCGGGTGCTCGTGCTGTCGTCGCTGGTGGCGGTGCTCGGCAAGCACCTGATGACGCACACTTTCAGCAAGCTGCTCTCGCTGCCGTTCAAGTTCTTCTCCACCCGGCAACCGGGTGAGCTGCTGTTCCGGCTGAACAGCGTGAACTCGATCCGGGATCTGCTGTCCTCGCGCGTGGCCCAGGGCGTCCTCGACGTCGGAACCCTGGTGTGCGTCAACATCTACCTGCTCGTGGTCGAGTGGCGGCTCGGCCTCATCGCGACCGTCCTGTTCCTGCTGAACGCCGGCTACCTGATGAAGACGCGGCTGCGGGTGGCCGAGGTTGTCGACTCCGAGATCGCGCATCTGAGCAAGAGCCAGTCCACTCAACTGGACGCCATCGTCGGGATCTCGAACATCAAGATGGGCGGTTACGCCCGGGAGTTCCTCGACGGCTGGAGCAGCACCTACGACTCGTCGCTGGCGGCCATGAAGGCCCGGATGCGGCTCCAGCAGGGGCGCATCGGGGGCGTGACGGGCGCCACCCAGATGTTCGGCCCCATGGTGCTGCTGCTGTGCAGCCTGTACTTCGTGAGCCACGGCCACATCTCCCTGGGCCAGGCGATCGCCGTGCAGGCCGTCTCGGCCACGTACTTCGCCCTGTCGAACTCGATCTTCCAGACGTTCACCGAGTTCGCCGAAGTCACCCGGTACATGGCCCGGCTGAACGACATCGCCGACACCGACTCGGAATCGCCGGGCGGCTCCCGCACGGAACTCCCGTCGACCGCGATCAGCGTCAGGAACGTCAGCTTCCAGTACACGCGGCACAGCGAGGTCGTGGTGCACGACGTGTCACTGGAGATCGAGGCCGGCTCCAAGGTCGCGCTCGTCGGAGCCTCGGGCTCCGGGAAGAGCACCCTCGGTCGTGTCATCTGCGGTCTCCACGAACCCACCCGCGGCTCGGTGTCCTTCGGCGGCCGCCCCATGGCGGAGTACGACACTCAGGCACTCCGCCGCCGGATCGGCTACATACCGCAGGAGATACACCTGCACAACCGGACCATCATGGAGAACCTGACGCTGGGGCAGGACATCTCACCGGAAGAGGTTCGGGAATTCTGCGCCGAAGTGGGAATCCTCGAATTCGTCGAAAAGCTCCCCATGGGGCTCAACACGATGGTCTCGGAGTTGGGGGCCAATTTCTCCGGCGGTCAGCGGCAGCGACTGGCCATCGTCCGCGCGCTCCTGAAACGTCCCTCGATCCTTCTGCTGGACGAGGCGACCGCTTCCCTGGACACCGTCAACGAACGGCGTGTCTCGAATCTCATCCGGGACGTCGGTGCGACCCAGGTCATCATCGCCCACCGCCTCTCCACGATAAAGACGGCCGACCGGATCTACGTACTGGACAAGGGGCGTGTGGTCGAACAGGGCAGCCACGCGGACCTGCTCGCCGCAGGCGCGGTGTACGCGGACCTCTACACGGAAAAGCCCGCCGAGATTCTTCTGGGAGGAGAACCCGCATGACCGTACCCGAAGTCACAGTCTCCGCGTTCCGGCCGTTCTACCTGCACCTGGCTCCCCGGGGGACGGTGGAAGACGTGCTCCGTGAGCGAATCGGCGAGGCAGCCGCCCCCGAACACGTCGACGAACTGATCGACACCATCTGGACAGCGCTGGTCGTCACCGTCGAGGCGAGCTCCTACCGCATGCTCGTCGGTGAGTTCCACGCCTTCCGGGAAGCGCGCGGCCTTCCCCTGACCACGGAGAGCGACGCGGCACTCCGACTGTTCCAGCGGCACCTCTCCGACTCCGGAAACCGCCTGGAGATCCTTGCCGGACACCCCGTGTACGCGGAGAGGATCACCACGGTCGTGCGCCACACGCTCGACGCCTGGGCCGAGATGTTCACGGCCTACGTCGAGGACGGCGCGGCGCTGCGCGCGGCGGGTCTGGTGCCCCCCGGGCCGGAGGGCGGGGACCCCGTCGTCCGCGTCACCCCCACCGGTTCGGACGCGCACAACAACAGCCGCCAGGTCCTGATCGTCCGGCTGGCCAGCGGAACCAGGTTGGCCTTCAAGCCGCGCCCGCTGGAGTCGGACCGTTTTGTACGGGAGCTCTACGCGGCCGCCGATCCGTATCTGGTCCACTCCCTGGAGCAGTGCGTACCGCTCTCGGTCACGGTCGGCTCGCACGGCTGGCAGCAGTTCGTCGAAGCGCGCGCCCTGACGGAGTCGGAGGAGCCGGCCCGCTACTTCTACCGTTTCGGCGCGCTGTGCGCGATCTTCGCCGCCATAGGTGCGTGCGACCTCCACCACGAGAACCTGACGGCCCGCGGCGAGCACCCCTGCCTCCTCGACACCGAGACGATGCTGCGGGCCGACATCAACGCGTACGAGCCGTCCCTGACGTCCACCCTGACGAACCAGTTCAAGCTCTCCGTGATCTCCACGATGCTTCTGCCGGTCTCGAACCCCCAGTCGCACATCGACGTCGACCTGTCAGGTGTGGGAGCCGGCCACGCCCAGCAGTCGAACCTGAAGCGCCCCGTCATCCGCGACCGGGAGTCGGACGGCATCAGCGTCGACTGGGAACCCGTGGTCATCGAGCAGAGCGGCAACGTGCCACGCCTCGGCGACACCCCGCTGTCGGCCGTCGACCACTTCGCGGATCTGGTCGCCGGCTACACGGACGCGCTCGCGTTCGTCCGGAGCGACGCCATCGGCAAGATCCTCGACGCCCACGAGGGCCTTCCGGTACGAACCGTGCTGCGCCCCACGATGGTGTACGGCCGCTTCCTGGACGCCTCCAGTCATCCCGCGTACCTGTCCGACCCGGCCGAGGCCAGGCGCCTGCTGCACCTCGTCTCGAAGTTCCCGGACACCATGGCGCCCGAGGCCGCCGCTTTTGTCAGGGAGCAGGAGTACGCCGCGCTGAACACCGGCAACATCCCGCTCTTCCTCACCTGGTCCGACTCGGTGGCGGTGGCCACCCACCAGGCGAGCCACCCCGGCTACTTCGAGATGACGCCCGGCGACATCGCACGCCTGGGAGTCTCCCTCAACAGCGACCGCTCCGACCGCTACCACTGGTTCCTGCTCGAAGAACTGGTCGGCGAACTGACGGGCGACGACGACGCCTCGGGCCTGTCCTCCCACAGCGTCTTCGGGCGGGCGCTGGCCGCCGCCCCGGGGAGTTGGTGGCGGGACATCGCCGAGACGCTCACGGATATCAGCGTGGCCCACGAGGGCCCGGACGGCACGGATCGCTGGTGGCTCGGCGGCATCGGTCCCGGTCTGGGCGCCCCGACGGTCACCGCGGGTGAGTTCGTCGGGTTCCACGACTTCGGCGGCGTCGCCACCTTCCTCGGCAGGGCTGCCCGCGCTGACACGGCCCTCGGTGATGCGGCAGCCGCTGCCGACCGCGGTCTCACCGCCATGCTCGAACTCCGCGACGACGCTCTCCTGGGCACGGCGGAGTCCGTCTTCAGCGGTGCCTCCTCGGTGCTGCTGACACGCCACCACGAGGTGGACGCGGACCGGCTGGGCCGGATTCTCGACAAGATCGCCGAACGTGCGGCTTCCGGCGAGCTGGTGACGGATCTGGTGAACGGCCCGGCCGGAGGGCTGATGGTCCTGCTGTCCCACAAGGAGCACGGCACGGCCGAGGTTCCGCTGACCGCCGAGCGGCTCGGGTCGCTGGCCGACCTGGTCCTGTCCCACCAGGACGGCCTGGACGGGGCCGCCTGGTTCGACCTCGCGCACGGCCGGCTGGGACTGCGCTGGGCGTCGGCCCGCATCGGCCGGGTCCTGGGCGACCCGTCGCTCGCCCGTGCCGCGGCCGACTGGCTGCTCGCCCGTTTCAGGTCGGGCGAGGAGACGCCGCACCACGGGTGGTGCAAGGGCGCCGCCGGGCTGCTGCTGGCCTCGGCGGAAATCCTCGCCTCCGCCGGGCGCCAGGACTGGCTCACGCCCCGGAGACTGGCGGCACTGGTGGACAACGCGACCCGGTTGCCCGAGGACGGCGCGGTCGACCTGTCGGTCTGCCACGGCAGCAGCGGCGTCGTCCAGTCGCTGATCGCCAGCGCCCACGTCCTCGGCGACGACTCCCTGTTGGATCGGGCGTACGCGTACCAGGAGCAGGTACTCGGCAAGGCCCGTGCCCACGGCTTCTTCACCGGAGCCCGGGGCCGCACCTCGCTGCCCGGCTACATGCTGGGCTGGGCCGGTGTCGGCGACACCGACCTCCTGCTGCGCGGCACCTCCGAGGGAGTCGGCGGGGCCGTGTCGATCCCGGTCGCCCTCATGTCGAAGGGCTGAGGGGAGTGCGGTTCTCGTTGGCGCTGCCGACCGGCGTCGTCCGGCCGGAGCAGGCGGTCCCCTTCGCGCTCCTGACCCAGCGGACGGCGGCCCACCGGTTCTGGCAGGGCCAGGGGATGGTTCTGGACAGCCACCATCTGACGGTGTGGCTCGCCGGTCTCGGGATCAGGGTCCCGAGCGGGTTCGGCGTGTCCCTGATGCCGCTGCGGGCGCCCTACCAGGCGGCCGTGGAGGCCCGTTCCGTCGCGCTGTCCACGGGGCGGTCCGTCGTCGCGTGCTTCGGTCCCGGTGGCCCTGCCGGGCAGCGCGGGTTCCAGGGCAGGAGCTATGCCGGCCAGCTCGACGCCTGCCGGGAGTACGTGCACATCGTGCGCGGTCTGCTCGCCCACGGCGAGACACGGTTGTCTGGCGCGGAGTTCGCCACGAGCGCGCGACTCGCGGGACTCCCCGCACCGGACGTCTCGGTGGGGCTGGGAGTACTCCGAGCGCGTATGGCCAAGCTGGCCGGGGAGGTCGCCGACGTGGCCGTCACCTGGCTCGGCAGCGCCTCGTATCTGGACGGGACCCTGCTGCCCGCCCTGCGCGAGGGGGCGGCGAGACGGGTACGGACGGGTACGGACGCCGGCACCGGGACGGGCGTGGACACACACGCGAGCCCGCGTCCGCCGAGGGTCACCGCGTACGTCCCCGTGGCCCTCTCCGGTCCCGGCCGGGCGGCCGCCGAACTGGCGCAGGCCGCCTGCGGCGCCCACCTCCAGGCGCCGCACTACCGGGACGCGCTGCGGAGATCCGGTATCGCGCTGGAAGGCGACGGAGGTGCGGACGATGCCAGGAAGCTCGTGGACGGCGGGGTGTTCCTCTACGGAACCGTGGAGGAGATCCACGCGCGACTCGACGAGTACCGCGCGATCGGCGTCGACGAGGTGGTGCTGCACACCTCCGGGGTCGCGCTGACCAAGGGCCCGCGCGCCGCCGTCGACGATCTCGAACGCGTTCTCGAGGCCGCGCCGGACCCCGCGGTGCGCTGACGGAAAGGAGTCCGTGGGCTGGGCGCGCCACGGGCCGATCGGCCCTCGTCGCCTCGTCCGGGTGCGGTCGCGGCCGCCCCCGGGCCGCGCCGTTCCCAGGCCCGGCGTGCACGGTCAACGGCTCGGCGTGGATCGTCAACGCGGTGCTGCCAGGGGCGTGCCAGTGTCGTGACCGTCAAGCATCTGTCTGTGTGCCGCACCGGAGTGCGATCGGTGCGGCGGCGAACACCCGGAACGCCTTCCGCGAACGACCCTTCTCCGGCGCTCCGAACTGATGAAAGACGGGGGACATGCTTTTCCGGATTCTTGGCCCGGTCGAGATCGGGAGACTGCAAGTGGTCGCCGCGCCGACACGTACGGCGCTGCTCACCGCACTGCTGCTGCGGGCCGGGCAGCCCGTGAACGTCGACGAGTTGTCCGAGTTCCTGTGGGACGATCCGCCGGCCTCCGCCACGGCGAACATCCGCAGCCATACGACCGGCGTGCGGCGCGTCCTGGACTCGGCCGTCCCCGGGCTCAGTGACCGGCTCAGGACCCACCGGGGCAGTCGGAGCGGATACACGCTCTGCGTCGACGCGGAGGAGCTCGACCTGCACGTGTTCACCCTGCGGGCCCGACGCGGCCGGAACCTCCTGCTGCGCGGTGAGGTCGACGAGGCGGTCGTGGTGCTGGAGGAGGCCCTTGCCCTGTGGCGTGCCCCCTTCGGGCGCGGCCTGCCGCCCACGCGGTGGTTCGACGCACACGCGGCAGGGATCAACAGCGCCCGCTTCGACGCCTACCAGGACCTCTTCTCCGCCCTTGTCCTCGCCGACCGGACCACCGAACTGCTCGTGTACCGCATCGAGAGCGTCGTCGCCGAGGCACCGTACCGGCAGGGCCTGTGGGAGCTGCTGGCCGCGGCGCACTCCATCCACGGCGACGCCGCCGGCGCACTGAGCGCGATCACCCGCTGCCGTCGGCTCTTCGCCGACGATCTGGGGCTCTGCCTGCCCCCACGGGTCGAGGCGATGCAGCGGGCCGCGCTGGCCTGGAACGCCGAGGAAGCCCGCCGCCTGGTCGCCGCGCGCGCCCTGAGCACGGAGGTGGAGGCCCCCACTTCGGCGACGGCTCGGTCGGGAGCGGGCTGACCGCGAGCCGACGCGGCGACGCGCGTATCCCTGGGCCCTGCCCGCCGCGCCCAGGCAGGTGAAGATCGGCGTCTTCGTGCGCCGGGTGTCCCGGGGCGCGGGGCGGCACGGATGAGATGGGGGTGTGTCGTTTCCGCCGCCGGCGAAGTCCGGCTTTCGAGATCTGAGCCGGGGCTGGGCGTCCCCGCGTCCGTGGGTGCGGCTCCTGCCGGCCGTGCTGCTGGGCGCCGCGGTGGTGCTGAACCTCGTGACGCCCGCGCATCTGACCTTTCTCGGTCTGTTCGTCGCGGCGCCGCTGGTCGCCGCGGCGGTCGACACGCCTCGGGTCACCCTCGCCACGGTGGTGGCCACGCTTGTGATCACCACACCGCTGCTGACGGTCGTCAACGAACCACCGGGGTTGGTGCCGGTGGAGAGGACCGTGCTGGTGGGAACGGTCCTGGTGGTCGCCGTCCTCGCGCTGGTGGTCAACGCCATCCTGGTCGCCGCCCGCCGCCGGATGATGTCGGCGCTGGGTGTCGCGGAGGTCGTGCAGCGGGCCGTCGTGCCGTCACCGCCGAGGCGTTCCGGCCCGTTGAGCGTCGCCGCGCGCTACCGCCCGGCGCACCGGGACAACCTCATCGGCGGCGACCTCTACGCGACGCAGGAGACGCCGTTCGGTACCCGGCTGATCGTCGGCGACGTCTCCGGCAAGGGCCTCGGGGCCGCGGCGGCGGTGGCCGTGGTGCTGGGCGCCTTCCGGGAGTGGTCGACCCACGAGCCGGAACTGGCCTCCCTGGCTTGCCGGTTGGAGGAGGCGTTGCTGCGGGAGAACCGCCGGACCGGGCTCCTCAGCCCCGAGGAGGGCTTTGTCACGGCGGTGCTCGTCGAGATCCCGCGCGCGTTCCCCGACCGGCTGTCCGCCGTGTGCTGCGGCCATCCGCCACCCCTGCTCCTGCCGCCCGGCGAACCCCCGTACCACCTGCCCGTCGCGGAGAGCGCCCCGCCGCTCGGCCTGGGGCTCGACCGGGAGGCGCTGAGGAACGACGTCCGCGACGCGCGGTTCCCGCCCGGCTGCTTCCTCCTGCTGTACACCGACGGGGTCACCGAGGCCCGGGACGTGCACGGCGAGTTCTACGATCCGGCCACGGCGCTCGGCGGCCGGACCTTCCGCGACGCCGACGAACTGGCCGACGCGCTGGTCGCGGGCGTCGTCGCCCACACTCACGGGGCCCTGAAGGACGACGCCGCGCTCCTCGCCGTCCACCACCTCCCGGTCGCTCCCCGGGTCGAGGGACGGTGAAACGGCTGTTGCCGTTCGGTGACCTGGGGATGGGAGGGTCGTCGGATGACGGAGAGCGGGAGAGCGAAAGGGCCGCGGTGGCGCAGAGCACGTGCGGGGCTGGCGGTGACGGGCGCGTCGGCGATGCTGGCGGCACTGGCGGCGGCGGGTTGGTACGCGGTCGCCCGGGGGACGGAGTCGATGGCCGACCTGTCGCGGACGGCTGAGGTCGACGCGGCGAGCGGCCGGGCGAAGGCGGTGGCCGAACGGCGGGTGGAGGAGGTCGTCGGCACTCTGCCGGGCGATTCTCGGCGGTTCGGCGCGGCGGCGGCCGACCACTGCGTTCGGCACGTCCCCTTCGAGGGCGAACCCGCCGGCCCGTTGAGCTGCCAGTGGAGGCTCGAGCGCTACCTCGTCTTCGACGGTGATCTCAGGACGGTCGGCGAGCAGTGGCTCACGGCGCTCGGCGACAACGACCGGTGGATCGGCGAACGGATGCCGTTCGCACCGGACTTCGCCGCCACGTCCGAGCGGTACGAGTACCGCGACCCGCGCACTCACGACCGTCTGGTCGTGACGCTGGTGCGGGAGCCGGACGAACTGCGTCTCCTCGACGACAAGACCCGCTTCGAGGCGTTCGAGACCTACGAGCGGGAGCGGCAGGCGTTCACCGGGCGGAAGGCCGCGGAGCGAGCGTTGGCGGAGGGCCGGAGGGTCGCCAGGGTCTCGCTGGTCAGCGCCTACCACGCCCAGGACGGCCGCAACCCGCTGGAGCCGGTCGCCTGGTGATCGGGGCGGGCGGCGGCGGAGGCGCGGCGAGCCCGCGGGTCGAGGGGCCCGCGGGCGGGGTTTCGGCCAGGCTGTTCAGCCGTTCAGGGTGTTCAGGCTTCGACGACGCCGAGTTGCTGCATGAGGCCCAGGTCGTCGGTGTTCCACCAGCTTTCCGCGATCTTGCCGCCCGCGCAGCGGACGGTGCCGTGGCCGGTGCCCTTGATCTCCTTGTCGGTGGCCTCGATGCCCTGGTAGGCGCCGACGTGCCGGCCGGTGAAGCTGAAGCGGACCGACACCATGTCGCCCTCGGCGACCATGCTCTCGACGACGGCTCGCGGCCGGAAGGCCTCCATGATCTCGCGGTTCTCCCGCTTGGCCTCCTCGACGCCGAGGTCGTACGAGGACAGCGACGGGTCGTGCTCGCGGTAGTCGGCCGTGCACAGCTCGTCCATGACGTCGATGTTGCCGCCGTTGACGAGTTCGTCGAAGTAGCGGCGGACCAGTTCCTTGTTGAGCTGCTCGTCCCGGACGACGTCCAGGTCGGTGAAGGACGGTTCCGTCTCGCAGACAGCGACCATCTCCCGGAAGATCCGGTCCGTCTCCGGCAGGTGCGAGTTCTTCATGGCCTCCTCGTAGGAGGGGAACTCCACGATCTCCACGACGTGCGAGGTGTCCGCGCGGTCCTTGCCGAGAATCGCGTGCGTCGCCGTCCGCTTGCCCTTGGTGGCCTCCGCCCAGGAGTCCATCAGCCTGTTCAGCTCGTCGACGTTTGTCGTCCGACAGTCGATCACTTGCACAAATGACATGACGCTCATCTCCCAGCGAGTTCCGGAGCGTCCCGACGTTCTCAGGTTATGTCCGCGCCGGGGCCTTGTCTCGTTGGCGTGAGGGCGACAAAAGCGCAGGTCACGGCTGCGGTTTTGCCTCTGGGGCAAGGCGTTTGCCGGTGGGGCACGGCGCGTGTCTCAATGAGGGCATGGGTCCTGAGATTCCGGACGAGGGCGGCGCGGCGCCGCCCGCCGTCGCCCCCCGGCTGAGGGAGTTCCGCAGGCGCGGTGGCTTCAGCCTGGAGGCGGCGGCGCGACGACTCGGGCTGTCGCCCGCGCATCTGTCCCGGCTGGAGACCGGCCAGCGGCAGCCGTCCCTGCCGCTGCTGCTGACGCTCGCCAGGGCCTACGGCACCACCGTGTCCGACCTGCTCGGCGAGCGGGCCCCCGAGCGGTCGCCGGTCGTCCGGGCGGGGGAGCCGGAGGCGGTTCGGGCCGGCGGTTGGACGTACTGGCGGATCGGCGGCCCCGGCCGCGCGATGCAGACGCTCCGGGTGCACCTGCCGCCCGGGGCGCAGCAGGACCTGGTCCGCGTCCACCCGGGTGAGGAGTGGCTGTACGTGCTGGACGGCCGGTTGCGGCTCTCCCTCGGGAGTGAGCGGCATCTGCTCGATCCGGGAGACACGGCCCACTACGACAGTCTGACCCCGCACCGGCTCACCGCCGTCTCGGAGGGCGGGGTCGAACTGCTTTTTGTCCACACGCTGTTGCGGAGCCAGCCGGACGCGCTCTGTCTGGGAAGCGGGACGGGCGACGGTGCGGTACAAGGCTGAGAACTGAGAGGTGACCGGGCGTCATGTGGAGTGAGAAGACCGGCGTCGAGCGCGGCGAGGGGCGCTTTCCGCGCGGGCTGCCCCTTCGGCTGTTCGCATACACCGTCGCGGGGCACGGCTTCGCGGCCTTCCTCTACCTGCTGTTCTCCGTCGGCGCTGAGTGAGACGC
Source organism: Streptomyces alkaliterrae (assembly GCF_007097205.2). Lineage (GTDB taxonomy): Bacteria > Actinomycetota > Actinomycetes > Streptomycetales > Streptomycetaceae > Streptomyces > Streptomyces alkaliterrae. The sequence goes on from NZ_VJYK02000104.1 coordinate 14,726, forward strand.
AGGGGGAGGCGCGGGGTGGGACGCGCCCGACGTGCGGGCGGCGAGGGCCGCCGCGCCGATGAGGCCGGCGTCCAGGGCGAGTCGGGCGGGGACCACGCGGAGGTCCCGGGTGAAGTCGAGCGTTGCGTACTCCGTCAGATGGCGGCGCAGCGGGGCGAGGAGGAGGTCGCCGGACTGCGCCACGCCGCCGCCGACGACCACCAGGTCCAGCTCGACGAGGCTCGCGGTCGCCGCGACGGCGGCGGCCAGCGCGCGGGCGGCGCGGTCGAAGGCCGCGCGGGCGAGCGGGTCGCCGTCGACGGCGGTACGCGCGACCGTCGCGGCGGTCGGCGGCTGTCCCTCGGGCGGTTGCCAGCCGGTGGCGAGCGCGTGGGCGGCGATCGCCGTGCCGCTCGCGAAGCCCTCGACGCAGCCGCGCCCGCCGCACGGGCACGCGGTGCCTTCGAGGTCCACGGAGATGTGGCCGAGGTGGCCGGCGTTGCCGGTGCGGCCGGTGTGCGGTCGGCCGTCGAGGACCAGCCCGCCGCCCACTCCCGTCGAGACGACGAAGCACAGCGCGTTGTCGACGCCCCGGGCCGCGCCCAACCAGTGCTCGGCGGCGGTCATCGCCACCCCGTCGCCGACCAGTACCGGATCGACGCCGCGCGGCAGCCGCGGCCGTGCGCGCAGCCGCTCGACCAGCCGCTCGACCAGCGGGAAGTCGCGCCACGCCGGGATGTTGACCGGGCTCACCGTCCCGGCGGCGGCGTCGACCGGTCCGGCGCTCGCCACGCCGAGGCAGGTCACCGCCTCCCAGCGGGCGTCCGCCGCCAACTCGTCGAGTACGGCGGTCACGGCGGCCAGCAGCGTCTCGGCGGACTCCCGTGCGGGAGTGGGCCGCCTGGCGCGGACGAGCAGACGGCCCGAGCCGTCGACCAGCGCACCGGCGATCTTCGTCCCGCCGATGTCGATCGCCGCGTACACCATCGTGTGAGTCAGCCCTTCCCGCCGGAGCCGGGTTCGCCGGGGTCTCCCCGGGCTCCCGGGGCTCACTGTGCCCGGGCGGCGGCGTGGTTGTCCACCGCGGGTGAGCCGCACCTCGGAGGCGGGCGTCAGCGGCAGTGGACCGGGACGCGCTGTACCAGGTTGTTGCCGAAGCCGCCCCGGTTCCACGGCTGGTCGACGGGTTGGGCGTGCCCGTCGGCGTCGTGCGCGCGCACGGTCAGCACATGGTCGCCGGGCCGCGCCTCCCAGACGGCGTGCCACGCCTGCCACGCCCATCGGTGGTCGCCGGGGGGCGCCACCTCGGCGTCCGCCCAGGTCCGCCCGTCGTCGGCGCTCACCTCCACCCGCACGACCGGGCCGGCACCCGACCAGGCCCGGCCGGTCAGCGTCACCGGGCCGGCGTCCACCACCCGGGTGCGGGACATGAAGTCCGGGAAGCCGGGCGGGAGCAGCAGCGCGCGGGGCCGGATGCGGTCGACCGGTTCGCCCGCCTCGTCGGCGTCCTGCCGGTAGCGGTAGGCGACGTTCTGCTGGAAGCCGTCGAACGGCCGGTCCCGCACGCTGATGTCCCGCAGCCACTTCACATGCGCCATGCCGTACCAGCCGGGTACGACAAGCCGCAGGGGGTGGCCGTGCTGCGGCGGCAGCGGCATGCCGTTCATGGCATGGGCCACGAGGACCGGCGGGTCCTCGCCGGTGGCGACGGCCAGCGGCAGCGCACGCTGGTAGTCCTGCTCGACGCCGCGCTCCACGCCGTGGTCGGCGCCGGTGAACACCACGTCCACCGCGCCCGCTTCGACGCCGGCCTCCTCCAGCAGGACGCGCAGCGGCACGCCCGTCCACTCCGCCGTGCCGACGGCCTCCACGAGCCACGGCTGGCTCACCGGTCGCGGTGCCAGCCGGGCGCGGCCGTTCCCGGCGCACTCCATCGTGACCCGCAGCGTCTCGGTCGGGAACGCGCGGAGTGCGGGCAGGTCGAGGTCGAGTCGGTCGCGGACCAGGCCGCCGACGGTGAGCCGCCAGTCGTCGCCGTCGGTGGGCGGGATGTCGTAGTGCACGAGCACGTAGTGCAGTCCGGGAGGGGTGACGTCGTAGCGCAGGGCCTCCAGCGGCAGCCCGTGGTTGCGCGCGGCGAGCGCCAGCTCGTCGTGGCCGACGCCCTCGCCGTCCGCCGCGAGGCGCGCGGGCGCGCTGACACCGCTCAGCGGAGCTTCCATGCCTCCATGGTGCTCCCGCACGCCCCGCCACGACACCCGAACCCGCGCAACTGCCGACGGGCGCCACGCCGGACGGCACCCCTAGCATCGGGCCCATGGACTTGACCCGTCCC
>NZ_VJYK02000105.1 GCF_007097205.2 Streptomyces alkaliterrae
GGGCGGGCTGGGGGCGTACTGGCGCAAGCCGATGGCGGAGGTCGTGCCGCAGGTCGCGGACGGTCTGGTGCTTGATCTGCGGTCGGCGGCGTACGGGTCGATGTGGAAGCCGGCGGGTGAGCTGGCGGCGCGGACGGCGACGGTCCGGGTACTCCAGTCGAAGATGGTGGACGGGGTGGAGAAGCGGTCGGTGGTCAGTCACTTCAACAAGGCGACGAAGGGGCGGATCGTCCGGTCGCTGTTGGAGTCGGGGGCGCGACCGGGTTCGCCCGCGGAGCTGGCGGAGGCGCTGGGCGCGCTCGGCCACCGGGTCGAGCCGACGGCGCCGGCGCGCGCGGGGCGTACGTGGCAGCTGGACGTGGTGGTCACGGACGTGCACTGACACACGGAAGCAGCGGCGGTTGCGTCGTGTGCAACGGCTGTTTCGCAGCGTGTGCGGCTGTTGCCAGGATGGCGGCATGCTCGACTCCTTCGCGCCCGTGCTGCCCGTCGCGGTGGTGGACGACGCCGCCACCGCCGTGCCGTTGGCCCGCGCCCTGCTGGCCGGCGGGCTGACCGCCGTGGAGGTGACGCTGCGGACGCCGGCGGCGACGGCCGCCATCGCGGCGATCGCCGCCGAGGTGCCGGAGATCGCGGTCGGGGCCGGGACAGTGCTCACGGCCGGGCAGGTGCGGGAGGCCGTCGCGGCGGGGGCGGGCTTCCTCGTGACGCCGGGTTCGACGGGACGGCTGCTGGACGCGTGCCTGGAGAGCGGCGTGCCGGTGGTGCCGGGCGTGGCGACGGCGTCGGAGGCGCTGGCCGCGCTGGAGCGCGGGGCGCGCGAACTGAAGTTCTTCCCGGCGGAGGCCGCCGGAGGCCCGGCGGTGCTGGCCGCGTTGGTCGGGCCGCTGCCGCAGGCGAGGTTCTGCCCGACCGGCGGCGTGACGCGGGCCAACGCGGGCCGCTACCTCGCGCTGCCCAACGTGGGGTGTGTGGGCGGCGCCTGGGTGGCGCCCCGGGAGGCGATCGCCGCCCGGGACTGGGACCGCGTCACGGCGCTGGCCGCCGAGGCGGCGGCGCTCGCGGGCCGGGACCCGGGGTCCGCTGAGGCCACCGCGACGCGGCGCGGCCCCCGTCAGCCTCTGAGGTGAGCCGTCTCGTTGAGGAGGCGCAGGGAGGCGTTGCCGTCGGCGTAGTAGGCGACGACGGACAGCGAGGCGGCCGCGAGTTCCATCCGGAACAGCGACTTCGGCGGCGCGCCGAGCGCCAGGCGGACCAGGGTCTTCACCGGGGTGACATGGGTGACGACGAGGACGGTGCGGCCCGCGTACCGCGCGAGCAGCTTGTCCCTGGCCCGCGCGGTGCGGCGGGCGACCTCGGCGAAGGACTCACCGCCCGGCGGGGCGACGGCCGCGTCGGCCAGCCAGGCGTCCAGTTCCGCCGGATGACGCTCGCGCACCTCGGCGAAGGTCAGGCCCTCCCAGGCGCCGAAGTCGGTCTCCCTCAGGTCCTCCTCGACGCGGACGTCGAGACCCAGCCGGTCGGCGGCGAGCTCGGCGGTCTCCCGGCAGCGGCGCAGGGGCGAGGTGACGACGGCCTGCACGGTGCCGCGTGCGGCCAGTGCATCGGCGACGGCCCGGGCCTGGCGGCGGCCTGCCTCGGAGAGTTCCGGGTCTGTGCCGCCGCTTCCGGAGAACCGCTTCTGCGGGGTGAGCGCCGTCTCGCCGTGGCGCAGCAGGACAAGAGTGGTGGGCGTGCCGAGGTCGGCGGCGCCCCAGCCGACGGGCGGCGCGACCGGCTCCGGGGCGGCGGACGTGGCAGGGGCGGCGGCCACGGCAGGAGCGGCGGGCGTGGCGGCGTCCGAGCTTCCGGCGTCCCGCGGGGGTGCCTCCGGGGCCGCCGCGGGGGCGGAGAGTTCGGCGGTGGAGTCGGCCGGCCGCCACTGCTCGCCGCGCCGACCGGCGTCCATCGCCTCGTTGGCGAGCTGGTCGGCGTGCTTGTTCTGGGCGCGGGGGATCCACTCGTAGGTGACGGCGCCGGGCGGGTAGATCTCGCCCGCCGCCTTGGCGAGCGGACGCATGTCCGGGTGCTTGATCTTCCAGCGCCCGGACATCTGCTCGACGACCAGCTTGGAGTCCATGCGGACCCGCACCGTCGCCTCGGGGTCGAGTTCGCGGGCCGCGCGCAGCCCGGCGACCAACCCCTTGTACTCGGCGACGTTGTTGGTGGCGTGGCCGATGAACTCGGCCGTCTCCGCCAGCACCTGGCCGGTGTCGGCCTCCCTGACCAGCGCGCCGTAGCCCGCCGGCCCCGGGTTGCCGCGCGAGCCCCCGTCCGCTTCGACGATGAACCGCCGTGCCATCTTCCCTACCGTTCCCCTCGGTTCTCGCCCACCGCACACAACCCGCCCGCGAGCCGACGCCCTAAAGCCGAAAGCCGCCGCTCAGCGGACGTCGCTCACAGGCCGGAGTCGGCCGCGCGCACGAGGATGCGGCGGCAGTTCTCGCAGCGCAGCACCTCGTCGGCGGCGGCGGCGCGGATCTCGTTCAACTCCGTGATGTTCAGCTCGAGTCGGCAGCCCTCGCAGCGGCGCTGGTAGAGCTTGGCGGCGCCGACGCCGCCCTGCTGGCCGCGCAGCTTGTCGTAGAGGGCGAGCAGGTCGGCCGGTACCGATCCGGCGACCACCTCGCGCTCCTTGGCGAGGCGTTCGATCTCGGCGTCGATCTCGCCGGTGGCGGCGGTCCGGCGGGCGGCGGCGTCGTCCACCTTGGCCTGCACGGAGGCGACCCGGTCGGTGAGGTCGGAGACGCGCTCACCGGCGGCCTCGTGGCGCTCCATGATCTCCAGCACGACCTCCTCGAGGTCGGTCTGGCGGCGGGCGAGGGAGACGATCTCGCTCTGGAGGTGTTCCAGGTCCTTGGGGCTGGTGACGGCCCCGGAGTCCAGGCGCTGCTGGTCGCGCGCCGCGCGCTGCCGGACCTGGTCGACGTCCTGTTCGGCCTTGGTCTGCTCGCGCGCGGTGTCGCCCTCCTCGGTCTGGGCGGCGACGAGCAGGTCGCGGAGCTGCGTCAGGTCGCCCTCCAGGGCGGCGATCTCCGCGTGCTCGGGGAGGTTGTCGCGCTTGTGCGCGAGCTGGCTCAGCCTGACGTCGAGTTCCTGGAGGTCGAGGAGGCGGATCTGGTCGGCGGGCGCGGATTTCAGTTGGGGGCTCCTGAGTACTCGTAGTCGTGGTGGAGACCGGAGGACGCGTGCGCGGTCCAGGGGTCGGTGACGGTGCGGGAGACCTTGGTGCGCAGCTCCCAGCCGTGACGTTCGGAAACGGCGTCGAGCTGGGCGGCGGCCTGCTCGCACCAGGGCCACTCGGTGGCCCAGTGGGCGGCGTCGACCAGGCCGAGCGGGGAGTGCTCGCGGGCCTCGGACGCGGGGTGGTGGCGGAGGTCGGCGGTGACGTAGGCGTCGACGCCGGCCGCGCGCACCCGGTCGAACAGGCTGTCGCCGGAGCCGCCGCAGACGGCGACCGTACGGACCATCATGTCGGGGTCGCCGCCGGCCCGCACGCCCTGCGCGGTGGCCGGCAGGGAGGCCGCGGTGTGCTGGGCGAAGGCCGCGAGCGACAGCGCCTCGGGAAGCTCGCAGACACGACCGAGGCCGCGTCGGCCCTCCGGGTCGTCGGGGTCGGGCACCAGCGGGCCGACGACGCGCAGCCCGAGCGCACCGGCGAGGGCGTCGGAGACGCCGGGGTCGGCGCGGTCGGCGTTGGTGTGCGCGACGTGCAGCGCGATGTCGTTCTTGATCAGGGTGTGGACGACGCGGCCCTTGAAGGTGTCGGCCGCCACGGTCGTGGTGCCCCGCAGGTAGAGCGGGTGGTGGGTGAGCAGCAGGTCGGCGTCGAAGGCGACCGCCTCGGCCGCGACAGCCGGCACCGGGTCCACCGCGATCAGTACCCGGTTCACCTCGGCGGACGGATCGCCGCAGACGAGGCCGACGGCGTCCCACTGTTCGGCGCGCTCCGGGGGCCAGAGGGCGTCGAGGGCTTGGATGACATCGGAGAGTGCGGGCACGGGGAAAGGCTACCTGTCGCCGGGGCCCCTCGGCGGTCCGCGTCCGAAGCACATCCGGCACCGTCGCACAGCCGATCCGCCGCAGCACCACGCGTAAGGATGAACCGGCTTCGCACGACGACCACGGAGAGGCACGAAGAACCCTAGCGTCGTCACCGGAGGTGTTCCCCCGATGACAGCGTGTGCTATCGAAACGGCGACTGGCGGCGGCACGAGGGGGCACGGCGGCTGGTCGCCGGCGGCCGACGGCTCGTACGCCGCCCGGCTCGTCGCGGGCACGGCCGGCCCCTACGTCGAGCGCTGGACGCTCAGCGGCCCCGAGCCGTACGTGGTGGCGCTGCCCGCCGCGCGGCCGGAACCGGCCGACTGCCAGGTGCTGGCGCTGGCCGACGGACGGGTGCTGGTGGCCCGCCCGGAGGGCGCCGCCTCCACGACACCGACGGCACACCGGCTGGCGCTGCTCTACCCCACCGGTCCGGAGACCGGCGAACTCCCGCTCGGGACGGTCCAGTCGGGCACGGTGACGCTGCTGCCGGCGGCTCCGGACGGCCGCTCGGCGCTGTTGATGACACCGAACGGGCGCGCCACACGGGTGTGGCAGGTCACCGGGCCGGGCACGGAGGGCGGCCCCCGGCCGGTGGCGGACGTGCCCGGGACGTGTGTCTCCGGGCACTGGCTGGACCGCGAGGGGCGTCTGTTGGCGCTCAACCGGCGGTCGGGCGAGACTCCGGCCAAGGCCGTCGCCGTCGACCTGGCCAGGGGCGGCACGACCAGCCCGCTGCTCCAGATCACCGAGGAGAGCCAGGACGAGGTGGTGCTCGCCGACGCCGACAGCGGGCTGCTGCTCGTCCGCTCCGACGCGCCGGGCGAGACCCGGCTGGGCTGGGGAGTGCTCGGCAGCCATCGACCGGTGCGCTTCCCGGAGGCGCTCCACATGCCGGAGGTGAGGCTGGAGCCGTTCGCCGTGCAACCGGGCCAGGCGCTGGTACCGGAGGACGCGGCCGTCGCGCTGCGGGCGGACGGACCGAACGGCACGTGGGTGGCGTGGTGGCGGCCGGGCACCCGGCTGCGGCACCTGGCGGCGCCCCGGGGGTGGCTGCCGGGCGCGGGGCTGCTCGGCGCGACGGGGGAACTCCGGCTGCCCTACGAACCGTGCGGGCTGGCCCGCGCCCACCCCGCAGTGGAGCCGCCGCCGACGGCCGCGCGCACCGCCGCGACCGGGGCGCCGCCGGGTGCGCGCGGCGGCAGTGGTGCCGCGCCCGCCACCGCCGCCCGGCGGGAGGCCGAGCCGGGGCCTCTGGCGACCGCGCCGAGCCCGCCGCGGCCCCGCGGTGACGGGCCACACGCCGACGCGCTCGACGAGGCGCTGCACACGCTCGACCGTACGGCCGCTGAGGGGCCGTCGCCCGGCGCGGAAGCGGGGACGGGCTCTTCCCGGCCCGTACCGCTCCAGCAGGCGCCACTGCCCTGAGGTCGGCGCGGGCAAGCGGGCGGCGGGGTGGTGCCCCGGTCCCTCCCCCGGCCTCCGGCCGGGGGACCCCCACAAGTTCCCGTTTCCCGGGGCTCCAAGTTCCCGTCTGCCGGGGCTCCGCCCCGGACCCCGTGTCGCGGCCTGGCGGCTGCTCGTCCTCAGTCTCGGTGGGACTCCAGGGCGGGGCTCATCGCGTGACGACTTCCGTGTCCGAGAGGACGACCGCGTCGTCTCGTTCGACGGCCGTGACCAGGATCCGCGTTCGGTGCTCCGGCTCGCGCCAGAGCCGGATGCGCAGCGTCTCGCCGGGGTAGACGACTCCGGCGAATCGCGCGCGGTAGTCGGCGACACGGGTGACGTCCCCGTCGAGTTCGGCGTCCACGACCGCCTTGAGTGTCATGCCGTACGTGCACAGGCCGTGCAGGATCGGCCGGTCGAAGCCGGCCAGCGCGGCGAACTCGGGGTCGGCGTGCAACGGGTTCCAGTCGCCGTTGAGGCGGTACAGCAGGGCCTGGTCCTCCCGCACCGGAGTCTCCAGCACCCGGTCGGGTTCGCGGTCGGGGGTCTCCAGGCGGGCGGAGGGGCCGCGGTCGCCGCCGAAGCCGCCCTCGCCGCGCAGGAAGAGTTCGGTGTCGCAGGACCACAGGGGGCCGTCGTCGTCGGCGGCCTCCGTGCGCAGGACGAGTACCGCCGAGCGGCCCTTGTCGTAGAGGGCGGCGACGCGGGAGGTCTGCTCGGCCGAGCCCTGGGCGGGGATCGGCCGGTGCAGCCGGACCCGTTGGCCGCCGTGCAGCACGGCCATCAGGTCGACCTCGATGCCCGGCGCGGAGAGTCCGCTGACCAGCCCCATCCATCCGCCCGCGACGGTGGCGAAGGAGGGCAGCACCGTGAGCCGGTCCTCCAGCAGGTACCGCAGCTCGGCCGGGTCGGTGGCGGGGGCGCCGGCACCGAGCCCCAGGTGGTAGAGCTGTACGTCCTTGTGGGTCCAGTCGACGCGGCTGGTGCTGGGCTTCGCGGCAAGCGCCTCGTCGGCGTTGATCGGCATCGGTGCTCTCCTTGGCCTGGGCGATGGAACACGTTCTAGCCGGCACGGGCCTTCTGTATAGGCGCCCTGTTGACGAGAAGTCAACAGGGCGGTCCCGGTCATCGCCCGGAGCGGGCGGGCGGGGTGGCCCGGCCGGGAAGCGCGGTGAGCATCAGCGCCACAGAGACGGTCAGGACGACCGCGCTGACGACAAAGCTGACGCCGAGCCCGTGGGCCATCTCCGCCGGGTCGGAGCTGTCGCCGCCGTGCGCGGTGGCGACGGTGGTGAGCACCGCGATGCCCAGCGCGCCGCCCATCGTGCGGGAGGTGTTGACCAGGCCGGAGACCAGGCCGGCCTCCTCGGGGGCGGCGCCGGCGGTGGCGAGCGTGGCGAGCGGGGTCGCCGCCAGCCCGACGCCGATCGCCATCAGGACCCCCGGCACCAGCACGGTTGTCGCGTAGGTGCCGTCGGCGTGCATCCCGCTCTGCCACAGGCAGCCGACGGCGGCCACCAGCACTCCGACGACGGCCAGGTTGCGGGCACCGGTGAAGGCCATGAGGCGCGGCGCCAGCTTGGAGGCGAGCACGATGCTCAGCGACTGCGGTATGAAGCCGAGTCCGGCCTGGAGCGGCGTGAACTCCAACACGTTCTGCATGTACAGCGAGATGAAGAACCACATGGAGAACATCGCCATGCCGTTGATGAACATCGCGGCGTTCGCCGCCGAGACCGTGCCGGCGCGGAAGACCCGCAGCGGCACCAGCGGCGCCCGCACCCGGGCCTCGACGGCGACAAAGCAGCCGAGCAGCAGCAGCCCACCGCCGAGCGGCAGCAGCGCGCCCGGCGCCGACCAGCCCACCGACTCCGTCTGCACGACGCCGTACGCCACCGCGGCCAGACCGCCGGTGACCAGCGCGGCGCCGGGCAGGTCCAGCCGGCGGCCGCCGCGGACCCGCCGCTCGGTGAGCCAGAACGCGGCAGCCACCAGGACGACCGCACCGACGGGCACGTTGATCAGCAGCACCCAGCGCCAGGACAGGGCGTCGGTGAGCACCCCGCCGACGAGGCCGCCGGCCGCGCCGCCACCGGCGCCGACGGCCGTCCAGGTGCCTATGGCCCGGGCGCGGGCCGGGCCCTCGGGGAAGGAGGACGTGAGGATCGTCAGCGTCGCTGGGGAGAGCACCGCCGCGCCGACGCCCTGGGCGGCCCGGGCGGCGACCAGCTGCCAGCCCTCCTGGGCGAGGCCGCCCGCCAGACTCGCCGCGGTGAACAGCCCGAGCCCGCAGAGGAAGGTCGTCTTGCGGCCGAAGAGGTCGGCCGCGCGACCGCCGAGCAGCATCAGTCCGGCGAAGGTGATGGTGTAGGCGTTCAGCACCCACTGGAGACCGGGTGCGCTCATACCGAGGTCGGCGCGCATCGACGGCAGCGCCACGTTGACAACCGAGACGTCCAACACCACGAGGAACTGGCCGAGGCAGGCGGCGACCAGCACCACGAAGCCGCGTCCGCCGCCCTTCTGCTCGCGTTTCTGCCCCGCGAGCAGGTCGTCGTCGCTCGTCAACCGTTTCATCGGGCCATCGTCGCACCCGCCACCGACAGCTCGATCCGCCCCCGATACGGCCGCTCTCCTCTTCCCCTCTCACCGCGTCCGGAAACTTGAGCACCTTTGAGCACTTCGCCCCCGGCTCCTGGACCGGTCAGCAGCATGAGAGCGCGCCCTAGGGCCTGTCTGACAAACAGCCATGCCAGGCGTCGCGAGCAAGGCGGGATCTGTCAGACAGGGCCCTAGAAGGGCCATGCCCCACCCCCGCTAGGACAGGAGAGGGATTCCATGAGTGTCAAGACGCATCGGCGCTCCCGGCTGCGGAACAGAACGGCCGCCGCCGGGCTGGCACTGCTGCTGGGGGGCGGCGGTCTGGCGGCGGCCAACGTCTACGCCAACGCCGGCAGTTCGAGCGGCACCGCCCCGCGCGCCGCCCAGCCGCAGGACCAGGCGGCCCAGGGCATGTCGACGATCGCCTGCCCCGAGGTGGCCGACGCGCTGCCGGAGGTGCCCCGCAAGGCCCGCCGGGAGGTGAGTCGGAACCTCGCGCAGCTGGACGCCCAGGTCGCGTTCGCGTACAAGAAGCTGCGCTGGTCGGACCGGCAGGTACGGCAGGACCCGAACTACGCCAGGAACGCCATCCTCGGCCCGCTGGAGAGCCGGCGTACGGCGGCGATCAACAGGATCACCATTGCCATCAGCCGCAGCGCGCCCCGCCCGTCCGGGCTGGAGGAGCTGGCCGGCTGCCAGCTCAAGGAGAACGTGCCCGAGCCCATCGCGGCCGACCGCCGCGACGGTGGGCAGAACGGCGGCGACCGGAACGGCGACGGGCGCGACGGCGGGGCGCCCGAGCAGAACGGCGGCCAGGGCGACCAGAACGGCGACGGCCAGGACGGGAACGGCCAGGACGGGAACAACCAGAACGGCAACGGGCAGAACAACAACGCGCGGCCCGGCGGGCCGGCCCGTTCGGACTTCGTCGACATCACCCGCATCCGCCCGAACGTGCCGCAGCAGCGCATCCGCAGCGGCGCCTCGCGCGGCAAGTTCACGACCGAGTGCGGCCGCAACGAGAACGGCCTGTTCAACCCGGACAACGTCATCGTCGCGCCCGGGGTGAGCAACGGCGCCCACCACATGCACGACTACGTCGGCAACCAGGGCAACGACGCGTTCGCCAGTGACGACGACCTCGCCCGGGCCGGAACGACCTGCGCCAACCAGGACGACAAGTCGTCCTACTTCTGGCCCGTGCTGCGGCTCCAGAACGGCCAGAACGAGCGGGACGTCAACGAGCCCGGCGGCGGTCAGGACGGCAACGTCGGCCAGATCCAGACGCCGGCGTCGGTCACCCTCACCTTCGAGGGCAACCCCCGGCAGAAGGTGACGGCGATGCCGCGCTTCCTGCGCATCATCACCGGTGACGCCAAGGCGTTCACCAACGGGGTCGGCAACGCCAACGCCTCCTGGAGCTGCACCGGCTTCGAGGACCGCCAGTTGAAGAACAAGTACCCGATCTGCCCGGAGGGCAGCCAGGTCGTGCGCACGCTGCGCTTCCAGAGCTGCTGGGACGGGCGCAACATCGACAGCGCGAACCACCGCACGCACGTCGACTTCGCCCGGCGCGACGGGAGCTGCAAGCGCGGCTTCCGGGCCATCCCGCAGATGGTCCAGCGCATCACCTACGACCTGCCGAGGGGGACGGTCTTCGCGGTCGACTCCTTCCCCGAGCAGCTGCACAAGCCGATCACCGACCACGGCGACTTCATCAACGTGATGTCGGACCGGCTGATGAAGCGGGTCACGAACTGCATCAACTCCGGCCGCAACTGCACCAACTGACCCACGTGCCGGTCCCCTCTCAAGGGGCCGGCGGAGAGGAGGAACCGATGCTGTCGTCCGCAGGGCACCAGAGGAGCTTCGCGGGAGCGGCCGGAGCGGCAGCCGTGTGCGCGGCGCTGCTACTGCTCCTCGGCCGGGCGGGTGACAGCGGGCCGTCGGGCGGGAGCGAGAGTGTGCGGAAGCCCCCGGCCGCCGCCACGTTGGAGCAGCTCGCCGCCGAGGTGTCGTGCGACCTCACGGTCAACGTCGACGCGAGCGAGGTACGTCAGGGCGTGTGCGGAAGCGGGAAGTCCCGTTTTGTCCTGGCGACCTTCACCTCGGCCGGCGGGCAGCGGGCCTGGCTTGACGAGGCCAAGCCCTACGGCGGCACGTATCTGGTCGGCAGCCGTTGGCTGGCCGTCGGTGAACCGGCGGCGCTGAAACGGTTGCGCGGCAAACTGGGCGGCACGGTGGAAAGGGGTGACTCGCACGATTCCGGCCGCCACAGTGGTACCGGACACCACCACTGAACCCGCCGAGAGGTGCCGGACCTTCGGCGGTGTCCGCCAGGACGCGGGCGTCGGGCGCTGTTCCCCTCCACAGCCTGGAGCGCCCCCGCCCGCGTCCGCCCTCGGGACGAGGGGAGAGATGACCCGGTCGGCTGATCCCACGTCAGCCGGCCGGGTCCTCCGCGTCACCACCTCACCACCCCGCGCGCGCCCCGGTCCGGGGCGACCCCCGGCTGGGCAGCCGTCGGGCGATGGGGCAGCATGACGGCATGAGCACTCCCCCGCCCGAGACACTCGCCGCCTTCGAGGCCGCGAAGGGATTCATGCCCCGCGACGAGGGGCTTGCCCTGTACGCGGCCGCCGTGGAGGCCGCCGCGACCGGGCTGCCGCTGCTGGAGGTGGGCACCTACTGCGGCCGTTCCACGATCCTGCTGGCCGAGGCCGCCCGGGCGGGCGGCGTGACGGCGGTCACCGTCGACCACCACCGGGGCAGCGAGGAGCAGCAGCCCGGTTGGGAGTACCACGACCCGGGTCTTGTCGACCCCGAGGTCGGGCTGATGGACACGCTGCCCACCTTCCGCCGGACGCTGCGCGCGGCCGGGCTCGAGGAGCACGTCGTGGCGATCGTCGGGCGTTCGCCGCAGGTCGCCGCCGTGTGGGGGAAGCCGCTCGGGCTGGTGTTCGTCGACGGCGGCCACACCGACGAGCACGCGAGCGGCGACTACGAGGGCTGGGCGCCGCATCTGGCCGTGGGCGGGCTGCTGGTCGTGCACGACGTCTTCCCCGACCCAGCCGACGGCGGTCAGGCGCCGTTCCGGGTGTACCGGCGGGCGCTTGGGTCGGGAGCGTTCCGCGAGGAGTCGGTGACGGGCTCGCTGCGGGTGCTGCGCCGCACGGGCGACGGCATCTGATGTCCGGCGGGCGCCGTCTGTTCACCGTGCTCGCGGTGGTGCTGCCGCTGTGCCTGGCGGCCGGTCTGGTGTGGCTGGTGGCGCGACGCGCCGACGCGGGACGCGAGACGGACACCGCACGTCCGCCCGCCGCGCCCTCGACGACCGACCCGGGAAGCGGGACTCCGGAACCGGCGGAGCCGAGCGGGCCGCCCGAGACGAGCCCCGGTCCGTCGAAGTCCGGGCCCGCCGACCACGGTAGCCGCCCCGAGACGTCAACGGCCCTCACTGGGAAGGTTGTTGTCATCGACCCCGGCCACAATCCGGGCAACCGGAACCACCCGGCCGAGCTGAACCGGCGGGTGGACATCGGTACCGGCCGGAAGGAGTGCGACACCACCGGTACGGCGAGCGACGCCGGCTATCCGGAGGCGCGGTTCACGCTGGAGGTCTCCCGGCGCGTGCGGACGCTGCTGGAGGAGCGCGGCGCCGTGGTGAAGCTCACGCAGGACGACGACCGCCCGTTCGGCCCGTGCATCGACGAGCGGGCCCGTATCGGCAACCGGGAGAAGGCCGACGCGGTGGTCTCCGTGCACGCGGACGGCTCAGCACCCGGCAACCGGGGCTTCCACGTGATCCTTCCGGCTGCCGTGAAGGCGGGCGCGGCGGACACCACCGGCATCGTCGAGGAGTCCCGTCGGCTCGGCGGCCATCTCGCCGACCGCTACCGCTCGGCGACCGGCATGCGGCCGGCCGGCTACCTGGGCCCGGAGACGGCCGCGACCGGGCTGACGACCCGCGACGACCTCGGCGGGCTGAACCTCTCCCGGGTGCCGAAGGTGTTCCTGGAGTGCGGCAACATGCGGGACGCCGAGGACGTCGCACTGCTGACCGATCCGGCGTGGCAGCGGAAGGCCGCGCGTGGAATCGCTGACGGAGTGACGTCGTTCCTGGTAGGAAAGCGTTAGCGAGCAGCGGTGGAAGGCCAGGGGGAACCGCCACGGGGGAACCGCCACCGAGGACATGCCACCCAACTCGCACAACTGGGACAGCCGTCGCATCCCGTGGCACCCCGGTACCGGAGCACGGGGGGATGCGGGCGGCGGCGCCCACTGTCCGTACGATGGTGCAGCCCCCGTGATGACCGGACCATGACGACAAGATCGACGAAGGATCTGATGTGAACAACCGCTCGCTCACCCGAGGCGACGCAGTGGTGCTCGTGGCAGCGGCACTGCTGTTGCTCGCCTCGTTCCTCAACTTCTACACGGCGGACACGGGGGGCCTGAGGGTGCCACCGGGCACCGACATCCCCTTCGAACGCAACGGATGGTCCAACCTCTACTGGCCGGTCCTGCCCGCGATCTTCCTTCCCGGTCTGATCTCCGCAGGTCTCACGGTCGGCTCCCGCTTCCTGCCGGAGAACACCCAGTTCCTCGGCCTCAAGCTGGGCCAGTGGGGCGTCGCCCTCGCGGTGTTCGCCACCTGGAGCGCGGTCTGGACGCTGACCCGGAAGTTCGGCAGCGTCATCGACAACCTGAACGTCGGTGCCGGCCAGTGGATCGGTCTCCTGGCGCTGTTCCTGCTCACCGGTGTGACGATCGCCGGTTTCTACGTGCCGGCGCTGCGGGTCCCGCTGATCTCCGGTTCCGGTCCGAACGCGGGCCTGACGCCGTACGGTCAGCCGCAGCCCGGCCAGCCCCAGCCCGGCCAGCCGCAGCAGCCCGGCGGCTACGGCTACCCCGGCGCCCACCAGCCCGGTCAGCCGCAGCCCGGCCAGCCGCAGCAGCCCGGCCAGCCCCAGCCCGGCGGGTACGGCTACCCGGCGCCGCAGCAGGGCCAGCCGTCGTACGGCGGCCAGCAGCCGGGCGGGCAGGCCCAGCCGGCCCAGCACCAGCCCGCGCAGCCGCAGGCCGCCGCGCCGGACCCGAACTTCCAGCCGTTCTGGTTCGCCGTGCCCGCCGCCCGGCCGCTGTTCGGTGAGGACGGCTCGCCCAACCCGATCGCCGAACTCGCCCCGGGTACCTGGTACCTGGCGGTCGAGCAGCGCGGTCAGGTCCTGATCGCCCAGACCCAGGACGGTCGTCGCGGCGTCCTCCAGGACACCTCGGGCATCCAGCGCGGCTGAGCGGTCCGCGCACGTCAACGGCGACGGCCCGCCGCCCTCTCGGGGTGGCGGGCCGTTCCGCGTTGCAGAGTCCCGGTGCTTGTCAGCAGCAGTCCGGGGTGAGGCCGTGCGGCAGCCGCTCGCCGCCGAAGACCTGCACGGTCGCCTCGTCGCCGCCCAGCGCGGCCACCGCCAGCAGCACCGAGCCGGCCGTCCACGTCGTCTGCTCCAGCGGCCACACCGCCTCGTCGGCGAAGACATAGCCCGTCCAGTACATGCCGTCGTCCGCGCGGAGATGGCCGATCCAGCGCAGCACGTCCAGCGCGCGGTCGGACTCGCCGACCGCCCACAGGGCCAGCGCCAACTCGGCGCTCTCGCCGCCCGTCACCCACGGGTTGGGCACCACGCAGCGCACCCCGAGGCCCGGCACCACGAAGTCGTCCCAGCGCTCCCGGAGGCGGTCGCGGCCGGCCTGCCCGGTGACCGCGCCGCCGAGCACCGGGTAGTACCAGTCCATCGAGTAGCGGGACTTGTCCAGGAAGCGCTCCGGGTGGCAGGCGATCGCGTGCCCCAGCCAGCCGGCCGCCAACTCCCAGTCCGGCTGCGGTTCTTCGCGGTGTTCGGCCAGCGCCAGCGCGCAGCGCAGGGCGTGGTACACCGATGAGGAGCCGGTGAGCAGCGCGTCGTTGACGGGCGTGCCGTCGTCCTCGCGCTTCCAGCCGATCTGGCCGCCGGGCTGCTGGAGTTCGAGGACGAACTCCACGGCCGCGACCACGACCGGCCACATCCGCTCGACGAACGCCTCGTCTCCGGTGGCCAGATAGTGGTGCCAGACGCCGACGGCCACGTAGGCGCAGAAGTTGCTCTCCCGCCCCCGGTCGGTGGGGGCGGCGGCGTCGCCGTCGTGGTAGGCGGCGTACCAGGAGCCGTCGGGCAGTTGGTGGCGGGCGAGCCAGTCGTAGGCGGCCTCGGCCCGGCCGTGCTCCCCCGCCGTGTCCAGTGCCATCGCCGCCTCGACGTGGTCCCACGGATCGAGGTGGTGGCCGCGGAACCAGGGGATCGCGCCGTCCTCGCGCTGACCGGCCGCGATGCCGGCGACCGTCTGCCGAGCCTGCTCGGCCGTCAGAACGCCGGGCAGGACCAGCCGTTCGGTACGCTCCGGGCTGGTCACGCCGCCGCCTTCGGGTTGTGCGGCTTGGTGGCGTAGACGACCAGGCTCTTGCCGATGAGCGGGTCCAGCGCCTTCTCGGCGAGCCGGGTGGCCAGCGGCTTCTTCATGATGTCCCAGACCAGCAGCTTGTGGTAGGCGCGCACCGGCAGCGCCGCCTCGTCGCCGTCCTTCTCCACGCCGAAGGCGCACTTGAGCCACCAGTACGGGGAGTGCAGGGCGTGCGCGTGGTGGCTGCCGTAGGGCCGCAGCCCGGCCTCGCGGATCCGGCCGATGAGTTCGTCGGCCTTGTAGATGCGGATGTGGCCGCCCTCGACCTCGTGGTACGCGTCGGAGAGCGCCCAGCAGATCCGCTCGGGCCCGTAGCGCGGCACGGTGACGGCGATCCGGCCGCCGGGGCGCAGCACCCGGACCATCTCGGCGAGCACGCCCTTGTCGTCGTGGATGTGCTCCATCACCTCGGAAATGATCACGACGTCGAAGCTGTCGTCGGGGAACGGCAGGGCGAGCGCGTCGCCCTCCATCGCGGTGGCCGTCGCGCCCTTGGGCGCCTCGCCGGCCTCCTCCATGGCGGCGAACCACTTCGCCACCTCGCGGATCTCCTCGCTGTTCTGGTCCAACGCGACCACCCGGGCGCCGCGCCGATAGCACTCGAAGGCGTGCCGGCCGGCACCGCAGCCCAGATCGAGCACTCGGTCGCCTGGGGCGAGCGGGAACCGGGAGAAGTCGACGGTCAGCACGGGCTCTCTGCTTTCGTCCGGGGGTGAGGGCGTGGGATGGGGAGGATCGACGGTCGGTCGAGCGGGGCGGTTCGGGGCGGATCGGGTGCGGTGGTCAACGGCCGCCGCGGGCGCCGTGAACGCCCCGGGACGCTTCCAGGGCCTCCCGGTAGCGTTCGACGGTGCCCAGGGCCGCCTGCCGCCAGGTGAAGCGGGCGAGGACCCGTTCCCGGCCGGCGGCGCCGATCCGGCGGCGGAGTCCGCCGTCGGCGAGCAGTCTGGTCAGCGCCTGGGCGAGCGCGCCGGCGTCGCCCGGCGGAACCGCGAGGCACGTCTCGCCGTCCCGGCCGGCCACCTCGGGGATCGCCCCGCCGGTGGTGGCGACCAGCGGCGTGCCGGTGGCCATGGCCTCGGCGGCCGGCAGCGAGAAGCCCTCGTAGAGGGACGGCACGCAGGCCACCTGGGCGCCGCGCACCAGGTCCGCCAGCTCGGCGTCGCTGATGCCCTTGACGAACTCGACGGCGTCGCCGAGTCCGAGGCGTTCGATGGCGGCGGCCACCGGGCCGTCGTCCGCCCGCTTGCCGACCACGACCAGGTGGGCGTGCGGCTGCTCGGTGCGGACCTTGGCCAGCGCCTCCACGAGGTGGACCAGGCCCTTGAGCGGGACGTCCGCGCTGGACGTGGTCACGATGCGGCCCGGCACCTCCGGCACGGAGGCGTCGGGTGAGAACACCCGGCTGTCGGCGCCGATGTGCACCACGGAGATCCGCGCCGGCCGTACCCGGAGGTGCTCGACGATCTCGTCCCGGGAGGTGCCGGAGACGGTCAGTACGGAGTCCAGGCGGCGGGCGACCCGCTTCTGCATCCGGGTGAACGCGTACCAGCGGCGCACCGAGGCGCGTTTGGCCAGGCCGCGCGCGGCGGCCAGATCGAGCTCGCGGTCCACGGTGATGGGGTGGTGGATGGTGGTGACCAGCGGCGCGCCGAGGTCGCCCAGCAGCCCGTAGCCGAGCGTCTGGTTGTCGTGCACGACGTCGAACTCGCCGCGGCGGGCGGCCAGATGGCGGCGGGCCCGGAGCGAGAAGGTGAGCGGTTCGGGGAAACCGCCGGTCCACATCGTGCCGACCTCCAGCGCGTCCACCCAGTCGCGGATCTCCTCGCGGGAGGGGGTGCGGAAGGGGTCCGGCTGCCGGTAGAGGTCCAGGCTCGGCAGCTCGGTGAGCGTCACGCCCTCGTCGAGCACCGGGTACGGCTGGGCGCCGATGACCTCCACCCGGTGGCCGAGCGCGGCCAGCTCCCGCGACAGGTGGCGCACGTAGACGCCCTGGCCGCCGCAGAACGGGTTCCCCTTGTAGGTCAGCAGCGCGATCCGCAGGGCGCCTTCGGGGCCGCCCGCGCCGTGCGCGTCACCCGGACGGTCCGAGACCACCGGTCGTGACGCTGCGTCCCGTATGGCCTCTGCGGTCACACGCGGCCCCTTCTCGCTGTCTACGCCGTCGCGCGTCTCGCGCGCCGGCCGCTTCCGCGCGAGCGTAGTCGCTCGCGATAAGGTAGAACAAGTTCCACCGGCGGGCGCCGTCCGGCACCGTTCGCCCGTTGAATCTACCGGCCGGTCACCGGCCACGGCCCGGCCGGAGCTGGTGATTCGCGCCACGACCGGGCCCGCCGCGGCCGGGGAGGTGTCGCGTGTGGTGCGCGGCTTGGATCGGGGCG
>NZ_VJYK02000106.1 GCF_007097205.2 Streptomyces alkaliterrae
GTGTCGGGGCTGACGGGGGACCCGGCGGGCGGCGCCTGGCCGGACGGCGGCTGCTCGGCGTCGCCGCCGGGGGAGCGCTCGGCGCCCTCGTCCAGTTGCCGCATCCGGTTCTCCAGCAGGGCGCGGACCGCCGGACGGTCGGCGTGGTCACGTTCGTGGGCCAGCAGCCGTTCGAGCTGCCCGCGGTCCAGCGCTCGCACCCGGTGCTCGAGATCGCCCGGGGAGAGCTGGTCGAAGTCGGGCAACGGCAGATCGGTTGCCATGAGCTGTCCTGCCTTTCGGAAGCGGGCTGCCAAGGATGTCGAGAGGATGTGCGGGGAAGGCGGCCCCTCTCGGGGGTGCGGTCAGTCGCCGGAGCGGCCGAGCGTGGTCACCACGTCCTGCACGTCGACGAAGGAGCGGTCGGCGGGCAGCCGGCGCACGGCCTCGACCAGTCGGTCGGGGGCGTGCCGCGCGGTCAGGTCCCCCTCCAACTGCCCACGGTCCGCGGGGAAGCCGTGCCGTCCCAGGTGACGTGCGAGATCCAGCCGCAGCTCCTGCAGCGGGTCCTCACCCGGAGCGCCCGGTCGTCCGACGGGACCGGCGGCCAGCGCCGGGTCGTCTTCGGCGAGGGGCTCGGGGTCCCGCCACTCCTCCACCCGGGTGGGATGGTCGGCGCGCAGCCGACCCTGGAGTTCGTGCTTCATCTCCTCGTCCTGGCGCGGGCTGAGCTTGTCGCTGCCTCGTTCCACTGCCGCCTCCTCGAGTCGAGGGCCGATCGGTCCGGGCCGTGCCGTGGTCGTGCCCGTCGCGCGGGCGCGTGGGACGCGGACCCGCCAGTACGGGTAGCCGCCCCGACGACCGGGCAAACCGTCCTCGCGCGGCACCGCGCGGCCAGGTACCGGGTGCGGCGGCGGGCGCGTCTTGTTGCCTTCGGCCGAGCCTCCGTGAGATGACGGGAGCGACGCTCGGGCCGGCAGCCTCCGACGGCCGGCCCGAGCCGCAGAACCACCAGAAGCCGCGGAAGACCCGATGACGCGAGACGGAGTGCCCACGTGCCGCCGGACAAAACCCTGCTGATCGGGTGGTTCAGCTTCCCCGACGGTGAGGCGACGGCGGGCGACCTGCTGGCCCTGCGGGCCGTCCAGGACGCCCTGACCGACGCGGGACTGCCCCACGAGACCGCCTGGAGCCCGGGACTCGCCGCGGGCGGCCGGCCCGCGCTCGAGGAGGTGCCCGCCGAGGAGTTCGGGCGGCTGGTGTTCCTGTGCGGCCCGGCCCACGGCGAGCAGGTCGCCGCGCTGCACACCCGCTTCGCGCACTGCCTGCGGATCGCCGTCGGCGTCTCGGTCGTCGACCCGGACGCCGACGCCGTGCGCGGCTTCCACCACGTGCTGGCCCGCGACGCCGCCGGACTGCCGCCCGAACCCGACCTCTCCCTCGCCGCCCGGCCCGCCGGCGGCCCGCCACCGGTCGCCGCGGTCGTGCTCACCCACGGCCCGGGCGAGGACGGCGACAGCCGCCACCGGAGGGTCGCCGACGCCCTCGCGGACTGGCTGCCCGGGCGGGACTGCGCCTTCGCCGACCTCGACACCGGACTCGGCCGCGACGACTGGCGCCTGTGCCGCACCGCCGACCAGTGCCAGGCGCTGCTCACCCGTTTTGACCTGGTGGTGACCGACC
Source organism: Streptomyces alkaliterrae (assembly GCF_007097205.2). Taxonomy (GTDB): domain Bacteria; phylum Actinomycetota; class Actinomycetes; order Streptomycetales; family Streptomycetaceae; genus Streptomyces; species Streptomyces alkaliterrae. Next base: position 1,663 of record NZ_VJYK02000106.1, read on the forward strand.
GGCTGCACGGGCTCGTCCTGGCGCTGCGCGCCGGAGTACCGGTGCTTGCCGTCGACCCTGTGGACGGCGGCGCCGAGGTCACCGCCCAGGCCCGGGCCTGCGGCTGGCCGGCGCTGGTGCCGGTCGAGCGGCTGACCGGCCCGGAACTGGACCGCTGGTGGACGTGGTGTCTCACCAGCGGTCCGGCCCGGGCGCGCCGGGCGCGCGCGGCGCTGCTCGGCCGCCGGGACGACGACCAACTCGACCGGCTTGTCGCGCTGCTGCGCTGACCGGCCCGACCGGCCGCCCCACCCCGAACCCGGAGGGCAGAGATGGGATCGTTCGGCCGCTTCCGGCCGGCGGAGCCGTGGCATGCGGTGCGACGCGACGGCGGCCTTGTCCTCGACTCCGCCGTGCGGGCGGTACGGGAAGAGGGCCGGGAGCGGGATCTCGCCGCCCAGTCCCTGAAGTCCGCTCTGGCGGCACTGGTGGCATGGGCGTTGGCCAGCACCCTGCTCGCCGACAGCCTGAGCCTTATGGCGCCCTGGGTCGCCGTGGTGCTCGTGCAGGCGACCGTCTACCAGTCGCTGTCCCAGGGCGTGCGCCAGGCGCTGGCCATCGTGCTCGGCACCGCGCTGGCCACCGGCACCGCACTGGCGTTGGACAACCAGATCCTCGCCATGGCGCTCGTGCTGCCCGTGACCCTGCTGATCGGCAACCTGCCGAGCCTGGGCAGCCAGGGTATCCACGTGGCCACGTCGGCGATCTTCGCACTGGTCGGCGGGCCGCTGACGCTGCTGATCAGCGCCGAACGGGTGGCCGCCGCGCTGATCGGGGCCGTGGTGGGTATCGCCGTCAACGCCCTGGTGCGGCCGCCCCGGTACCTGCGGAACGCCCTTGAGGCGATCCGCTCGACCACCGGGGAGGCCGCCGACCTCCTGCGGGACATGGCCGACGGCCTGGCCGAGGAAGCCGACGAGTGGCGCGCGGAGGCGTGGGTGGAACGTGCCGAGCGGCTGCCGCGACTGGCGGAGGAGGTCCGGTCGGCCCTGGCGTGGGACGAGGAGAGCCTGCGGATGAACATCCGCCACCGGCGCAGCGGCACCGCCCTGCCGCCCGACTACACCTCCCGCGACGTGGTCAACGCGCTGTGGCACGTGGCCGACCACACCGAGGAGATCGCCCGTACGCTCGCCGAGGCCGCCCGGTCCGAGGCCGCCCGCCGGGCGGAGGACTCCGACTCCGACGCCCGGCGGGAGGTCCGCCCGCCCCTCCTCGAGTCCTGGCTCAGGAGCGACTACCGGGCACTGCTGCGCGACGTGGCCGACGCCGTCGAGGCGTACGGCGGCTTTGTCACCAGCAGCGGCAGACAGGAGCAGTTCACCGTGCGGGACGCGGCGGCCCGGGCGATTGCCGGCCACGACCGGCTTCGGCACCGGATCGCCGACGCGCCGCGACCGGGCCCGGACACCGTGGAGATGGTCGGGCCGCTGCTCGCCGACGCCCGTCGCCTCGTCCGCCAGGTCGACGGCTGACTTCCCGGTCGGTCAGCCGGTGCGGTGGGGCGCGGCGCCCGGGACCACGCGGACGCCGCGCCGTGTCTGCCCGGGGTCGTCGGACCGCCTCAGGGGCGGAAGACGACCTTCACGGCCCCGTCGTCCTTGTGCTGGAACATCTCGTAGGCCTCGGGCGCCTGGGAGAGCGGTACGTGGTGGGTCGCGAACTCGTCGACCCCCAACGGGTCCTGCTCGGTCAGCAGCGGCAGGATGTCGGGCACCCACCGCCGCACGTTGGCCTGGCCCATCCGCAGCTGGATCTGCTTGTCGAACAGCGTCAGCATCGGCAGCGGGTCGGCCATGCCGCCGTAGACGCCGCTCAGCGAGATCGTGCCGCCCCTGCGGACCATGTCGATGGCCGTCTGCAGGGCGGCGAGCCGGTCCACGCCCGCCCTGGTCATGAGCTTCTCGGAGAGCGCGTCGGGCAGCACGGAGACCGCGTTGTGCGCGAACCGCGCGACGGGACTGCCGTGCGCCTCCATGCCGACGGCGTCGATGACGCTGTCCGCGCCCCGGCCGTCGGTCAGCTCGCGCACCGCCTCGGCCGGGTCCTCGACCTCGCGCAGGTCCACGGTGTGCACGCCGCGTTCGCCGGCGCGGGCGAGCCGTTCGGGTACCAGGTCCACGCCGACCACCTGCCGCACCCCCTGGTGCAGGGCGATCCGGCAGCACATGTCGCCGATCGGCCCGAGCCCCAGCACCGCGAGTGTGCCGCCCTCGGGCACGTCCGCGTAGGCGACGGCCTGCCATGCCGTGGGCAGCACGTCGGACAGGAACAGATAGCGGTCCTCGGGCACGTCCTGCGGGACCTTGACCGGCCCGTAGTCGGCGCGCGGCACCCGCAGGTACTCGGCCTGCGCGCCGGGCACGCCGCCGTACAGCCGGGTGTAGCCGAACAGCGCTGCGCCGCTGCCCTCCTCGCGGACCTGGGTGGTCTCGCACTGGGTCTGGAGTCCCCGGTCGCACATGAAGCACGACCCGCAGGCGATCTGGAAGGGCACCACCACCCGGTCTCCGGGCGCCAGCCCGCCCACCTCGGCGCCGACCTCCTCGACCACTCCCATCGGTTCGTGCCCCAGCACGTCCCCGGGGGTCATGAACGGCCCCAGTACCTCGTACAGATGCAGGTCCGAACCGCACAGCCCGCTTGAGGTCACCCTGATCACCGCGTCCGTCGGCTCGCGTACCCGCGGGTCGGGGACGTCCTCGATCCGCACGTCACGCCGCCCGTGCCACACCGCCGCCTTCATACGGCATCCTCCGTCCGTCAGCCCGGCTGTCCGTCTCGGCTCAGCCGATGCCGCCGACCGCGATCCAGATGGCGTACGTCAGGAAGAACGCCACGAACAGCGCGACGACTACGAGCAGCGCGGTCAGCGGGGCCACCGACCAGCCCTTGGTGGGGTTGTGCGTCTCCCGGGGGCCGGCCCCGGAGAGGCCGCCCTCGCCCGGCGGGGTCTCACCGGGCGGCGGCCCGCTGTGGGCCTTCCGCCCGGGCGCCTGCTCCGAGTCCGGGTCATGGTTCTGTGCGTCCATGCCCTGCGGGTACCTGCATCCGCCGGACTTACACCCCGGGCGCCACCGTGCCTGGCGCCGTGTCCTGGTGTTTCCGCGTACCGGGGCTCGGGTACCCGAGCCAGCCGTGAGCCGTCCGGGACCGGCGTGCGGACGCCCGCCCGGCGCCTGCCGCCGGCCCGGTGAACCCGCCACCGTGGAGCAGCCCTATGAACCATTCCGCACGCCGCCCCCGGATCGTGATCGTCGGAGCCGGCTTCGCGGGCTATCAGTGCGCCCGGCAGCTCAGCCGTCGGGCGGGCGGTGCCGCCGAGATCGTGCTGGTCAACCCGAACGACTACTTCCTCTACCTGCCGCTGCTGCCCCAGGTCGCCGCCGGCGTGCTGGAACCGCGACGGGTGTCGGTCTCGCTGACGGGCACCCTGCCGGGCGTCCGGCTGGTCCTGGGCGAGGTCGACACGCTGGATCTGCCGGGCCGCCGCATCGGTTACGCCGACCCCGAGGGGAACCGGGGCGAGCTGACCTACGACCGGCTGGTGCTGGCCGTCGGCAGCGTGCACAAGCTGCTGCCGATCCCCGGCGTCGCCGAGCACGCGCACGGCTTCCGCGGCATGCCCGAGGCGCTCTATCTGCGCGATCACCTCACCCGCCAGGTGGAGATGGCCGGAGCGAGCGACTCGTCCGAGGAGCGGTCGGCCCGCACCACGTTTGTCGTGGTGGGCGCCGGTTACACCGGTACCGAGGTGGCCGCCCAGGGTGTGCTGCTCACCGACGCCCTCGCCCGACGCAACGAGGGGCTGCGCGACGGCCCGAGGCCGCGCTGGCTCCTGCTGGACATCGCCGACCGGGTGCTGCCGGAACTGGACGAACGGCTGTCGCGGACCGCCGACCGGGTGCTGCGCGCACGCGGTGTGGAGGTGCGCACCGGGACCAGCGTCGCCGAGGCCCGCCCGGACGGTGTGCGGCTGGAGGACGGCGAGTTCGTCGCCAGTCGGTCGCTGATCTGGTGTGTGGGCGCCCGCCCCGACCCGCTGGTGGCCTCGCTCGGACTGGAGCTGGAGGGCGGCCGGCTGTGCGTGGACGAGTACCTGCGGGTGCCGGGCCGTCCGGAAGTCTTCGCCTGCGGCGACGCGGCGGCCGTACCGGACCTGACCCGCCCGGGGAAGCTGACGGCGATGACCGCGCAGCACGCCCAGCGGCAGGGCCGGACGGCGGCCCACAACGTGGCGGCCAGCTGCGGTCAGGGCGTTCCCCGCCCCTACAAGCACCACGACCTGGGCTTCCTGGTCGACCTCGGCGGGCTGCAGGCGGCCGCCAACCCGCTGAGGGTGCCGCTCTCCGGCCCGCTCGCGGGCGGCCTGACCCGCGGCTACCACCTGCTCTCGATGCCGGGCAACCGGACCAGGGTGGCCGCGGACTGGGCGCTGGACGCCGTGCTTCCCCGGCACGGGGTGCAGCTGGGCCTGGTGCCGTCGGGCGCGGTGCCGCTGGAGTCGGAGTCGCCGGACGCGCCGCGGCACGTGGGTGCCGGCGCCGGGCGCTGAGCACCGGCCGGCGGTTGACGCTGCGGCATCGGCATGGTTGTGACGCGCGGGGGTTTCACCCGCGGGAATCGCGGCAAAACGGCGAACATGGTGCGAATCGGGTACACGATGATGACCGAGCAGGCCGGCCCCAGGGAACTCGTCGACCACGTCGTCGCCGCCGAGCGGGCCGGCTTCGACTTCTCGGTGACGTCCGACCACTACTTCCCCTGGCTCGCCTCCCAGGGCCACTCGCCCTACGCCTGGAGCGTGCTGGGCGCCGCCGCCCAGGCCACCAGCCGCATCCCGCTGATGACCTACGTGACCTGCCCGACCGTCCGCTACCACCCGGCGGTCGTCGCGCAGAAGGCGGCCACCGTGCAACTGCTCTCCCAGGGGCGCTTCCGACTCGGCCTCGGCTCAGGCGAGAACCTCAACGAGCACGTCGTCGGGGCCGGCTGGCCGACCCCGGGGGTCCGCCTGGAGATGCTGGAGGAGGCGGTCGGGATCATCCGTGCGCTGTTCGCCGGCGGCAACGTCAACCACCACGGCCCGCACTTCGACGTCGCCAACGCCCGGCTGTGGGACCTGCCCGAGGAGCCGCCGCCCATCGGTGTCGCCGTCTCCGGACCCCGCTCGTGCGAGATCGCCGGCCGCCTCGCCGACCTGGTGATCGCCACCGAACCGAACGGCACCCTCCTGCGGGACTTCGACCGGCACGGCGGCAGCGGCAAGCCCAGGGTCGGCCAGCTGCCCGTCTGCTACGACCCCGACAGGTCGGCCGCGGTCGCCCGCGCCCACGACCAGTTCCGCTGGTCGCTCGGCCCGTGGCCGGTCAACGCCCAGCTGGAGGGGCCCCTCGCGTTCGAGGGCGCCACCGGGCAGGTCCGCCCGGAGGACGTCGCGGACACCGTGCCCTGCGGTGACGACGTCGACGCCTTCGTCGAGGCCGTACGCGCCTTCCACGACGCCGGCTTCACCGAGATCGCCCTCGTCCAGATCGGCGGCGACCAGCAGGAGCCGTTCCTGGAGTGGGCGCGGACGAAGCTGCTGCCCGCCCTGCGCGAGCTGTGAACCGACCGGCCGCACGGGCGCTCACGGACCTTTTGGACTATCCGGTCTACGTGGTCACCGCCCGCGGCGCGGCCGGCGAGACGGCCGGCTGCCTCGTCGGCTTCGCCAGTCAGTGCTCGCTGGAACCGGTGCGCTTCACGGTCTGGCTCTCCCGGGTGAACCACACCCACCGGGTCGCCGGCACCGCCAGCCATCTCGCCGCCCACCTGCTCGCGCCCGACCAGCGGCAGTTGGCCGAACTCTTCGGCGGGCGCAGCGGGGACGAGGTCGACAAGTTCGCCGGTCTGCCCTGGCGCCCGGGGCCCGGCGGCGCACCGATCCTGCGCCAGGCGACGGCGTGGTTCGTCGGACGGGTGCTCGGCCGGTTCGACGGCGGCGACCACGAGGCGTTCCTGCTCGACCCGGTGGAGTGCGGCCCCCGCCCCGGCGGGCCGGTCGGGCCGCGCGGCGCACATCTGACGCTCGCCGACACGCTCCACATCACCGCAGGCCATCCCGTGCACCCGGAGCCCGCGGATCCGGAGTCCGCGCACCACGAGGAGGAACGCCCATGACCCGCGCCGCGGTCTTCGACGTCGACGGAACCCTCGTCGACACCAACTACCTGCACGCCGTCAGCTGGTGGGAGGCGTTCCGGCAGGCCGGACACACCGTCGAGATGTCCGCCGTGCACCGGGCACTGGGCCGACCGGGCCCCGATCTGGTGGCCGAACTGCTCGGACCCGATCGCGACACGCGCCGCGACGGCCCGCTCAGCGACGCGCACTCCATCCTGTACGCCACCTACTTCGAACGCCTCGCCGCCTTCCGGCGCGTACCCGAGCTGCTGCGCGCGCTGGCCGACCTGGGCTGGCAGGTGGTGCTTGCCACCTCGGCGACCGGTACCGAACTCGCCGCGCTGCGCCGGGCGATCAACGCGGACGACGTCATCGCGCACACCGCCAGCGCCGACGACGTCAGCGAGGGCAAGCCCGCGCCCGAACCCGTGCGCCTGGCCCGCGAGGCCGTCGGCGCACCGGCCGAGCGCACGGTGTTCGTCGGCGACTCGGTGTGGGACATGCGGGCGGCGGTCTCGGACGGCGCGGTGCCGGTGGCGGTGCTGTGCGGCGGCGTGCCGCGGGCCGACCTGGTCCAGGCGGGCGCCCGCACCGTCTACCGCGACCCCGCGCAGTTGCTGGCCGAGCTTCCCGCCTCCCCGTTCATGACGGTCCGTTGACGCTGCGACGCCGTCGGCGGCCCGGCCACCGGAACGTCAACCCTCCGGGGTGGTGACCGCGCGCTCAGCCGAGAACGCGCCCCAGGTGCCGTCCGGCAGCCGCGCGCGGAGCTTCACCCGGTACCGCTCGCCGCCCTCCCGCGTGAGGAAGAAGCGGTGCTCGACACGTCCCCGGGGCGCCTCGCCACGCCACGAGAGGGTGGTCGCGAACTTCCCGTTGAGGTGGATCTGGTAGTCCGAGACGACACCGCCGGTCCGGGGCGGCGTCCAGGACAACTCCAGGAAGTGGGCGCCGTCCTCGCTCGCCACCTTCGCGGTCAGCTCAGCCGGGGCCGTACCCGCTCCGCCGCCGCCCTCGCCGTCGGTCGTGGTGAGCGTCAGCGCCGGGCTGGGCGGGGACACGTTGTCGGCGGCGTCCCTGGCGCGGATGGTGAAGCGGTAGCGGGTGCCGGGGCGCAGGCCGGTCAGCAGCGCCTCGGTCTCCTCGCCGGAGACGCTGTGGATCCGCGCCTCGCCCTGGTGGACGTCGTAACCGGTGACGCCGACGTCGTCCTTGGCCGCCTGCCAGCGCAGCAGGACGGCGGTGGGCCCCTCGACAGTGCCTCGGGGGCGGCCCGGAGCGCTCGGCGGTCTGCTGTCGTCGGTGTCGGCCGCGCGGGTGGTGACGGTCACCGGGGTGCTCTCCCGGGAGAGGTTGCCTGCCGCGTCCCTGGCCCGGACCGTGAAGGTGTAGGTCCGCTCCGGGCGCAGGCCCTCCACGTCCGCCATATGGCGGACGCCGGGGACCTCCTGGACCTTCTTCCCGTCCCGGTAGATCTCGTAGCCCCGGACGCCGCCCTCGCCGGTGGAGCTGTTCCACATCACATGCACCGAGGTCGAGGTGCCCGCGTCCGCGGTGACGCCGGTGGGAGCGGGCGGCGGGGGAGCGGTCCGGCCGCAGCCGGCCAGTGGCGCGGCGGTCAGCAGGACGACGAGTGCGCCGAGCGCGCCGAGGGTGCTGCGGTGGGGGCGACGCCCGGCCGGTGGCCGTCGGCGGGGCCTCGGACCCCGGCTGCTGGTACTGCCCGACATCTAGGCTCCTCGCGAGGTGGGGGACGGGCGCCCGCGTCCAGGGGAGCGGGCGCACCGAGGGCGGCGAGACCCTCGGTCAGCCGTACCGGCACGCTAGAAGGACTAGACCACTGCGTCAATGGTTCGGACCTGAACGCCGTGGCGGGTCCGGACACCCGGAAGGGGACGGCCGGCCGCCGTCCCCTTCCGATCACGGGTTCCGATCACGGGCTGTCAGGAGTCCGCGGGGGCACCTCCATTGGCCTTCTTGCCGTCCGGGGTGACCGCCCACCACACGCCGCCCGCGCCGTGACCGGTGGTGTCACCCGCCTTCTTGTCACCGGTGAACCAGTACACCGGCCAGCAGTCGATCGCCAGCTGCCTGCTGCCGTCCGACCGCTTGAGCGTGGAGATCATCTTCGGGTCGATCCCCTTGAGCGCGGCCTTGTCCACCGGCTTCGCCGGCTTCCACGTCTTCAGGCACTCGCCCTCGCAGTTGGACTTCATCGGCCAGGCGGTGTCCTTGTCGAAACGGTACAACGTGCGGCCCTGAGCGTCGGCGACGATCGTCCCCAGCGCCGGGTCCTTGACCGCGGACAGCTGGGTCTGCTCGTCGCCGCCCGCGGGTCCGCCACCGGCCGGGGCCGAACCGGCGTCGTCGTCATCCGCCTCGCCCGCGCCCGGTGTGTCGTCGGAGGAGCCGCCGCTGTCCTGGACCGATGCCTTGCCGCCGTCGGCGGCCAGCACGTTCCAGTTGCCGCCGACGCCCTGGCCCTTGGTGTCGCCCGGCGTGGTGTCCTGCGCATAGCGGTAGACGGGCCAGCCGCCGAGGGTCAGCTGCGAGGTGCCGTCCGACCGCTTCACCTTGCCGAGCAGCTCGGGGTCCATGCCGCCGGCCGCCGCCGCGTCGTCGGCCGGCACCGGCGGCCAGGCCTTGGCGCAGTCGCCGTCGCAGTTGGAACTCGGCGGCTTCGCGGTGTCGTTCTCGAAGCGGTACAGCGTCCAGCCGGCGCTGTCGGTGACGATCTCGCCCAGCTTGGCGTCCTCGCGCAGCACCAGCGTGCCGGCCGGTCCGCTGCGGCTGGGGGCGCCCGCCTGGTCGGCACCTGCTCCCGCGCCGTATCCGCCGGTCGCGAGGTCCGGGGCGAGCGAGGAGCTCTCGCCGGCCGGCGTCACGCCCTGGCCCTCGTCGGAGTCGCCACCACACGCGCTTGTCGCCGCGACGAGCGCGGCCACCACCGCCCCGACCCACACGGTCCGCCGGTTCCTCATGGCCTTCCCCTCCACTTCCTGATGGTGTGCCCGACCGGCGTTCTCCGGCCGCTTGCCGCACGGTCGGCCCCTCCGGCTTCGCCTGGGGCGCCGGCGGCCTTCCGTGTCGACAGGGGGTACGGCGGCCGACGCGAGGGCGTTCAGTAACTTCCCTCGACAACCGGGAATTGTCACTTCGTCACAAAGAAGGACGCCGCTCCCCCCAGAGGTGGGAGCGGCGTCGGGCGGCGGCCGGAGGTCAGCTCTGGAGTCGGAGAGCAAGCGCCGGACAGCGACGCACCGCGCGTAGAGCCTCGGTGCGCAGCTCCGGCGGCACCGCCGAGACCGCCCGCTGCGGGTAGCCGTCCTCACCCAGCCGGATCACACCGGGCGCGGCGTCCGCGCACAGCCCGTGCCCCTGGCACAGCGTCCAGTCCACGAGCAGCTTCTCGGCCGGTTCGGTCTCCCGCCCAGGCAGCGCCTTGGGGCTGCTCGCCGACGGCAGCGCCTTGACCTCGGGAGGGGCCTCCTTCGAGACCGGCAGCACACCGGTCACCGGAAGCCCGCAGTCGCTGCCCAGCGCGTGCGCGGAGAAGTGCGCCGCGAACACCTCGAGCGCCGTCTTCACAAAGCGGATCGTGCCGTCGGGATGGCTGCACGCGCCCCGACGCGCCACCGCGTCCATCCGGCGGCGTACCGCCTCCAGCGCGCCCGGCCCGCCGCCGCGCACCACCTTCTCCAGGTCGTCGGCCAGGCCGGGAAGTCCGATGAAGCACGGGCCGCACTGCCCCGCCGACTCGTCCGCCATCCAGCGCGCGACCCGAACCGCCTCGCCCGCAGGACAGGTGGTCAGCGGGATCGGGATGACCGCGCCCGCGCCGAGGCTGGCACCGGCCTTGGCGATCGACTCCCGGGACACCAACACCGACGACGCGGCGTCGGCCGTCAACCAGCCGCCGTGGTAGCCGCCGATCAGCACCCCCTGCCCCGGGCCCGTCCCGCACACCTGGAGCACGTAGGACAGCGGCACCCCGGTCGGGGTCTCCACCACCCGGTTGCCGGCCACGGTCAGCAGGGTGGTGCCGGGATCGTCCGGCAACCCGGTGGAGCGGTAGTCCAGGGCGCCCAGCCGGGCGGCGACCGACAGCTGCGCGTAGGTCTCGGTGTTCGACAGCAGCGTCGGCAGCCCACCCAGGCCGCTGTCGCTGGAACGCACCCGGCGGCCCGAAGGCAGCGCCGGCGCTTGGCTGATGCCGCTGATGAGCGCGCTTCCCTCTCCGGTGACAAACCGCTCGGGAAGCCTGGCGACCTTCAGTGCCGGCGCGGCGGGCCCGCGTTCGGCGATCGCCGAACGCAGCGACTGCTCGACGTCCCCGCGGGTCACGCCGAGCCACACCTCGGCCGCACCGAGCGCCCGGGCGGCCAGCGAGGCGCCGTCCAGCACAAGATGCGGCGTGTGCAGCAGCAGCGCGGTGTCCTTGAGACAGCTCGGCTCGCCCTCGCTGCCGTTGACGACCACCGCCGTACCTGTTCCGCGTCGACGCGCGGAGTCCATGACGGCCTGCACCTTGCGGGCGAACGGGAACCCGGCCCCGCCCCGCCCCCGTAGTCCGATGTTCTCCGCGAGGTCGACCAACTCGTCTGCGCGCAGGTCCGGTTGGGAGCCGTGCACGGTCAGGTGCGTCACCCGGTCCACCCGTGCCACCCGGTCGAGGCCGGACAGCAACCTGGGCGGGCCGACCGACAACAGGGTGGGGGTTATTTCAGCCACGGAAGCCACCTGCTGGTCGCCCCGCTCGGCGGGGAGTCGGGCCTGGAGAGCGCGCGCAGGACCAGCGCGGCGGCGACGCCGAGCAGACACAGCGCGTAGGAGAACGTCACCCAACCGGCCGCCGCGCGCCCGGCCTTGAGGCCGTGTACCAGCGCCGCGCACCACGCCGGGTACGCGCACATGTGCAGCGCGCGCCAGTAGCGGGAGCTGCCGCGGGCCGCGAACGTGCCGCGCACCACCCCGGACACCGCGACCGCCAGGAACAGGTAACCGGCCACCGTGCCCAGTCCGACCAGTACCGGCTGGGAGCCGTCCGCGAAGGGCACCGCCGCCCCGGCCGCGGTCGTCCGGCTCTCGGCGATCTTCACGCCGATGTGCAGGACGAGGAAACCGAGGCCGGCCACCGCCAGCCCCCGGTGCACGCCCTGGGCGAGCAGTCGGTGCGGGGAGCCGAGCAGCCACCGGTCGGTGGCGGCGAGCCCCCACAGGACCGTACCGGTTAGCGACACCAGCGCCAGTACGCCGGCGCCGAAGTCCAGGAACTGGGTGAGCCGTTCGAAGGCTCCGACGCTGGCGGCCGACAGCAGGAGCGTCAGGACCGCTCCGGCCACCGGCAGTACGACCAGACGGCGTGGCGGTCGCGCCGCTCTGCCCGGTCGGGACCCCGCGTGCCGGCGCCGTTGGTTCGGCTCCTCCCGCTTGTCTCCGGCGTCGGTGCGCAGCGGTGTCATGGGCGGAGTGAGGGGTGGGGACAAGGTGAAGACCTCCCGAGTGTGCACATTCCCGACACATGTCTCAGGTCCGGCGGCGGGGGAGGAATTCGCGAAGCTCGTCTGCGGGAAAGTCTGTTACCGCAGGTAGTAGCTGTTCCCCTTTGCGCCGCCAAAGAGCAGTGGACGGGATGCAGCAGCATTGCCGAACTCCGCGAAACCTTCATAAGATTTATCGTCCTGTGACAAATTCCGGCCTCGGCGTCGCCCAGCAACTCCGGGGCTGCGGATGATGCCCGTCCAGATGCTCCCTGGGGGCGCTGACGGCGCGTCCGGGACATCGGCACCCTCCAACCGGGAGGGTGGTGGAGGGCGCTCAACTCCCTTTCCAGGGCGGGGAACTGGCAAAGGGGGGCCTCCACGGTCCGGGCATCGAGACCGCCCGGACCTCACCCCGGCAGGAACGAGGTAGAGATGTGTGAACTGCTCAACCGCATCTGGTCACGCCCCCGAGGGGAGTGGACCCGCGTTCTGAGAAAGGAACTTCCCGCCATCACCGACCAGGTGGTGGAGGTGCTGCGACAGACGCTGCCCGCCCACAAGTCCCCGGCCGCCACATCCCGGGAGGACCTGCACTGGGCGGTCGAGCAGGCGCTGCTCACCGCGCTCGGCTACCAGAAGGAGCCCCAGCGTGAGCGCCCCACCGGCAAGCCGGTGGCCGTCCCCGTACCCATCGACCGTGCACGACGCAACCTGTTCGCCGCCGTCACCGGCGACCTCTGCGCCCTGGAGACCCCACTTCCGGAGCTGGCGCGCTCCGCACGCTGGCCACTGCCCGAACGGGTGCGGGCCGTCGTCCTCACCTCCCCCGGTGAGGCCACCCAACTCGCGGCGAGCCTGGGCGACACCCTGCTCAGCCTCGCCGACGGAGAGGCCTGCCTGCTCGTCCCCGACCAGGGCGCCGAGACCCGGGCCACCCTGGAGACCGCGCTGCGCGGCCGGGTCGCCGCCGTCGGACACGGCGTCGCGCTCTCCGACGCGGCCGCGTCACTGCGCTGGGCCAGGCGACTGCTCGCCCTGGCACCCAGCCGACCCGTCAACGAGACCCTGTTCGTCGAGGACCACCTGACCCTGCTGCTCCTCCTCCAGGACGAGACGCTCGCCAGAGCGCTCGCCGGCCGCTGGCTCGGCCCACTCGAGGAACTGACCCCCCGGCAGAGCGAGCGACTGGAGGTCACCCTGCTCGCCTGGCTCGAGGGCGGCGGCGCACCCGAGGCCGCCAAGACCCTCCAGGTCCACCCGCAGACCGTCCGCTACCGGCTGCGGCAGATCGAGAAACTGTTCGGCTCGGCGCTGCGCGACCCGCGGACCCGGTTCGAACTCGAGATGACACTCCGCAGCCGCCGACTGATGGCCCAGGTCCGTCGGCACACCAGGCCCGCCCGACGCGCCCGCGTCGCGGTGGCCGGTATGCGACCACTGGGCCTGACCCGCCAGGCCCGCGTCAACGGTCTGTGACCCCACTTCCCACCACCCGGCGGCGGTGGGGGACCGGCAGCCACCGCCGGCCCCCCACCGCCGCCTTCTTCGCGCCAGCCGAGAGGCCCGGAACCCGAAGAGTCCCGAGCCCGAGAATCCGCGCCTGAAGAACCCCGGGCCCGGGGAGTCCGAGCCCGGGAGCCGACAGCCTCAGGCGGTCTCACTCCGATCCGGCCGGCTGCGGAGAGGGGGCCTCACCGGGCACCGACGGCGCGATCGGCACCGCCGGCGGCACCTGACCGGTCGGCGCGGCCGGTCCCGGCACCGCGCCGCTCTGCCCGTCCAACTGCGCGAAGTCCACCAGACCCGTCGCCTCCAACACCGTGATGTGGTCGAGCACCACGGCGTTCGCCCGGGTCGCCAGCGTGCGCACCATGGAGTTGCGGGTCTGCGCGCGCACCTGCGCGACCAGACCGAACACCGTGCCGTGCGCCCGCCGCAGGATGTTCGCGAACAGCCGGTCGAACTCGTCGCCCTGAGCGGCGTTCATCTGCGCCAGCCACGCCTGCTGTTGCGCGTTCGGCTGATTCGCCAGCTCCACGCCGAGCGCCCGGCCCGCGTCGATCGCCAGGCGGTCGAGCTCGGTGTGACCGTCCACCAGGTGGTTGCCCGCCTCGCGCACCGCCTCCCGGTTGGTGCGCTCCTGCGCCTGCCTGCCGGCCGGCAGCTCCCACAGGCCCGCCAGGCGCACCTTGCGCACGAAGTCCCGGTCCATCGCGGTGAGCGGACCGAACTCCGTGCCGATCGTGCCCCGACCGTCGTCGTCCCACGTCACCGTCGCCGCCGCGGCGGGCCGGGTGTTGTCGTAGACGTGCACGGGGACCAGGAGCGCCGCCAGTGTGAGGACAAGCGCGAGGACGACCAGGCCGGTGGCCATGTTCCGTCCGGAAGCAAAGAGTGTGCCGTTGACGGGACGCATCAAGCCTCTCCTCGAAGCATGGGACTTGTGCGCCGGACGCTAACCGCCCCGCCCCGCCTTCAAGAGACGCTTCGTCCTCGTGTGACAAACTCCCGTCCGCCCCCGCCGCCGGGTGCTAGCGTTCCGCGCGTCAGGCGGCCGGCCGCACGGCCGCACGGCCGACACCCGCGTGCGAGAACGGCTGCGTCCGCCAGTCCAGGCCCGCCGGCAGCGTCAGCAGCGCCGCCATGTCCGAACCCTCGCCCGCCGGTTCCGCGGCCGGCTCGGCCTCCGCCACGGCCACCCCCGAACCGGCACACACCGTCAGGCCGAACGGGTCCCACGGGCTGGCGCACACCGCGTGCTGCGGCAGCACCTCCTCCTCCGCGAACAACGCGATCGGCCTGCTGCACTCCGGGCAGCGCACCCGGTGGAGGTCCAGCGCCTCCTCGAACTCCGCGTCCTCCGGCACGTCGGAACCGCTCACCGCGTCCCGAGGCTCCGAATCCCCGTGCTGCCTGACACTCCGCATGCTTCCCCCTCTGGGTGACCGTCGGGCACTCGGGCCCGGCCACAGCAAGCACTTCCCGCCGCCACCCCCGCATAATCTCCCCGCACGTGCGCACACAGGGGCACATGTGTGGCATTCCTCACACCCCCGCGCCCCCCGTGTGCTCCCATGGCCTCCCGGACTGTGCCGGAACGGTCCGCACGCAGTAGGTTGACCTGTTGTGGAGCAGCTGGACCGACAGATCGTGGAACTGCTCGTCAAGGACGGGCGCATGAGCTACACCGACCTGGGCAAGGCCACCGGCCTGTCCACCTCGGCGGTGCACCAGCGCGTCAGGCGACTGGAACAACGCGGCGTCATCAAGGGGTACACCGCCCTCATCGACGCCGAGTCCGTCGGGCTGCCCATGACCGCCTTCATCTCGGTCAAACCGTTCGACCCCAGCGCCCCCGACGACATCGCCGACCGGCTCGCCGACATCCCCGAGATCGAGGCCTGCCACAGCGTCGCGGGCGACGAGAACTACATCCTCAAGGTCCGCGTCGCCACACCCACCGAACTGGAGAACCTGCTCGCCAGGGTCCGCACCGCAGCCGGTGTCTCCACCCGCACCACCGTCGTGCTCTCCACCCCCTACGAGCTGTCTCTTATA
>NZ_VJYK02000107.1 GCF_007097205.2 Streptomyces alkaliterrae
GGTGGGGACGTGCGCCGGGGGCGGGCCCGGTCGTCCCGGGCCCGCCCCCGGGCGGTGTCACTTGGTGATCTCGTCGAAGACCTTCTTGGCGTCCGCGCCCAGCCGGGGTCCGGCCAGCCACGTCGCGGTGACCGAGCCGATCGAGGTGACCGAGTACAGCTCGTCCTCACCGCCGGATCCCCTGGCGAGCCAGCCGCCGCCGGAGGAACCGCCGGTCATCGTGCAGCCGATGCGGTACATCGTGGGCTGCTCCGGGTCGATGGTCAGCCGGGTCGGCTTGCTGGTGCAGCTGTTCATCTTGCTGCCGTCGAACGGCGGGGCGGCCGGGTAGCCGCGCGCCGTCAGGTCCGACATGCCCGCCACCTTCGGCAGCTCGAAGTTGACCTTCACCGCGGCGCCGACCGTCTCCTCGAGCGACTTGCCGCCGCCGTTCTCGGCCTTCACCCGCAGCATCGCGAAGTCCTGCTGAGCGCCGATACCGCCGCGCTCCTGGCCGGTGGTGCGCCAGTAGTCGGTGGTGTACGCCTTCTGCGCCCACCACACGCCGTGCGGGAGGACGTCCTGCTTCGGGGCCTTCTCCAGCTGGGAGTCCGGCAGTCCCTTGGAGTTGTAGCCGGGGACGAAGACGACGTTGCGGAACCAGCCCTTGCCCTTGCCGCCGTGCACGCAGTGCCCGGCGGTGGCGACCAGGTTGGACTTGCCCGGGTTCTTCGGGTCCTTGACCGCGGTGGCCGAGCAGACCATCTGGCCCTTGGGGGTGTCCATGAAGACCTTGCCGTGTGCCGGCGCGGTGCTGGTGTAGGGCGTGGCCACCGGCTTGGCGGACACGACCGGCGGGGTGGGGTCGGTGACGCCCTCGTCCTCGCCCGAGCCGTCGCCGGCCGGCTCGTCGTCGATCTCGTCCTCGTCGACGTCCCGCTCGGGCTCCTCGGCGTCGCCCATCCGCTCGCGGTCCCAGAGGTCCTCGATGATCGGGTTGATGAACTCCTTGGCGTCCTTCAGCCAGCCCTCGGGGTCCCAGTCGTTCCAGGCCCCTTCCTTCCACTTCTTCAGGTCGTCCAGGGAGAAGGGGAGGTCCTTCGGGAGTTCCAGCTTGTCGAGGGCGCTCTTGTCCAGCTCCGGCGCGGACAGCGTGGGCTTGGGGTCGCCGCCGGCCTCGTCGTCACCGGGACCGCAGGCGGTGGCGGTGACCGCGAGCGCGGCGACGACGGCGGCGGCCGACACGACCGACCGACGTCGTGTTCCGCTACGGAATGCTGACATGGATGAACTCCCCCTGATGTGGATCAATTTGCCCTGTACTTGTCATGCACCGCGCCGAGCGGGGCTTCCCCCACTATGCCGGTGCCGCCTACGACGGCGGCGGGCGGGTCCTCGGTTCCCACGGTGGCGCGCCGACGTGCGGCACCGCCGTCATGGGCGCGGGGGCGCGTCGAAGCGCGCCGTCGCGCCGTCGGACGCACCCGTGCGCCCGACGCGACGTCAGCACGGCCGTGTTCCCCCGACCTTCCCGTCGTTAGCCGGTGCGGAGCCCGCATGGGCACCGAGCCAGGAGGTAGGTCGCAGTGAGCGCAGAAGCCGACGCGGAAGCCACCCGGACAGCGGAAGCCACCCGGACAAGCGCCGGGGAACCGGCCGCACACACCGACGCACCGGCCGGCGTACCCCGTCAGCGCGTCCTCCCCGCCACCCGGCCCGCCGACGCCGGCCCCCGGCCGAAGGACGACCACCGCTCGCAGGACCCGCTCGACCACCCGGACGCCCACACCGCCGCCGACGCCGCCACCACCGAGGCGCTGCTGCGCTGCTGGGTCCGCGAACGCGGCCTCGCCCCCGACCCCGGCACGCCGGACACCCTGCTGCTCGACTCCGCCACCGGCGGTCCGGCCGTCAAGGTCCCCGTCCGCTACTGGTCACCGACCGGCTGGCACCGCTTCGGAGCGCCGACGTTCGCCGACGCGGACCCGGCCGAGCCGCCGCTGGACGCCGTCACCCTCGCCGCGCTGCTCGGCCGCCTGGCCCGCCACCACACCGGCGACGACCGCACCCGGGACACCGAACCCGCCGTCCCGGCCACGCCGTCGGGCGACAGGCCGGACCCCGCCACCGACCTGGCAGACCGCGTCGACCTGGTGGCACGCGTCGCCGACTCGCTGCGCCACACCGCGCTGTTCCTCACCGAACGCCGCGCCGACCCGGGCCCGTCACCGGGCGCCGACCCCTTCCTCGCCGCCGAACAGTCCCTGCTGCTCGGCCACCCGCTGCACCCGGCGCCGAAAAGCCGCACCGGCCTCTCCGACGGCGAGACGGCACGCTACTCGCCCGAACTCCACGGCTCCTTCCGGCTGCACTGGTTCGCCGTCGACCACCGGGCGCTGGCCGCCGACTCGGCCTGGCACCGCGGCGGGAGGGCCGTACCGGCCGAGCGGCTCACCGCAGAACTCGCCGGCGACCTCTCCGGCCTCCCCGAGGGCAGCGCCCCGCTGCCGCTGCACCCGTGGCAGGCCCGGGAGGCGCGGCACCGCCCCGAGATCGCGGCGCTCTTCGACAAGGGGCTGCTCCACGACCTCGGCCCGCGCGGCGACGCCCACTGGCACCCCACCTCCTCCGTCCGCACGGTCTACCGGCCCGGCGCACCCGCCATGCTCAAGCTGTCGCTCTCGCTGCGCATCACCAACTCCCGCCGGGAGAACCTGCGCAAGGAACTGCTGCGCGGCGTGGAAGTGCACCGGCTGCTGCGCGCCGGGCTGGCCGAGGAGTGGCGGGCGGCCCTTCCCACCGGCGCGGACTTCGACATCGTGCGCGACCCGGCGTGGATCGGTGTCGACGACCAGGACGGCCGCCCCCTGCCGGGCCTCGACACCGTCCTGCGGCACAACCCCTTCGGGCCCGACGACCACGCCGTCTGCCTCGCCGCGCTCACCTCGCCCAGGCCTTGGCCGCAGGACCCCGCACGCCTCCGCTCCCACCTCGCCCGCCTGGTGGAACGGCTGGCCGCCCGGACAGGACGGCCCCAGGCCGCCGTCGCCGCCGAGTGGTTCCTGCGCTATCTCGGCGCGGTGATCGCGCCGCTGCTGCGGCTCGACGCGGTAGCCGGCGTGGCGCTGGAGGCCCACCAGCAGAACACCCTCGTCCTCCTCGACGAGGCCGGCTGGCCCCGCGGCGGACGCTACCGCGACAACCAGGGCTACTACTTCCGGGCCTCCCACCGCGAGCGGCTGGAACGCCGCCTGCCCGGCCTCGGCGAGGCCAGCGACAGCTTCGTCAGCGACGCCGTCGTGGACGAACGCTTCACCTACTACCTGCTCGTCAACAACGTCCTCGGACTCGTCGGCGCCTTCGGTTCCGCCCAGCTCGCCGACGAACGGCTGCTGCTCGCCGCTCTGCGGTCCTTCCTGACCACCGAGGCCGGCGGTGGCGCCTCACCCGTGACCGACCACCTGCTGTACGCGCCGTCGCTGCGCTGCAAGGCCAACCTGCTCACCCGCCTGCACGGCCTGGACGAGCTGGTCGGACCGGTGGACACCCAGTCCGTGTACGTGACGATCGCCAACCCGCTCCACCGGTGACCCGCGGCCGGCCCCCCGACGACCGAGCAGGTCGACGCGGCGGCCCGGACCGCGAAGCAGCGAGTCAACAGGCCGTCGAGGCCGGGAAGGCACCGCCATGACGTTCACCGACCACCACAGGGAACGCCGCCCCTCCGGCGGCGACGACACCCTGGAGGTCGAACTACCGCCGGAACTGCTCGCCCCGCCCCGCGCGCACCCCGCCCCGCGCACCGCCCTCACCAGCCCGCCCGACCTGCTCGACGGCGTCGCCGACTGGCCGCACGTCCACACCCCCGTCGGTGTCCTCCGCCTCGAACCCGTCCGGCCCGGCCGGGACCTGCCGCTGCTCGTCGAGTGGATGAACGACCCGGCGGTCGCCGAGTACTGGGAGCTGGCCGGCCCCGAGCAGGTCACCGCCGACCACCTCGCGGCGCAGCTGACCGGCGACGGCCGCAGCGTCCCGTGCCTGGGTGTGCTGGACGGCGCGCCGATGAGCTACTGGGAGCTGTACCGGGCCGATCTCGACCCGCTCGCCCGCAGCTTCCCCGTACGGCCGCACGACACCGGGATCCATCTGCTGCTCGGCCCGCCGGACCGCCGGGGCCGGGGCCTGGGAACCGCCCTGCTGCGCGCGGTCGCCGACCTCGTCCTCGACCAACGCCCGGACTGCCGCCGTGTGTTGGCCGAACCCGACATCCGGAACGTGCCCTCCGTCGCGGCGTTCCTCGCCGCCGGCTTCCGGCTCACCGCCGAGATCGACCTTCCCGACAAGCGTGCCGCCCTCGTCGTCTACGACCGGGCGCTGCGCTGCCTCCGCTGACCCGGGCACGCCCCTTCCGTCACCACGCGACCCCGACCGGGCCGCGCCACGACACCCACAGAGGAGACCGAGTTGCGCCCTACCCCCGCCGACTGGCGACTCGCCTGCCGACAACTCCTGGCCAAGCTGTTCGCCGAACTCGCCTACGAGGGCGTCATCACTCCGACGCACACCGGCGGCGGCGACTACGAACTGCCCGTGCCCGGCGGCCCCCACTACCGCTTCCGCGCCACCCGGGGCGCCTACGGACACTGGCGAATAGCCCCCGAGAGCCTCACCCCCGCCACCGACCCGCTGGAGTTCCTCACCCTCGCGCACGACAGCCTGCTCGGCATGGCCGGCGACACCACCGGCCATCTGCTGCGCGAACTGACCGCCACCCTCAGCGCCGACGTCCACCTGAGCTCCCGAGCGCTGTCCGCCGCCGACCTCGCCGACCTCGACTACGCCGAACTCGAGGGCCATCAGACCGGCCACCCCTGGCTCGTCGCCAACAAGGGCCGCCTCGGCTTCTCCGCCACCGACGCCACCCGTTACGCGCCCGAGGCCCGCACCGCCCACCGGCTGCCCTGGCTGGCCGCCCACCGCGAGATCGCCGCCTACCGGGCCGTGCCCGCACTGGCCGACCCGGACACGCTGTACCGCACCGAACTCGACGCCCCGGTGCGCGCAGCCTTCGCCGAAACGGTCCGCGACGCCGGCCGCGACCCCGACGACTACCTGTGGCTTCCCGTGCACCCCTGGCAGTGGGACGAGACGATCAGCACCCTGTTCGCCCCGCAGCTCGCCGAGGGGCTGCTGCTCCCGCTGCCGGCGGACGACGACCTGCGGCTGCCCCAGCAGTCGATCCGCACCCTGCTCAACGTCAGCAGACCGCGACGGCGCACCGTCAAGCTGCCGCTGTCCGTGCTCAACACCCTCGTGTGGCGAGGCCTGCCGACCGAACGCACCCTCGCCGCGCCCGCCGTCACCGGCTGGATCCACCACGTGCGCGACAACGACCCCTTCCTCCGCGAGGACACCCGGGTCGTCCTGCTCGGCGAGACCGCGTCGGTGACCGTCCGGCACCCGTACTACGACCGGCTGCCCGGCGTGCCCTACCAGTACCGCGAACTGCTCGGCTGCATCTGGCGGGAGCCCGTCGGCGGTTACCTCGACGGCGGCGAACGCGCCCGTACGCTCGCCGCGCTGCTCCAGACCGACCCGCAAGGGCGGGCCCTCACCGCCGAACTGGTGCACCGCTCCGCACTGCCCGCCCGGGTGTGGCTCGGCCATCTGATGGAGGCCCTGCTGCCGCCGCTGCTGCACTTCCTCTACCGCTACGGCACCGTCTTCTCGCCGCACGGGGAGAACGTCATCGTCGTCTTCGACGAACAGGACGTGCCCGTCCGGCTCGCCGTGAAGGACTTCGTCGACGACGTCAACCTCAGCGCCACACCGCTGCCCGAACACGCCGACCTGCCGCCCGACGTCCGGGAGGTGCTGCTCACCGAACCGGCGGACTTCCTGCCGCAGTTCATCCACTCCGGGCTGTTCGTCGGAGTGTTCCGCTATCTGGCGCCGCTGTGCGCCGAGCAGTTGGGCGTGCCGGAGCGGGAGTTCTGGTCGCTGGTGCGCGAGACCGTACTGCGCCACCAGCGGCGCTTCCCCGAGCTGAAGCCGCGCTACGAACTGTTCGACCTGCTCACCCCGCGCATCGGACGGCTGTGCCTGAACCGCAACCGGCTGCACGCCGACGGCTACCGGGACCGGCCGGGACGCCCGCACGCGGTCGTCGACGGCTCGGTGCCGAACCCGCTGCACCTGCCGTGAGCCGGACCGCGCCCGCTGTCCTGGGCCCGGTACCCGGGCCGGCGGCGCCTGGGCCGGTGGCGACTGGGGCGGTGGCGACTGGGCCGGTGGCGACTGGGGCGGCGGCGCCCGGACCGGTGGCGCCTGGGCCGGTGGCGTGATCCGAGCGGGCGTCCGGTGACCGGGCGGTGGGTGTCGGTGGCGGCGCGTAAGGTTGCTTCCCTATGAGCACAACACCCGGCAGACCAGACCTGACCGACCTCCTCCAGGCCGCCGTCGCCTCGGTCGGCGGCACCGAACGGCCCGGCCAGGTCGCCATGGCGGAGGCCGTGGCCGAGGCGGTCGAGGAGGGCAGCCACCGGCTCATCCAGGCCGGTACCGGCACCGGTAAGTCCCTGGGCTATCTGGTGCCGGCGCTGGCGCAGGGCGAGCGCGTCGTGGTCGCCACGGCGACGCTCGCCCTTCAGCGCCAGCTCGTCGAGCGCGACCTGCCCCGGGCCGTGGAGGCGCTGCATCCGCTGCTGCGCCGCCGGGCCGCGTTCGCGATGCTCAAGGGGCGGTCCAACTACCTGTGCCTGCACCGGCTGCACGAGGGGGCGCCGCAGGAGGACGAGCCGAGCCTCTTCGACCCCTACGAGGCCGCCGCGAGGGCCGCCTCGGGACCCTCCAGCAAGCTCGGCAAGGACCTGCTGCGGCTGCGGGACTGGGCGGACGAGACGGAGACGGGGGACCGCGACGACCTCACCCCCGGGGTGTCGGACCGCGCCTGGGGGCAGGTCTCGGTGTCCTCCCGGGAGTGCCTGGGTGCCTCCAAGTGCGCCTACGGCGCCGAGTGCTTCGCGGAGGCCGCGCGCGAGCGGGCCAAGCTGGCCGAGGTGATCGTCACCAACCACGCGCTGCTGGCGATCGACGCGATCGAGGGCGCCCCGGTGCTGCCGCCGCACGAGGTCCTGATCGTCGACGAGGCGCACGAGCTGGTCTCCCGGGTCACCGGGGTGGCGACCGGAGAGCTGACCCCGCACGGCGTCACCCGGGCGGTGCGGCGAGCCGCCAAGCTGGTCGACGAGAAGATCGCCGACCGGCTGCAGAACGCCGCCGACGGCTTCGAGGCGCTGATGGAACTGGCGCTGCCCGGGCGTCTGGAGGAGATCCCGGAGGATCTCGCCCATGTGCTCGCCCTGCTGAGGGACGCCGCCCGGGCGACGATCACCGCGCTCGGCGACACCAAGGACCGGTCGGTGGCCGACGAGGACGCAGTGCGGAAGCAGGCGCTGGCCTCCGTGGAGAACGTCCACGACGTGGCCGAGCGGGTGGCCGCGGCGTCCGAGTACGACGTCGTCTGGTACGAGCGCGACGACCGCCGGGGCGCCTCGTTGCGGGTCGCCCCGCTGTCGGTGTCCGGCCTGCTGCGGGAGAAGCTGTTCCACGAGCGCTCGGTGGTCCTCACGTCCGCGACGCTCAAACTGGGCGGCGACTTC
This sequence comes from Streptomyces alkaliterrae, assembly GCF_007097205.2. Lineage (GTDB taxonomy): Bacteria > Actinomycetota > Actinomycetes > Streptomycetales > Streptomycetaceae > Streptomyces > Streptomyces alkaliterrae. The sequence continues at coordinate 7,641 of NZ_VJYK02000107.1, forward strand.
AACGGCGTGGGCGCCTCGCTCGGGCTCGGCCCGGAGGGTCAGGACGACGGGGAGCTGCCGCCGTGGCGCGGCCTCGACGTCGGTTCGCCGTTCGACTACCGCAAGCAGGGCATCCTCTACGTCGCCCGGCATCTGTCCCCGCCCGGCCGCGAGGGCAGCCGGAGCGACATGCTGGCGGAGCTGGCCGAGCTGGTGGAGGCCGCCGGCGGGCGCACGCTCGGGCTGTTCTCCTCGATGCGGGCCGCCCAGGCGGCCGCCGAGGAGCTGCGCGGCCGCCTGGACCTGCCCGTGCTACTGCAGGGGGAGGAGACGCTGGGCGAGCTGATCCGGCGCTTCGCGGCCGACGACCGTACGTGCCTGTTCGGCACGCTGTCGCTCTGGCAGGGAGTGGACGTGCCGGGCCCGAGCTGTCAGCTCGTGGTGATGGACCGCGTGCCCTTCCCGCGCCCGGACGACCCGCTCACCAGCGCACGGCAGAAGGCCGTGGAGGAGGCCGGCGGCAACGGGTTCATGGCGGTGGCCGCGACGCATGCCGCGCTGCTGATGGCGCAGGGCGCCGGGCGGCTGATCCGGGCCTCGGGCGACCGGGGCGTGGTGGCCGTGCTCGATCCCCGTCTCGCCACCGCCCGCTACGGCGGGTTCCTGCGGGCCTCGATGCCGGACTTCTGGTACACCACGGACCGCAACCAGGTGCGCCGCTCACTGGCGGCGATCGACGAGGCCGCCCGCAAGGCGGCGACCGACTGACGCTGTGCGCGCCTGCGTGAAGGCGGGCCCCGGGGAAGGCGCAGAAGGACCCCGGGGCCCGGTCCGGCGGTAGGGAGGACCGCACGTGACAAGCGGCGGCTGTGCCGGCCGCCGCCGTACGCCGGCCGGCGGCTCGGGAGCTGGCCGCTCAGACCCGGCGCATGACGGCGACGACCTTGCCCAGGATGGTGGCGTCGTCACCGGGGATCGGCTGGTAGGCCGCGTTGTGCGGGAGCAGCCACACATGGCCGTCCTCCCGCTTGAAGCGCTTGACGGTGGCCTCGCCGTCGAGCATGGCGGCGACGATGTCGCCGTTCTCGGCGACCGGCTGGCGGCGCACGGTGACCCAGTCGCCGTCGCAGATGGCCGCCTCGATCATCGAGTCGCCGACGACCTTGAGGACAAAAAGCTCGCCGTCGCCCACGAGTTGGCGGGGGAGCGGGAAGACGTCCTCGACGGACTCCTCGGCCAGGATGGGACCGCCGGCGGCGATCCGGCCGACCAGCGGCACGTACGACGCGGCGGGCTTGCCGGCCGTCTCCGTGGCCGTCTGGGTGCTCGTCGGCGTCTCGGAGCCGCGCACCTCGTAGGCCCGGGGCCGGTGGGGGTCGCGGCGCAGGAAGCCCTTGCGCTCCAGGGCCATCAGCTGGTGGGCCACGGAGGAGGTGCTGGACAGGCCGACGGCCTGGCCGATCTCCCGCATGGACGGCGGGTAGCCGCGGCGCTGTACGGAGTCGCGGATCACCTCGATGACGCGGCGCTGCCGGTCGGTGAGGCCGCTGCTGTCCGCGCGGATGCCGGGGGGGCGGCCCGGCAGGGCCCGGCCCGGCTTGCCGGGCGCGGTCTCGGTCGGAACGGGCGAACCGGGTGCGCGACCGAGCCGGGGTGGCTCCGCCGGCCTCCCGGAACGGTCGAGACGCTGTTGCGCGGCGATGCTTGCGCTGTCTGCGGTGGTGGTCACGTCGGCCCCTCTCAAACGGTTCTCCCTACGGGCAACGGTAGTTGCTTTCGAAAGGTTGCGCCAAACACACGTTCGAGTGAAATGTGCGGGTTCGCCTGCCGGTCGCGGCCCGCGCGGTGTATGCGCGGCGTCGGTCTCTCGGGGTGCGGTGCGTGCTCGGCGGGGCCGCCGGCGGGGTGCCCGGCAGCGGCGCGGACTCGCCGCTGCCCGGTGCCTCCCGGACGCCGGTGCCCGGGGTCGCCTGGGGTACTCTCTCGTACGTTCCGGGCCGGGCGGCGCGGCGACACGCGAAACCGCGAAACCGCGTGTTTGCTCCAGTCGCCCCCAGATCTAGTGGTTACATAGCTCCCGGCCACCTACAGGTTGTGTCCCCGCGTGCTCTTCGGCGGTGGGGATCGCCTATGCTGGGGGCTGGTTCCGACCGCTGGGCGACCGGCCTTCGGAGCCGTCGGATCATGCTGCGCCATCGAGGGTGAGAGAGGGTGGGACGCGATGCACTGTCCCTTCTGCCGACACCCCGACAGCCGCGTCGTCGACAGCAGGACCACCGATGACGGCACCGCGATCCGCCGTCGCCGTCAGTGCCCGCACTGCTCCCGTCGGTTCACGACACTGGAGAACGCGTCACTGACGGTGATCAAGCGGAGTGGCGTCACCGAGCCCTTCAGCCGGGACAAGGTGATCGCCGGAGTGCGCAAGGCATGCCAGGGACGCCCGGTCACCGAGGACGCCCTCGCCCAACTCGGCCAGCGGGTCGAGGAGGCGGTGCGCTCCACCGGCAGTGCCGAGCTGTCCACACATGACGTCGGCCTCGCCATACTCGGCCCCCTGCGGGAGCTGGACGTGGTGGCCTACCTGCGGTTCGCGTCCGTCTACCGGGCGTTCGACTCGCTGGAGGACTTCGAGGCCGCGATCGAGGAGTTGCGGACGGTTTCCCCGTCCGCCCGGGCGGACGGGGAAACCGCGCGGACCGGCGGGGCCGGTTCCGATCAGGACCCCGCGACCGCCACCGCCGCCGCGCGTCGGCCGCAGTCCAGCGCTGCCGGCTGACGGCGCGCGCACGCGCGAGAGGACCGGCCCGCGCTGACGCGGCCGGCGACCAGACAGTAACCGTGAACCGGGAAGTACCGGGGCACATCGGGCGTTATGCCCGCACAGGGAGGCGGAATGACTGAGACGACGAGCGGCCCGGCGCGGAGTTCCCGTGCCAAGGGCGGCAAGGCGAACAAGGGGCTGCGCATCGAGCGCATCCACACCACTCCCGGCGTGCATCCGTACGACGAGGTCGTCTGGGAGCGGCGCGACGTCGTCATGACGAACTGGCGCGACGGCTCGGTCAACTTCGAGCAGCGCGGCGTGGAGTTCCCCGACTTCTGGTCGGTGAACGCCGCGAACATCGTCACCAGCAAGTACTTCCGCGGCGCCCTGGGCACCGAGCAGCGGGAGACGAGCCTCAGGCAGCTCATCGACCGCGTCGTGAAGACGTACCGCAAGGCCGGTGAGGAGCACGGGTACTTCGCGTCGCCCGCCGACGCCGAGATCTTCGAGCACGAGCTGGCCTACGCCGTGCTGCACCAGATCTTCGCGTTCAACTCCCCGGTGTGGTTCAACGTCGGCACCAAGCAGCCCCAGCAGGTCTCGGCCTGCTTCATCCTGTCCGTGGACGACTCCATGGAGTCCATCCTCGACTGGTACAAGGAAGAGGGGATGATCTTCAAGGGCGGCTCCGGGGCCGGCCTGAACCTCTCCCGCATCCGCTCCTCCAAGGAACTGCTCTCCTCCGGCGGCAACGCCTCGGGGCCGGTCTCCTTCATGCGCGGCGCAGACGCCTCCGCCGGCACGATCAAGTCCGGCGGCGCCACCCGCCGCGCGGCCAAGATGGTCGTCCTCGACGTCGACCACCCGGACATCGAGGCCTTCATCGAGACGAAGGTCAAGGAGGAGGAGAAGATCCGCGCGCTGCGCGACGCGGGCTTCGACATGGACCTCGGCGGTGACGACATCACCTCCGTCCAGTACCAGAACGCCAACAACTCCGTCCGGGTCAACGACGCCTTCATGAAGGCCGTCGAGTCCGGCGGGAAGTTCCCGCTGCGCGGCCGGCTCACCGGCGAGACGATCGAGGAGGTCGACGCCCGGGCGCTGTTCCGCAAGATGGCCGAGGCCGCCCACGCCTGCGCCGACCCCGGCATCCAGTACGACGACACCATCAACCACTGGCACACCTCGCCGGAGACGGGCCGCATCACCGCCTCCAACCCGTGCAGCGAGTACATGCACCTGGACAACTCCTCGTGCAACCTCGCCTCGCTGAACCTCATGAAGTTCCTGCGGGACGACAACGAGGGCAACCAGTCGTTCGACGCCGAGCGCTTCGCCAAGGTCGTCGAGCTGGTCATCACCGCGATGGACATCTCCATCTGCTTCGCCGACTTCCCCACCGAGAAGATCGGCGAGACCACCCGCGCCTTCCGCCAGCTCGGCATCGGCTACGCCAACCTCGGCGCGCTGCTGATGGCCACCGGCCACGCCTACGACTCCGACGGCGGCCGGGCGCTCGCCGGTGCCATCACCTCACTGATGACCGGCACCTCCTACCGCCGCTCCGCGGAGCTGGCCGGTGTCGTCGGCCCCTACGACGGCTACGCCCGCAACGCCGAGGCGCACAACCGCGTCATGCGCCAGCACGCCGACGCCAACGACGCCGCGACCCGGATGGACGACCTGGACACCCCCGTCTGGGCCGCCGCCACCGAGTCCTGGCAGGACGTACTGCGGCTCGGCAAGAAGAACGGCTACCGCAACGCGCAGGCCAGCGTGCTCGCGCCCACCGGCACCATCGGCCTGATGATGGACTGCGACACCACCGGCGTCGAGCCCGACCTCGCGCTGGTGAAGTTCAAGAAGCTGGTCGGCGGCGGCTCGATGCAGATCGTCAACAACACCGTGCCCAAGGCGCTCAAGCGACTGGGCTACCAGTCCGAGCAGGTCGAGGCGATCGTCGCGCACATCGCCGACCACGGCAACGTCGTCGACGCACCCGGCCTCAAGCCCGAGCACTACGAGGTCTTCGACTGCGCCATGGGCGAGCGCTCCATCTCCCCGATGGGCCACGTCCGGATGATGGCCGCCGCCCAGCCCTTCCTCAGCGGCGCGATCAGCAAGACCGTCAACATGCCCAGCTCCAGCACCGTCGAGGACGTCGAGGAGATCTACCTCCAGGGCTGGAAGCTCGGCACCAAGGCGCTCGCCGTCTACGTCGAGAACAGCAAGGTCGGCCAGCCGCTCTCCGCCAAGAAGAAGGACGAGGAGAGCAAGGCCGCTACCGCTACCGCTCCCGCCGAGCAGGCGCCGGAGAAGACGGTCGAGTACCGCCCGGTCCGCAAGCGGCTCCCCAAGGGCCGCCCCGGCATCACCACCTCCTTCACGGTCGGCGGCGCCGAGGGCTACATGACCGCCAACTCCTACCCGGACGACGGCCTCGGCGAGGTCTTCCTGAAGATGTCCAAGCAGGGCTCCACCCTCGCGGGCATGATGGACGCCTTCTCCATCGCCGTCTCCGTCGGCCTCCAGTACGGCGTTCCGCTGGAGACGTACGTCTCGAAGTTCACCAACATGCGCTTCGAGCCGGCCGGTATGACCGACGACCCGGACGTGCGGATGGCGCAGTCCATCGTGGACTACATCTTCCGCCGACTGGCGCTGGACTTCCTCCCCTTCGAGACCCGTTCCGCACTCGGCATCCACTCGGCCGCCGAGCGTGAGCGGCACCTGGAGACCGGCTCCTACGAGCCGGACGAGGACGTCGACGTGGAGGGTCTGGCGCAGTCCGCGCCGCGCCAGAGTGAGAAGCCGGCCGCCGCCCCCGCCGCGGCGCCCTCGCAGGCACACAACTCCACCGAGCTGGCGGAGATGCAGCTCGGGCTGAGCGCGGACGCCCCGCTGTGCTTCTCCTGCGGCACCAAGATGCGCCGCGCCGGCAGCTGCTACCTCTGCGAAGGCTGCGGCTCCACCAGCGGTTGCAGCTGACGCACGGCCTGATCAGGGCACGGCCCACGCCCGGAGGGGCGGCGACCCACGGCGGTCGCCGCCCCTCCGGCGCGCCCTGCCCCACGCCGAGCGCGGGCGGTCGGCGTGGGCGGCGCGGCTCGGTGTCGGTCGGTCGGCGTCGCTCGGTCGGCGTCGCACGGCGTTGGTCGGCGTCGGTCGGCGTCGGTCGGCGTCGGGAAGTAGGACGATCGGTGACCCGGATGGCCGTACCATGGCGCGGTGCTGGTCAAGTGGATGCGGTGTGTGGTGACCGACCGTCGCGGCTTCGAACGCGCGCAGCGGAAGTGGGCCGGGTTGCTCGGCGAACCCGGGTTCCGCGGGCAGGGCGGCGGCTGGAGCCGGTCCAGGCCCGGCACCGCCCACCTGTTCGGCTTCTGGGAGAGCCGTTCCTTCTACGACTCCTTCATGGCCCGCTCCCATGACCGCCTGCACGCCGCTCAGGTCGGCACCTACCGGGACCTGCGGGCGCTGCTCTTCGAGCACCGTTTCGACGTCAAGACCGGCTTCCGCCCCGAGTTCACCGGCGCCGACCTGCTGAGAGTGGCGCACTGCACCGTGCACCACGACCGCGTGGACAACTACACCCACATGCAGGAGAAGGTCTGGAACCCGGCGATGGCCGGCTCGCCGGGGATGCTGCGCGGACTGTTCGCCCAGGCGGCGAGCGAGGACGAGTTCCTGGTGCTGTCGATGTGGGACTCGCGGGCCGAACACGGCAAGTACCGCGTCGAGCGGCTCGAGCGCCTGGCGCTGCGCGCCCAGACCCTCGCCGACCTGGCCGCCGTGGACGGCGACGTCATCGACCTGGAGCCGGCATGGACGGTCGAGGCCAGGACCGGCCCGGTCTGACCGCCCGCATCGCCGCGGCTACGCTGGAGTCATGGCACGTCCACGTCGCATCGTCCTCCTGCGGCACGGGGAATCCGAGGGCAACGTCGACGACTCCGTCTACGAGCGCGTGCCCGACCACGCGCTGGCCCTCAGCGCCCGGGGCCGCAGTCAGGCCATCATGGCCGGTGAGCGGCTGCGGGAGCTTTTCGGCGGTGAACGGGTCTCCGCCTACGTCTCGCCCTACCGCCGCACCCTCCAGACGTACCGGATGCTCGGCCTGGACCCTTCCCTCGCCAGAGTGCGCGAGGAACCCCGGCTCCGCGAGCAGGACTGGGGAAACTGGCAGGACCGCGCCGACGTACGCCGCCAGAAGGCCGCCCGAGACGCTTACGGGCACTTCTTCTACCGGTTCGCCCAGGGCGAGTCCGGCGCCGACGTGTACGACCGGGTCGGCGCGTTCCTGGAGAGCCTGTGGCGCAGCTTCGAGTCCCCCGACCACCCGCCGAACGTCCTGCTGGTCACCCACGGACTCACCATGCGGCTGTTCTGCATGCGCTGGATGCACTGGAGTGTCGCCGAGTTCGAGTCCTTGTCGAACCCGGACAACGCGGAGACACGGGCGCTGCTCCTCGGTGTCGACGGTCGCTACCACCTCGACCGGCCCTTCGAGCGCTGGTGCCAGCCTGAGTCCTACGAGATGCTGTGATCGCCGGAACCATGCGCCCCCACCGGCCACCGGAGAACCCACCGCCCATCGACTGACCGATGTGGACAGCTCGGGATAGAGTTTCCGGCACGATGACCGTAGACCCCGTCCGTCACCGCCGAGCGATGGCGAGCCTGCGCGGGCTGTCCGTCGGGGACGCCCTGGGCTCGCAGTTCTTCGTGCCCACCAACTATCCGCTCCTCCACCGGCGCGAGGTGCCGCCCGGCTCCTGGCAGTGGACGGACGACACCGAGATGGCAGCGTCCGTCGTCGCCGTACTCGCCGAGCGGGGAGCCGTCCACCAGGACGAACTCGCCGCCTCCTTCGCCCGGCGGCACGACTTCGACCGGGGCTACGGGCCGGCCGTCAACCGCATGCTGCGGCAGATCCGGCAGGAAGGCGCCGACTGGCGCGAGCTGGCCTCCGCGCTCTTCGACGGACACGGCTCCTGGGGCAACGGGGCCGCCATGCGTGTCGCACCGCTCGGCGCCTGGTTCGCCGACGACGCCGAGCGCGCCGCGGCCGAGGCCGAGCGCTCGGCGTTTGTCACCCACCAGCACCGGGAGGCCGTGTGCGGCGCGATGGCGGTGGCCGCGGCGGCCGCCTTGCGTGCCGGGGTCCTGCGGTGGCGGGCGGAGGAGGGGCCGCGCCTGCTGGACGCGGTGGTGGAGCTGGTGCCCCGCAGCGCCGTCCAGGCCGGACTGCGTCGGGCCCGCGACATGCTCGACTACGGCGACGTCGCCACCGTGGCCGCCGTGCTGGGCTGCGGCCGGCGTACCAGCGCTCACGACACCGTGCCGTTCGCGCTGTGGGCCGCCGCCCGGCACGGCGGCGACTTCGCCGAAGCCGTCTGGGCGACCGCGACCGCCGGCGGCGACGTCGACACCACCTGCGCGATCGTCGGCGGAGTGCTCGCCTCCGGCCTCGACGGCCGACCGCCCGAGGAATGGGACCGCCGCACCGAACCACTGCCCGGGTGGGCCCCCGGTGAGGCGGCGACACCGGCCGAGTAGGCTGAGCGGTGTGCCGTACGACCCACCCACACATCGCGTCGAGCGGTCGCTGAGGGCGACTACCGGAGCGAAGGTCATCGCCGGTGTCGACGAGGTCGGCCGTGGCGCATGGGCCGGCCCCGTGACAGTCTGCGCCGCCGTGACCGGTCTGCGCCGACCACCGGAGGGTCTGACCGACTCCAAGCTCCTGACCGCCCGGCGGCGGGAGGAACTGGCCGAGGTGCTCGCCGACTGGGTCACCGCCCATGCCCTGGGCCACGCCGGGCCCGAGGAGATCGACGAGCTGGGCATGACGGCGGCACTGCGGCTGGCCGCCGTCCGCGCCCTGGAGGCGCTGCCGGTGCGACCCGACGCGGTGATCCTCGACGGCAAGCACGACTATCTCGGCGAGCCCTGGCGTGTGCGCACGGTGGTGAAGGGCGACATCAGCTGTGTCGCGGTGGCTGCGGCCTCCGTTCTCGCCAAGGTGCGCCGCGACGCCCTCATGGCCGAACTGGGCGCGGACCACGCCGAGTTCGGCTTTGACGCCAACGCGGGCTATCCTGCGCCCGTGCACAAGGCGGCCCTGGCCGAGCTGGGGCCGACGCCGCACCACCGACTGTCCTGGTCCTACCTGGACGCCCTGCCTCGGTGGCGGCATCTGAAGAAGGTCAGGCCGCTCGACCCGGCCGAGATCCCAGCGCCCCGTGGGGCAGCGGGTCGGCCGACGGCGACCGACGGCCAACTGGACTTCTTCTCCGCCGCCTCCGACGGAGACGGGGAGCCCGCCACGGGGGCCGTTTCCACGCAACCCGCCGATGCCCCGCGCCTCGGCGTTTGATAGACAACTCACCATGCCTCATAGCTCCGAGGAGCCCCAGATTCACCCGAGCGTTCCTGGCCCGCGCAAGCCCGCGGTTCCAGCCCGAACCCCGCAGTCAGCCCGTGCCGCCGCGCCGGGCC
>NZ_VJYK02000108.1 GCF_007097205.2 Streptomyces alkaliterrae
CGCCACACGCGTCGGCGGCCCCCGGTCGTCTGGGGACTCCGTGGGCGGTCACCTCCGGCCCTGCGGACCTACTGACGCAAAATCGTTTCTGTCGTTTTGACCGTCATGACATCCGGTGGTAACACCATTCGGTGACGATGTGTGCACACACCGCTCATCACGCCCTGCTCGTCGCTCACGCCGCCGAAAGGGAAACCGCCATGCGGGAAGTCACTCCCGTCCGTCCCCGCCTCGCCGAGACCCTGCGCGTCCTGGAGGGCCTGCTGCTGGAATCCGGCCAGCGCACCGCCCGCCGCAACGCCTGGTCCGCCGTCGTGGAGAACCGCAGCCGGGCCCGCGCCCGCAGTGAGGCCGCCCACGTCCTGGAGGCCGCGGCTGAAGGTACCTCCACCGGCACGTAAACTTCCCCTTATGGCGAGGAAGGAAAAATCCGAGAACCCCGGGCGACTGAAACAGATCGCCCTCACCTACAAGATGACCAAGCGGGCCGACCGCTGGATCGGGCTGATCCTGCTCGGCGTCGCGCTGGTCACCTTCGGTGTCCTTCTCGGCATCGGCTTCTTGATCGGACACCCGGTCTACCTGGGCATCCTCGGCTTCCTGCTGGCCTTCCTCGCCACGGCGATCATCTTCGGCCGGCGTGCCGAACGTGCCGCCTTCGGCCAGATGGAAGGCCAGCCGGGCGCCGCGGCGGCGGTACTCGACCGGATCGGCCGCGGCTGGAACGTCACCCCCGCGGTGGCCATCAACCGCAGCCAGGACGTCGTCCACCGCGTCGTCGGCAAGCCTGGCGTGGTCCTCGTGGCCGAGGGCAACCCCAACCGGCTGCGCGGCCTGCTGGCGGCCGAGAAGAAGAAGATGGCCAGGCTGCTCGGCGACATCCCCGTGCACACCGTCGTGGTGGGCAACGGCGAGGACCAGGTGCCGCTGCGCAAGCTGCGCGCCACGATCATCAAGAAGCCGCGCGTCCTGGTCGGCGGCCAGGTCACCGAGGTGAACGACCGCCTGCGGGCCGTCGGCGACCTGATGAGCAACATGCCGATCCCGAAGGGCCCGATGCCCAAGGGCATGCGCATGCCGAAGGCGCCGCCCCGCTGAGACGCGGCCCCCACCGCTTTGTACACAACCCAACCCCGCGCACCCCGCGCCCGCAGACGCGGCGGCGGACACCGCCGGGCGACCTCATGCGCGACATGACGATCCCCGAGGGCCTGCTGCCCAAGCGCATGCCGATGCCGTGCATCCCGACCCCGTTTCGCGCGTCCGTCAGGCGACCGCGGCGAGACGTGGCGGGCGGCGCCGGCAGAGCACGTAGCGCGGCGAGCCGGCAGCCGGGACGCCGCCGGCAGGGCGCGGCGGAGTCGGCAGGGCGCGGCGAGCCGGCGGAAGGACGGGTGCAGGCGACTGCGGCCCGGCGCTGCCTGGGAGGGGGGAAGCCTCCGCTTCCTAGAAGCGGATCTGCACCGCGCCCGAGACCCGGTCGTGCAGACCGCGCGTGTCCCGGTCCCACACCAGCGCCGGGATCACCAGCAGCAACAGCGCCGTCCGAACGGCGACCCGCGGCACGGTCAGCCGGCCGCCGTCCACGCCGATCACCCGCAGCCCCAGCAGCCGCTTACCGGGCGTGAAGCCGAGCGTGCCGACCATCAGGAACGTCATCACACCGAACACCACAAGCGTCCAGTTGCTCGTCGACCGGGAGTCGCCGGCGCTCAGCAGACCGAACGCGATGATCAGACACAGGAACCAGTCGATGAACACGGCGCCGAACCGCCGGCCCACCGACGCCACCGAGCCCGGTCCGCTCTCCGGCAGACCCAGCCGCTCACCCCGGTAACCGAAGTCGACGCCCATCTGCTCGGCCGCCGCGCGGGGACCGGAAAGCCACGAACCTACTACCTGCCTCTTGTCCACCCGTCAACGGTAACGCGCCGGCCCGCGCGCCCCGCGCCCACCCGACCTCCACCGGCCGCCCACCGCCACCACCAGCAAGAACGCCCCACCTCTCCCCTGGAACGCCCGTCGAACGCCCGTCGAACGTACGCAGCCGCGACCCACCGGCGCGATGACCGCCCGGCGCCGCCCCGGCTGGTTAACATCGGCGAAACAAGTGGGTCATGCCCGAGAAATGCCCGGTGCCTAGGGTCGTGCCAGCAGGCCACCGCACTGGTACTGCGACAAGAGCTGCAAACCCCGTCCCCTCGCGGCGGGCCTAGGAGGACTTGGATGTTCCAGAACGCCGACGAGACCAAGAAGTACCTGGCGGACAACGACGTGAAGTTCGTCGACGTCCGCTTCTGCGACCTGCCGGGTGTCATGCAGCACTTCACGGTTCCGGCCGAGACCTTCGACCCGGCCGAGAACCTGATGTTCGACGGTTCCTCGATCCGCGGCTTCCAGGCCATCCACGAGTCCGACATGGCGCTCGTCCCCGACCTGTCGACGGCCCGCCTCGACCCGTTCCGCCGGGACAAGACCCTCAACATCAACTTCTTCATCCACGACCCGATCACCGGCGAGCAGTACAGCCGCGACCCCCGGAACGTGGCCAAGAAGGCCGAGGCCTACCTCGCCTCCTCCGGCATCGCCGACACCGCCTACTTCGGTCCCGAGGCCGAGTTCTACGTCTTCGACGACGTGCGCTTCGAGACCAAGGCCAACGCGGGCTACTACCACATCGACTCCGAGGCCGGCGCCTGGAACACCGGCGCCATCGAGGACGGCGGCAACCGCGGCTACAAGGTCCGCTACAAGGGCGGCTACTTCCCGGCCCCGCCGGTCGACCACTTCGCCGACCTGCGCGCCGAGATCAGCCTGGAGCTGAACGCCGCCGGCCTCCAGGTCGAGCGCCAGCACCACGAGGTCGGCACCGCCGGCCAGGCGGAGATCAACTACAAGTTCAACACCCTGCTGGCCGCCGCCGACGACCTGATGCTCTTCAAGTACATCGTGAAGAACGTCGCCTGGCGCAACGGCAAGACCGCGACCTTCATGCCCAAGCCGATCTTCGGTGACAACGGCTCCGGCATGCACGTCCACCAGTCCCTGTGGAGCGGCGGCGAGCCCCTCTTCTACGACGAGCAGGGCTACGCGGGCCTCTCCGACACCGCCCGCTACTACATCGGCGGCATCCTCAAGCACGCCCCGTCGCTGCTGGCCTTCACCAACCCGTCGGTGAACTCCTACCACCGCCTGGTCCCCGGCTTCGAGGCCCCGGTCAACCTGGTCTACAGCCAGCGCAACCGCTCCGCCGCGATGCGCATCCCGATCACGGGTGCCAACCCGAAGGCCAAGCGCGTCGAGTTCCGCGCCCCGGACCCCTCCTCCAACCCGTACCTGGCCTTCGCCGCCCTCCTCCTGGCGGGCCTGGACGGCGTCAAGAACAAGATCGAGCCGGCCGAGCCGATCGACAAGGACCTCTACGAGCTCGCCCCCGAGGAGCACGCGGGCGTCCCGCAGGTCCCGACCTCCCTCCCGGCCGTCCTCGACGCCCTCGAAGAGGACAACGAGTACCTGCAGGCCGGCGGTGTCTTCACCTCCGACCTGATCGAGACCTGGATCGACTACAAGCGCACCAACGAGATCGCCCCCATGCAGCTCCGCCCCCACCCCCACGAGTTCGAGCTCTACTTCGACATCTAAGAAGCCCGCAGGTCAGCCACCAATCCGACTGACTTGGGCCGCGCATGGGGCCGTGGGCCGTGCCTTCCACCTCGGAAGGCACGGCCCACGGCCGTTTGACGTGATGCCGCCGCTGACGACGGCCCGGCAATCGACGAAGACGCGGCGTCTCAGGTGCCGTTCCCGGAGGCGACCTCCCGGCGCAACTCCACCAATGCTCGCAGCGCCTGGCTGTACATCTGGATGCTCTTCTCACTGTGGGTGTCGACAGCACTCTTGAGTGCCTTGAAGGCCGTAGCGATGGCCTCATCGAGGTCGCGCTCGTCAACGCCGTTCATACTGCTTTCCTCGGGATGGGGATGGCGGTGGTGTCAGCCTGTCAGCTTCCGCGGCTGGTCTATCAGATGATGATCCAGCGGCGGCACGCAGCCCGTGGCTCCTGCGGGCTTGGGGCAGCTCTCTGCTGGTCAGCAGGTCGCAGCGAGATTGTTGCGGTCAGGGAATGCGTGCGCTCCAAGGCGTCGTTGCCGGCAGGGCGCGGAGGAGCGCGCATTCTGATGACCTGCAGTTGATCACGGGACAACAAATGGAGAGCCGCGAACCTTGCACTCGTTTCGTCGGATCAGACGGCTACTCGAGTAGGCAAGGCGTCCGTCCTCCCTTAGGCGAGCACCTGAGCGAGGGTTTCCCGGAACCGGGCCACGTCCTGGGCAGGTGCCTCGATGACGGCCTCGATTCCGTTGTCCTCCAGCCGAGGGCTTCCCAGTGCCTCGGGATCCAGCACGACGCGAAGGATATTGCCCTCCAAGACGGCTTCGCGCACGCAGCCATAGGCCGTTCCTTGCCCCGCCGTGACCAGACAGCGAGTGTCCATTCCCAGGGCGATCTCCTGGTCGTCGGGTTCTTCCTCTCCCGCCATGAACGACAGGAAGAAGCCACAGCCGTTCCTGCTGTCGCGAGGCCGGCCTCGATGAAGTAGCCGTCGGGGTCGACTTCTGCGCTGGCGACGCGAGCGGTGAATCGGAACGTCATGACGAGGTTGTACCAAGCCGGCCGGAGAGGGGGTGCGGCAGCTGCGCCCATGCCAGGAGGCCAAGGAGGTTGGTCGCGGATCATGGGCCAGACGGCGTTGGCGGATGACCTCGGGATCCCGGTGCTGGCGGTGGCGCGCTTCGCCTCGTTTCGTGGTTTTCCGTATCGTGGAGGGTGATTTTCGGCCAAGTCGATCGCTGATCGGTGACAGCACGCGTTTGGGCAGTAACGTTGCGGCGTCGCGGTCGCCACACCCGGAGCGCAGGGCTCCGTTGGGACTAGTGGCCCGATGAGGATACTGATCTTGACTCAGGCGACGATCGCCCCAGCCGAGACCATCCGCTGTCGCCCGTACACCGACCACTGCCGCGTCATCGCGGCGGCAGGCGACCACGCCGTGATCGGCGTCTCGCCCGGCAACAGCTTCTTCTCCGCCGAGCGCGTCAACGCGCTGGCCCGCTGGGGGCTTGACCACTTCGGCCAGGTCGACCTCGTCTATACCGACCTGCACGTGGCCGCCATGTACGAGGCGTTGGGATACGCCCCCGACGCGGCGCGGCGCAAGGCGGTGAAGAACATCCGGGGCGTCCGGGCGAAGGTCACCAACGCCGCGGCGGCCGCCGACCCGTCGGGGAGGAGGCTCCGGGCCCGGCCGGTGTCGGCGTTGACGGACAACACGGCGTACCGGCGGCTACACGCCGAGGTCGGTGAACTACTGGAGCACGACAGCGAGTTCAAATCCATCTGCGACGAACTGGCCGAGATCTTCCTTGACGGGAAACTCCGACCCGAGGAGCCGATCACCGAGCAGCAGCGCGCGGTATGCCGCGCGTACGTGTGCGCCGAGGTGCCGCTCTTCCTCGACAGCCCCGCCATCTTCTCCGTGCCCTCCTCGCTGAACTGCTACCACCAGGCGCTGCCGCTGGCGGACCTGATCTACTCCCGGGGCGCCGGACTGCGCGCCTCCCGCAACCAGGGTCACGGCATCCTGACCCCCGCCGCCGAGGAGGCAGCCGCATGACCATCACCGCGACCACCGCATGCCCGGCGAGCGCGGCATCGGCCGACCTGCCCGCGTTCCCCTTCGACTGGAACGGTCTGCGGCTCCCCGCCGAGATCGAGGAGCTGCGCGCGGAACCGGTGCGGAAGGTCCGCACGATCGCCGGGTCCGAGGCGTGGCTGGTGTCCTCCTACCCGCTGTGCAAACGTGTGCTGGAGGATCCGGTCTTCTCGCTCAAGGACACCTCCGCACCCGGCGCTCCGCGCCAGTACGCGCTGACGATTCCGCCCGAAGTAGTGAACAACATGGGCAACATCACCGGCGCCGGGCTGCGCCGTGCCGTGCTCAAGGCGCTCAACCCGAAGGCACCGGGCTTGGTGGAGTGGATGAGCGGTCAGGCCGGGCGGCTGCTGGACGCGCTGGTCGCCGAGGGCGCGCCCGCCGACCTGCGGGCCGACTTCGCCGACCCCTACTCGGCCGACATGCACTGCCACATCCTCGGCATCCCCGAGGCCGACGGGGCGAGGCTCATGCGCAGCCTGCCGATCGCGTTCATGAACTCGCCGCACCCGATCGAGGCCGCCAAGCTCAACTGGGACCGCGACATCGCGTACATGGTCGAGCGTCTGGACGACCCCGCCACCACCGGCCTGATGGCCGACCTCGCCGCGCTGCGCGGGGACCCGGAGTACGCCCATCTGACGGACGAGATGCTGGCGACGGTCGGCGTCACGCTGTTCGGCGCCGGGGTGATCTCCACGGCCGGCTTCCTCACCATGGCCATCGTGTCGGTGCTGACGCGGCCGGACGTCCGGCAGGCCCTCGAGCGGGACGGCGTCACGCCCGGCGCGCTCGACGAGATCCTGCGGGTGAACCTGTCGATCGCGGACGGACTGCCCCGCCTCGCGACGGAGGACGTCCAACTCGGCGACACCCTGATCCGGAAGGGCGAGCTGGTACTGGTCCTGGTCGAGGCGGCCAACCACGACCCCGACCAGTTCCCCGACCCGATGGACTTCGACCCGGCGCGCGACAACGCCCACACGCACCTCTCCTTCGGTGGCGGGCAGCACTACTGCCCGGCCACCGCCCTCGGCAGGAAGCACGCCGAGATCGCCCTTGGCGTGCTTCTCGAACGCCTGCCGACGGTCCGACTCGCCGTGCCGACCGAGCAGTTGGTGTGGCGGACGAACTTCATGAAGCGCCTCCCGGAACGCCTCCCCGCCGCCTGGTGAGCGTGACATGAGGACGAGGGCCCCGCCGGCCCGGCGAGCTCCGCCGGCCGGCGGGGCCCTCGCGACCACTCTGCCCCTCAGGGGCGTGCGTACGGCCGGGTCATGATCTCCAGGTTGTGGCCGTCCGGGTCGTCGAAGTAGGCGCCCCGACCGCCGAACAGGTTGTTGGTCCGGCCGGGTTCCGTGTGGCCGGGGTCGGCGTAGTAGGTGACGTCGGCCGACTCCAGGCGCGCGATCATGGCGTCGAACTGCTCCTCGGGAACGAGGAACGCGTAGTGCTGCGACTGGACCGGTTCGTCGCGTAGTTCGTAGTAGTCGAGCGTCACGCCGTTGCCCAGGTCGACCGGGAGGAACGGCCCGAAGGGCGCGCCGACCTCCAGCCCCAGGATGGTGGCGAGGAACTGCGCGGACCGCTGCCGGTCCGTGGCGTAGACGACGGTGTGGTTCAACTGGACGGCGGACGCCGACGGTTCGGTGGCGGACGCGTTCTGCTGTGGGTCGTGTGGCATGGCGGTTGGTCGCTCCGGTTCCTCGAGGTGCCCGTCAGTTGGCAGGGAGCCGTCACGTGCGGACGGCGGTTGAGAAGACACGGAGAGGGGGCGGGGCTCTGGCCCGCCTCGCGCTCACGCCGAGGCCGGGTGCCCTGTTCGTGTTTGGCCCATGGCCGACCCGGCAGTCACCTGATCAACTCTAGGACCGGCCGCCGACCAACCGCAACGTTCCACTCCTCTGAGTCTCGACCCCGCACGCCTCCACCACCGGGCGATCACGCGGAGGCGCCGGGGCGGCTCGCGGACAGTCGTCCGTACCGTGGATCCAGCAGGCAGAAGTGAGGGAGGGACCGTGCAGATCGGAGAGTTGTCGGACCGGACCGGGGCGAGCCGTCGTTCGATCCGCTACTACGAACAGCAGGGACTGCTTGAGGCGGCGCGTACCAGCAAGGGCTGGCGGGAGTACGGCGAACAGGCGGTCAACCGGGTGCTCAACGTCCGCGCGCTGCTCGCGGCCGGCCTCACGGTGGAGGATATCCGGGTGGTGGTGCCCTGCCTGGACATGAAGACCGAGGAGTTCCTGGCCTGTGACGACGGTCCGGACGAGGTACTGGTCGTGTACGAACAGCGGCTCGCGGTCGTGGAAGCGAGGGCGGCGGAACTGCGGCGGCACCGCACCGAACTCGTCGCGCGCATCGCCCGGTTGCGGGCGGGAGCCAGCAGCCCGGAGGACTTCGCGCGGTCGCTGAGCAGCACCGACGCTTGACCCTGACACCGGTGTCACGACCTACCGTGCGGCAGACCGTCGCGTCCCACGGAGGTAGTCGACCGATGCGAAGCGCCCCCCTGCCGGGCTGGCTGTACATCCTGTTCCTGACACTGCTGGCCACGGCCACCGACGAGTTCGTGATCGCGGGAGTCCTGCCCGCCGTCGCCGTGGACTTGGAGGTGAGCGTCTCGGCCGCCGGACAGCTGGTCACCTCGTTCGCCGTGGTCTACGCGGTGGGTGCCCCCACGCTGTCCATGGCCTGCGAACGCCTGCCAAAACGCACGGTGTTGATCGTCGGGCTCGGTCTGTTCGCCGTGGCCAACGTGGCGGCGGCGGTCGCCCCCGGTTACTGGTTCCTCATGGCCGCCCGTGTCGCCGCCGCCCTCTGCGCGGCCGTGGTGACCGCGGCGGCCTTCGCCACCGCGGCGGCCGGCGCACCGGAAGGCGCCCAGGGACGCTACCTGGGGCTGGTGACGGCCGGCATGACCACCGCGCTGTTCAGCGGCGTTCCGCTGGGGGCGTGGCTGGGCGGCGCCTTCGGGTGGCGGGCGACGTTCTGGCTGATCGCGGCCATCGGCGTGATCGCCGCGGTCGGACTGCTACTCACGGCCCCTGACGTCCCTGGTACCGCACCCGCGCCACTACGGGCGCGGCTCGCGCCGCTGCGGGACGGCGCGGTCCTGCGTCTGGTGGCGACCACGTTCCTGGCGGCGAGCGGCGGGCTGATGTTCTACACCTACCTGGGCCCGTACACGGCCGAGGTGGCGGGCCCCTCGTACGGCCTCCTGTCGGCCGTACTGCTCCTCGTCGGTGTCGCCGGCCTGGCGGGAGCACTCCTCGCCGGGCGGGCCTCCGACGCCGGGGGACCCCGGCGAGCCCTGCGCCGCACGCTTGCCGGGCACGCGCTGGCCCTGCTGCTCGCCGCCGCCGTCGCGTTCGCCGGTACGGACAGCCGGTACGTGCTCGCGCTTGTCGTCGGTTGCTGGGCCGTCGTCGCCTGGGCGCTCAACCCGCCCGTACAGGGCGCCATCCTCGCAGCCGCCGGGCCGGACGCCGGAATGACCGCGCTCGCTCTGAACATCTGCGGTCTGTATCTGGGCACGGCAGTCGCCGCCGCGGCCGGTGGGGCGGTCATCGGAACGCTCGGCGTCGCCTACGTACCGCTCACCGCAGCGGCGTTGCTGCTGCTGTCCTTCCTACTGGCCCCGCGCACAGCCGCCGCTCGTCCGGTGCCTGGCGGCGTTGCTGCCGGGCGACAGCAGTAGCCGACTGTGCGGACCGCTGCGGGTGTGTGGGCCATGGCCCGCCTCGCGCCTCGCTCGCCTCACGCCGAGGGCGGGCGCCCCACTCATGACCGGCCCCGGCGCCGAGCCGGCGGTCACCTGATGACCTCCAGCTCCGGCGAGGCTCCACCTGCAGCGTCCCTCGGCCGGTCGGATACTCAGTCGTCGACCGCGCCGGGCGCCAGCGCGGGGGAGGGGAAGACGTGCCGAGCCTCGTGCCCGGCCCACCACACGCCGATCGCGAAGACGGCCGCCGCCTACAGCAGCGCCGCCCGATCCAACCCGCCGCGCGGCAGCGGATCGCAGCCCATGGAAGTGATCAACTCCTCTGTCAGCGAGGCTGCTTGATCTGTGTTGTCCGTGCAGTACGGCACGGCAAGCGGCGCGCCCTCGAAGGTCGGCCGTGGCAGCGTCCAGATGCTCTCGTGGCAGACGCCGAACACCTTGACGACGTGCGATTCGGGCGCGGCCGTCGCGATGCGCGTGGCGTTGGAGTCTGGGTCGCCGGTGGTGGTGAGCACGGGACCGTCGGCGGACGGCCGCATCGGAACCGTGCAGTCCAGAACCGCACGTCCGGTGAGTTCCGGCGACAGCTCCTTGGCCACGCCGGGTGCGACATCGGCGGGGAGCGCGAACAGTACCGCCTCGCCGAAGCCCGCCGCCTCGGCCAGGATGCCGTGCGCGGCCGCCCCGATGCGCGCGGCCGTGGCGGCGGCGGAGGCGGGGTTCCGGCCGCCGACCATGACCGCGTGCCCGGCGCGAACCCAGGCACCGCCCAGGGCCGTCGACATGGCGCCGGTGCCGAGGGTTCCGATGCACATCGCCCTGCTCACGTCCGTGTGGGCGGAGCTCGTGCTGTTGTCGAATGTCATGCCCGAGACGTTAGGCGGGTCGATACACACCGCCAGGTATGCGTCGAGCACGGCAGGATTATCCCCATGGCAGAACTGCACGAGGGCCCTGACGTGGACGCCATGGGCGGCAACCCGTTCGCAGCGGACTGCCGGGCGCGGATCGCCTTCGAGATCCTGGCCAACACGTGGGACAGCGTCGTCTACGCGCTGGGGGAGAACGGCTCGATGCGCCCACGCGCAGTACTGGACCGGATCGGCGGCATCAGCCCGAAGGTCCTCAACGAGACGCTGCGCCGCCTGGAGTACAACGGCCTTGTACACCGCCGCCGTTACGCGGAAGCACCACCCCGCGTCGACTACACCCTGACCACGGCAGGCACGGCCCTCTTGAGCCCGATCCGCGCCCTCGCCGCCTGGGCCGACACCCACGGCGACGAAGTCCTAGCCGCCCAAGACCGCTTCCACCGAAACTGAGCCGCCGACGCGGCGCGGCGGCGACGCCCATTCTCAAGCACCACCACCCCGTGTGACCGACCGTCCCCCGCCCTGGGCGGGCCTCCAGGCCTACCCAGCATCCGCGCGTGCGCGGGGAGCACAGCGCTGCGGCGAGGAAGAGCTGGGAGAGGATGGGACCATCCCCGCGTGTGCGGGGAGCACCCCTCACCGTCGTAGACAACGGCGGGAGGATTGGGGCCATCCCCACGCACACGGGAATGGTCCCCCGGCGGCCAGGAGGGCGTCGACGGGGATGGTCCCTCCATGCTGCTCCTTACTCGGCGGCGTCGGCTGCTCCCCCGCGCACGCGGGGATGGTTCCGTGCCTTTCGGCCGGTACAAGCGGTTCGACAACTCCTCCCTGCGTACGCGGGTGGCCGTGCGGGGGCGTTCCGCTGGCTGCTGATGGGATCAGGGCTGCAGTGCCCGGTGGTCCAGAGGTGTGCCGCGACAGTGGTCGTTTGCGGGCCTAGCCTGGATTCGTAGGGACGCTCCGGCAAGCTGGGAGATGAGCGTCATGACGTTCGTGCAGGTGATCGACTTCCGGACGGACCGCCTCGATGAGGTGAACCGGCTGATGGAATCGTGGGCGGATGCCACGAAGGGCAAGCGGACGGCTACCCACGCGATGGTGGGCCAGGACCGCTCGGACCGGAATCACGTCGTCGAGATCGTGGAGTTCCCTTCCTACGAGGAGGCGATGAAGAACTCCAACCTTCCGGAGACGGACCGGATCTTCCAGGAGCTTGTGGCGCTCTGTGGCGGGATGCCGACTTTCACCGATCTGGACGTGGTGCGTGACGAGCAACTGAACAAGGAGGTTGTCCAGCGACTCGTTGACTTGTACATCAACGGCGGGAACGCGGACGCGCTGGATCGGCTGTGTACCGCGGACTACCGCGAGCACGACCCGGCCAACTCGTCGTACGACCTGGGTCTCGCCGAGGCCAAGTCGGAAGCCCAGGCCTTCTTCGACGCGTTCCATCCGCGGGTGGTCGTCGAGAGCATGATCTGCGAGGGCGACACCGTCGCCGTGCGCTTCTCCGGCAAGGGGCGGCACGTCGGCGAGTTCCGGGGGCTTGAGGCCACCGGCCGCGAGTTCTCCGGCACCGGACACTGCACCTTCCGGTGCGAGGGCGGCAAGATCGCCGAGAGCTGGTGGAACACCGACGACCTCGGGCTGATGCAGCAGCTGGGGGTCATGGAAGGCTGAGGTGGGGCCAAGCCGGCATCGCTAAGGGAAGAAAAGATCAGGTACAGGTCGGTCGGGTTCAAGTGGCCTTCGTCGGCTTACCTGTGCCGGTTCGTGACTCTGGGGCGTGCGGCTCGTTGCCCCGGGTATGAGCAATGTCCTCACTCGTGCACTCGGTGCCGCAGCCGTCGCTGGAATCGCTACTCTCGCTGCCGCCGCCCCCGCCTCCGCCGCTCCAGCAAACCTCATCGGAGACAACCTCCAGTCGCTCAGTCTTGCCAGTCGGGACTCTGCCGAGAACGACGGAGACACCGGTGCGGACAACAGGAACTCGAACAAGTCCGAGAAGTCCGCGAAGCAAGGCGCCGCCGAGGACGGCGAGAAGACAGGCTTCCTCAAGCATGTGGAGGTAATGGACACGCCGCTGCCTCTGCTGTGAGGACGGGCGGCCGTGGAGGTCGGGTCTCGGGTCGACTTGCCCCGAGGCCCGACTCGTTCGGTCAGCCGACCGGCCTGGACGGGTATGGTCCGCCGCACTCGATGCGGTGGTCGTTCAGCGGCTGATGTCGTCCAGCTCGGTCAAGTCCTCATCAGAGAGGGACAGTCCCGCGCCGGCGATGTTCTCGCGCAGGTGTGCCGTCGATGACGTGCCGGGGATGAGCAGGACGTTCGGTGATCGCTGCAGCAGCCAGGCGAGTGCGACGGACATCGGTGTCGCCTCCAGCCGAGCTGCGACCGCCGTGAGCGCCGAGGACTGAAGCGGGGTAAAGCCGCCGAGGGGGAAGAAGGGCACGTACGCGACGCCTGCGCTGGCGAGCCGGTCGATGAGCTTGTCGTCGTGGCGGTGGGCGATGTTGTACATGTTCTGCACGCACACGATCGGCGCGATGTCCTGTGCCTCGCCGACCTGCTCCTCGGTGGCGTTGCTGACCCCGAGGTGGCGGATCAGGCCCTCCTGCTGGAGTTCGACGAGCGTTTCGAACGCCTCGGCGAGCGAGCCGGGCTGGGGACCTTCTGCGTTGCCGAGTCGGAGGTTGACCAGGTCGAGTACGTCGAGCCGCAGGGACTTGAGGTTGTCGTGGACCTGGCGGCGAAGGTCTTCTGGTCGCCGGGCCGGAGGCCAGCCGCCCTGTTCGTCGCGGGTCGCGCCCACCTTGGTCACGATGTGCAGCGACTCGGGGTACGGGTGCAGGGCCTCGCGGATCAACTCGTTGGTGACGCGCGGCCCGTAAGCATCGCTGGTGTCGATGTGGGTGATGCCGAGGTCGGCCGCCTCACGCAGAACGGCCAGGGCGCCGTCGCGATCGGCGGGCGGCCCCATGACCCACGGGCCGGCCAGCTGCATGGCGCCGTAGCCGAACCGGGTGACGGCCAGGTCTCCCAGTGTCCAAGTTCCGCCGGGGAGTGAGAGGGAGTGCGTGCTCATTCCGCTGCCTTTCGTCGTGCACTTGAGGGTGGCGCGTGTTGCGCCTCCTGCACCAGCATTGGGGAGCAACTTCCTGTCGGGAAGTAGGCACTTTGGAGTGCGTAACCCACCCAGCGGTGAGAGGTGCGATCAGTGACGACAACGAAGGCGGCCCAGCAGAGGGCTCAGGCCAAGGTGGAGTACAACGCGTTCCTGGCGGGTTGCCCCAGCCGGCAGTTGCTCGACCGAATCTCGGACAAGTGGGTCGTCCTGGTCCTGTGTGCGCTGGGTGGCGAGAACAGCCCGGGCCGGCCCGGGGCGGCACACGCAGACGCTCCGAAGGCGATGCGCTACTCCGAGATAGCTCGGCTTCTGGCCGGGGTCAGCCAGAAGATGCTGACCCAGACGCTGCGGTCACTGGAGCGCGATGGTCTGCTCACCCGTACTGTGACGCCGACCGTCCCCGTCACCGTCTCCTACGAGCTGACCGACCTCGGCCTCTCGCTCCACCACATGACGCGCGGGCTCAGAATCTGGGCGCAGACGCACATGAGCGATGTCCTCGCAAACCGCGAGAACCACGACGCTCGCACCTCCTGACGACTGACGTCCGGAAACGCGCGTGGAACTGGGCGGCGACCCGAGCGCTCCGAAGAGGGCGTGCAAGTGGCAGGGGCACGCTGAGGGGCTTTGATCCACGAGGGCTTCTCTTCAGTCGACACCCGCTCTGCTCGGCCAGGTAGCCGGGCGGGTGTTGCGCGTATCAGGAAGAGGAGGGTCGCTTTCCGAATTGGTTGGTGCGCTTCCGGCGTCCCGGCTTCTGCTGCGAGACTCATGGACGACCGAGTCTTGAGGGGGAGTTGTGCTGCGGGAGAAACTCCATTTCAGAAGCACCGACGTGCCGGCGGCGGAACGGTTCGAGCGATGGCGGGAATACCTGGCGCGCACACACGCGCCCATGGACCTGGTCAGCCCTCACCGTCAGGACTTCCGGGCCGAGTTACGGGTGGTGGAGCTGGGCGCGTTGTCGGTGTGGCCGGCCAGCTACCAGGCGTTGACCTTCGACCGGTCGCCGAAGCTGGTGCGGCAGTCGGACCCGGAGACCTGCCACGTGTCGCTGGTCGTCAGCGGCGGCGGTGAGGCGGCTTGGGGCAAGTGCGCGACGAGTTACAGCCGTTACGACCTGCACGTCACGGTGTCCTCGACGCCGGTCCGGATCAGGGCGGAGCCCGACGTCGCAGGTGGGCTGGTGCGGTCGCTGGGGGTTGAGGTGCCCCGGAGCGTCATCCCGCTTCCGCGCCGACACGTGGACCGGGTGGTCGGCCGGCGTCTCTCCGGCCGTGAGGGCCCGGGCGCGCTGCTCGCGCTCGCCCTCACCCAGATGTCCCGGAGAAGCAGTGGGTACAAGCCAGCCGACGCGCCGCGCCTCGAGGTGGTTCTTCTCGATCTGCTGACGGCTCTCTTCGCCCACGCGTGCGACGCGGAGGCGGCTCAGCCGGCGGAGAACCGAAGCCGGATGCTGCGCCTTCGGGTTCGGGCATTCATCCAGGAGAACCTCGCGGACCCGGAGCTGTGCCCCGCCCTGGTGGCGAGCGCGCACCACATTTCGGTCCGCTACCTGCACCGCCTGTTCGAGGACGAGCCGGAGACGGTAGTGCAGAGCATCCGTCGGCAGCGCCTGGCGGGAGCGCGTCGCGACCTGGTTGATCCCGCGCTCATGGCCACGCCGGTCTGTGACGTCGCCGCCCGCTGGGGGTTCAGACATCACGCCGTCTTCACCCGTGCCTTCCGTGAGGCGTTCGGAATGTCGCCTTCCGAGCACCGTGAGAGGCATCAACTGCTCGACCGCGAGCCTGAGGCGTCGTCCTCGTGACAGCGCCGCACACACCGACACGTATCCCGCGAATCAGGGGAATACCGCCGGTGCACTGCCCGTCAAAGAGCTCTGCGCCGCCGGTCAAGGATGAACGGGGTCGGTTCTGCAATTCTTCAAGGGGCGCCTGCTGGAGGCGCTAGTCCGCCGTCTGGTACTGCGACCGTTCGTGAGCGTGTCGGTGATCGGCGCCGGTCGGTGGACTCAAGGAAAGAGGTGAGGAATGGCCAAGAGAAGGTCTGGTCGATTTCTGGTGGCGGTGGCGACCGGTCTCGCACTGGTAGGGGGCGCTCTGGTCAGCCCAGCCGCAGCCGCCACTGGGGAGGGTCGAGGTGAGGAATCCGTCACAGCGCAGCTCTCGTGCCCCTACGTCGTCACAGCACAATTCGCATACGTGTACCCGACTCCGTACACGCTGTATGCGAAAGGAGTGCTCCTCATAGGGCGGAAGTTCCGCTCGGACCCAGCCTCCCTGGAAAACGGACGACTGCGCCTGGACGACACTAGCTGGGTGAAAAAGAACTACGTGAAGCAGAACGGGCAGTGTGCGGTATGAGTTCAGTCAAGGGAAAGCAGCGCAGGGTGATCCGTAATCGTGCGCTCGTGTCACTTGCTGCACTCGCAGCCGCCACACTTACCTCCCCCGCTGCAGCGAAGGGATCAACCGGCGGCGAAGGTGAGGACTCCATGGGTACGCTGGCGAGGTCCTGCCCCTATCGGGTAATCGTGAGCGAGGCGCCGACCTACGGGAGCGCCTATGCCACCTTCGTCAATGGAGTGATGATACGTGGCACCGTCTTTCGCGCGGATCCCGACAGCCTCGAAAACAAGCGAATCCGTATCCGCCCGTACCGGTGGGTGAGCAGATTGCAGGTCAGCCAGGACGGGCAGTGTGCGCAGTGACGAAATCTGCCCGGACGTCACCCGCCGTGTAGGTGAGTGATGAGGTGCGGCATGGACTGCATTTCGGCTGAGTGTCGCACCGCAGTTCGACAGTCGTGAGAGCAAATGACGTTCTCACTGTTCAGGCCAGGTGCTGATCGGAGGCCTTGGAGACTCTGCCGACGGCCTGCCGGGGCGAGTGTCAAGCAGTAAGCGGCGACTGGGCGCTCAGGTGCTCCGAGTTGTCTGAGGCCAAGCGGTGACCGTCGCTTGCTTCGTGCGTGAAAGGGAGTGATCACGGCCAGAGTCAGGAGAGTTGTTCCCGTGCTTGCGCCGCTTGTTTCGTGGCGTCCGCGTCGAAGACAGCGGCCAGTGCGGTGAGTGGTTCTGAAGCCACTGCTCAAGTCCCGGTGTCTGTCGATCGGGGAGCTATCCGCACAGGGTGCTGGAAACGGTCGATGTCCGTCTTGCGCCGCGCACTACGGCTACCAAGATCGGGACAAAGGTGAGGGCTCAGTACTTCTGACGTCGTTGGAGAGAAGAGATGCGGCTGCGCCGCCGGCCCTTCCGCCGTCTGGCGGGCCGGCGGCGCGGGTCGCTCGCGGAGGAGCGGCGTTACGGCTCGGCGGGTGACGGGCTATTCGGCGGCGGGTGGGAGGAGG
>NZ_VJYK02000109.1 GCF_007097205.2 Streptomyces alkaliterrae
GGCGCTCAGTCGGCGTGGGCGAAGAGCTTCAGCACCGGGACTCCCACCTTGTGCCGGGCGCGCGAGGCCCAGTCCCGGTGGAAGAACTCCTCGACCAGGTGGGGCGCGGTCAGCACGATGACCTCGTCGGCGCCGACCTCCTCCACCATCTTGGCGAGCGTGTCCAGCGGGTGCTTGTCGACGATGCGGCCGACGGCCTCGGCGCCGGCGTCCCGCAGGGACTTCAGCGAGTGTTCGAGGCCGAGCCTGGCCGGGGGCAGGGCGTCGTCCCCCTCGGGCACGTCCGCCTCGTGGACGGCGGCCTCCAGTTCGCCGAGCGCCACGTCGTCCAGGGCGCGCAGCAGCCGGTCCTGTTCGCCGCGCGGCTGCATCAGGACGAAGAAGGACACCGGATCCTCGCCGTGCAGGCTCGTGACCAGCTCCACGTCGGTGGGCACCAACGGCTTCTCGATCATCAGTACGGTGGTGAACACGGCGGGTGCCCTTCTTCTCGCGGCCCCCGGGAGGGCCCGAACAGAAACCATCCTTCCCGGTGACCGCGCGGAACGGCGGACACCGGGGTGCGCCTTCCAGTCTGCCCGTCCCAAACTAAGCGGAACGCGTCATTCCGGCGATCGGCGGACCTTCCGGTACCGGGTGAACAGGAATCCGGACTCCTCCAGCAGGGACTCGAGGGTGAAGTCGGCCGGGACCTCCAGCGCGGGCCCGTCGGTGATGCGCGCGGCGTGTCCCGAGGTGACGCGCGGGGAGACGGTCAGACAGAGCTCGTCCAGCACACCTGCGGCGGCGAACTGGCCGAGCAGTCGGGGCCCGCCCTCGGTGAGCTGCCGGCGCAGCCCGCGTTCGGCGAGCAGCCCCGGTACCCGGGCCGGGTCGACCGCCGCCCCCTCCCCCGCCAGCAGCACCTCGGCGCCCGCGCGGCGGGCCCGGGCCAGCCGCTCTGGCGGGGCTCCGGCGCCGGTCAGCACCAGGGTGGGCACCAGCGGGTCGGTGAACAGCGGGGTGTCGAAGTCCAGCTCCAGACCGGAGCTGACCACCGCGATGGCCGGGGCGATCGGCTGCCCGGCGGCCTTCCGGCGGGCCCGGAAGGCGTCTCGGGCCCGGGCCGGCCGGTAGCCCTCCTGGCGCACGGTCTGCGCGCCGACGACCACCGCGTCCGCCAGGCCGCGCAGCACGCCGAACACCCGCATGTCGGCGGCGCCGGACAGCGGCTGCGAGGCGCCGTCGTGGTAGGCGGCGCCGTCCAGCGAGCTGACCATGTTGGCCCGCAGCCACGCCTCGTCGGGGCCCAGCGGCGGGTAGCCGTACGCCTCGGCGATCTCCTCCAGCGACCACTCGCGGTCGCTGTCCGGCGCGCCGAGCAGGGGCACGCCCGCCGGTGCGGCCGCCGTCGGGGCGGATGTCGGGCGCGCCGTCGGGGCGGATGTCGGGTCGGCGGTGAGGGGGAACAGACGTCGCATGGCGGCAGTGTGGCACGGGCCACCAACGGGCGGCGCGCGGTGTGGAGCACCGTAGAGTGAAGGCGTGCCTACCCCCTCCTGTGATTCCACCAAGGCCCCGTCCGGCGCGATAGTCGGCGGGGACGAGACGCCCGTCTCACTGTGCGAGCGGGAGCCGTTTGTCCCCGCCGAACGGCTGGTGGCCGAGATGGTGCCGCCACCGCGCTTCGGCGACGTCCGGTTCGCCACCTACATCCCGGACGCGAAGCAGCCGAGCCAGTCGCAGGCCGTGGACGTGCTCAGCGGCTTCGCCGCCGGGCTGGGCGGCGAGCCCGCCGGTACCGGTCGGCGGCGCTGGTTCCGCCGGGAGGCCAAGCCGGCCGACGGCCCCCGGGGCGTCTACCTGGACGGCGGCTACGGGGTGGGCAAGACGCATCTGCTGGCCTCGCTGTGGCACGCGACCCCGGCGCCGGCGGAGCGGAAGGCGTTCGGCACCTTCGTCGAGCTCACCAACCTGGTCGGCGCGCTCGGCTTCCAACAGACCGTACGCACGCTCAGCGAGCACCGGCTGCTGTGCATCGACGAGTTCGAGCTGGACGACCCGGGTGACACCGTGCTCGTCTCCAGCCTGCTGCGGGAGCTGGTGAAGGCCGGCGTGGCGCTCGCCGCGACCTCCAACACGCTGCCGGGCAAGCTCGGTGAGGGCCGCTTCGCGGCGGCCGACTTCCTGCGCGAGATCCAGGGCCTGTCCGCGCACTTCAGGCCGCTGCGGATCGACGGTGAGGACTACCGGCACCGCGGCCTGCCGGAGGCGCCCGCGCCGCACGACGACAACACCGTCACCCGGGCGGCGTACCGCACTCCGGGTGCCTCGCTGGACGACTTCCCCTCGCTGTTGGCGCATCTGTCCCGGGTCCACCCCAGCCGGTACGGCGCACTGTGCGACGGCGTGGAGGCGGTCTGCCTGACGGACGTCACGCCCGTGCCGGACCAGGCGACGGCGCTGCGCCTGGTGGTGCTCGCCGACCGGCTGTACGACCGGGAGGTCCCGGTGCTCGCCTCCGGCGCGCCCTTCGACCAGCTGTTCGGCGAGGAGATGCTGAACGGCGGCTACCGCAAGAAGTACTTCCGGGCGATCTCCCGGCTCACCGCGCTCGCCCGCGACGCGCATCGGCTTGCCGCCGGCGCGTAGCACCGCCGCCGCGGCGGCGCACCGCCGGGTGGGACCGCCGGGCACGATCTAGCCTGGTGGGATGGCAGAGAGGGCACGCGTGTCCCGCCGCTCGCGGGCGGAGGCCGCCGGCGGCGTACGGGTCGGCGAGTTGCTGCGGGTGCCGCCCGGCAGCGGCCCGCGACTGGCCGACGTGGACACCCGGGCGACGCCCGGCGACCCGCCGGGCAAGCGCCGCGCCCGGGCGGCCGTCGCCGCCGTCGGAGAGCGGCTGGCCGAGCTCCAGGAACGTCTCTACGCGGCCAGCACCGCAGGTGACCGCCGCCGGGTGCTGCTGGTGCTCCAGGGCATGGACACCTCCGGCAAGGGCGGCACGGTCAAGCACGTGGTCGGCCGGTTCAATCCGGCCGGCTGCCGGATCAGGTCCTTCAAGGCGCCCACCGACGAGGAGCTGCGGCACCCGTTCCTGTGGCGGGTCGAGCGGGCGCTGCCGGCCCCGGGCGAGATCGGCGTGTTCGACCGCTCGCACTACGAGGACGTGCTGGCCGCCCGCGTCAGGGGCCTGGTCCCCGAGGACGTGTGGCAGGCCCGCTACGAGCTGATCAACGATTGGGAGCGGCAGCTGGTCGAGGACGGTGTCACCCTGGTGAAGGTGTTCCTGCACCTCGGCTACGAGGAGCAGCGGGAGCGGCTGCTGGCCCGGCTGGACAGGCCGGACAAGCACTGGAAGTTCAGCGAGGGCGACCTGGACGACCGGGTTCTGTGGCCGGAGTACCAGCGGGCGTACGAGGTGGCGTTGCGGCGCTGTTCCACGCCGTGGGCACCCTGGTACCTGGTCCCGGCGGACCGCAAGTGGTACCGCGACTGGGCGGTCGCCCATCTGCTGCACGAGACGCTGAGCGACCTCGACCCCCGCTATCCGCCCGGCGACCTCGATCTCGACCGGGCCCGCGCCCGCCTGTCGGCCGACTGACGCTTCTCGTCGGGAGACGGTTTCTCATCGGGAGGAGACATGGGCCTCGTCCACATCGAACTGTTCACCACACTCGACCTCGTCGGGCAGGCGCCCGGCGGCCCGGATGAGGACCCGTCCGGGTTTCCCTTCGGCGGCTGGCAGGCACCCCTGCTGGACGAGGTCACCGGGGCACAGATCGGCGACGCGTACGAGGGCACGGACGCCCTCCTGCTCGGCCGGCGGACCTACGACATCTTCGCGGCCTACTGGCCGCACCAGGAAGGCGGCCAGGACAACCAGATCGCCGCGCTCTTCAACCGCGTCCCCAAGTACGTGGCCTCCCGGGGCTCGCCCGACCTCTCGTGGGCCGGGTCCAGGCGGCTCGGCCCGGACCTGGCCGGCGCGGTGCGCGACCTCCGCGACCGGCACGAGCACATCAAGGTCGTGGGCAGCCTGGACCTGGTGCGAACCCTGCTGCGCGAGAAGCTTTTCGACCGTCTCGACCTGTGGGTGCATCCGATCGTGCTCGGCGTCGGGAAGAAGGTGTTCGACACCGGCTCGGTGCCCACGAACCTCACGCTCCTCGAAGCGCCCGCGGCCGGCCCGAAGGGCGTCGTGTACCTGCGCTACGGACTCGCCGAGGGCACGCCCGGGACGGGAGACATGAGCGCACCCGATCGCGGAACCGCCCGCCCTTGACCCGACGGGTGCCCACCGACTACAAGTAGATGAAAATGATTGCCAATAAGGCGGGGGCGGTTCACTCGATGGCCAGGCATCGGATCACTCAGGGCGGCGTGGAGGAGACGGTCCTCATCCCCCTCTACGCCCGCGCGGTCGAGACGGCCGGACCCGACCCCGCTCTCCGCGACCCCCGCGCCGCCGAGATGGTCGACGGCATCGAGTACGACTACCGGAAGTTCGACGGACAGCCCAGCCTCAAGGGCGCCGTCATGCGGACCGTGCTGTTCGACCTGTGGACCCGGGACTTCCTCGCCGAGCATCCGGACGGCACGGTGATCGAGGTCGGGACAGGCCTCAACACCCGCTTCGAGCGCACGGACAACGGCCGGGCGAGCTGGTACGACCTCGATCTCCCGGCGGTCATCGCGCTGCGCCGCGAGTTCTTCGAGGACACCCCGCGCCGCACCATGATCGCCGCCTCCGTCACCGACCCGAGCTGGCCGGACCGGGTGACGGGCGACGGCCCCCGCCTGATCAGCGCGGAGGCGGTGCTGGCGTTCCTGCCCGAGGAGGACGTGCGCGGGGTCGTCGGGCTGTTGGCCGACCGCTTCCCCGGGGCTTTCCTGGCGACGGACACCTCGGGCCCGTCCATCGTGCGCTCCCAGCAGAACCACGACGTGCTCAGCAGGGTCGACGCCCGGATGCGCTGGTCGTGCGCGGACCCGGCCGAGGTCACCGACTGGCACCCGGGCACCGAACTTCTCGCCAGCCACACGATGACGTCACTGCCGCCGCGGCTCGTGGAGGGCCTACCGCGCGCGTACCGCGACATGATCGACGAGCTGGCCGTCCTGCGGCTGCCCCAGGTCGAGCAGTACCGCATGAACCTGTACCGACTGCCCTGAGACGCCGCCCCGGGGCCGAGCGGCACGGTTTCCGTTCCGTCGGCGAACCGCGGCTGCCGGAGGGCCCGCCGCTGCACCCGATGTGGCGCGAGCCGCACGTTCAGGGCCTGTCCGGTGTCGGACGCCGGCGGTGGTTCTGCGACGATGGCGGTCAGGACAGTACGAGGGGGGCGGGCGTGACCAGTTCGTTGCTCAGGCCGCGGGGGCGCGTCAGAACGGGACCGGCGCCGTCGGTCGCCGCCGGTGGCACGGAGCCGACGGCGATCCTCGACTGGCGGCATCCGCGCGTGACCGCGCTGGTCGACGCCGTGCGGTCGGGCGTCGGTGGCCAGGGGGCGGACCGGTCGGCGGCGCTGCTGCGCGCCGCGCACGGGCGGATCGCCGCGAGCGTGCGGCCGGTGTACTCGGTGCGGGACGACCGGCCGGTCTCCTCGGTACTGCGACTGGGGCGCGGGTCGTGCAGTCAGCGGCTGGCCTTGCTGGAGGCGGTCGCCCGGGCCGTCGGGGTGCCCACCCGGGTGCGCGGTCTGCTGCTGGACGGCGCGTTCTGGTATCCGCGCTTCCCCCGGCTGAGGCCGCTGGTCCCCGACCAGGTCGTGCTGGCCTGGCCGGAGTTCCGACTGGGCCCGGCGGGCCGCGCCGACGGCTGGCTGTCGGCCTCCGAACTCTTCGGCGAGGCCGAGGAGTCGGCGAGCCGTTCGACCGGCGGGTTCAGCAACGACGGCGCGGAGACGCTGTTCGAGGCGCTGTCCCGGACGCCCCTCGACTGGGACGGCACCGCGTCCTGCCCGGCCGGAGGCGGCTGCGACCTGTCCGGCCATGTCCTCGCCGACCTCGGACGCTTCGACTCCCGCGACGACCTCTTCGACCGGCACGGGCAGACGCTGTGCGGCACGGCCCGCCTGGTCGCCGAGCCGCTGCTCGGCCGCCGGTCCGCCGGTGCCGGCGGGTCGGCGGACCGGACGCGCTGACCGGTCAGGCGTAGGGCGCCGTCAGGGTGTTCTCGCTGGTCCGGTGGGCCAGGTGGTCGTCGATGTTCCGCACCGTGGTGTCGATGATCTGGCCGACCGCGTTCCGGGTGAAGTACGCCTGGTGGGAGGTGACCAGGACGTTCCTGAAGGTCATCAGCCGGGCCAGCACGTCGTCGGTCATCACCTCCAGCGAGTGGTCGTGGAAGAAGACGCCGGCCTCCTCCTCGTAGACGTCCAGCCCGACGCCGGCGAGGCGGCCGGCGCGCAAAGCGTCGACCAGCGCGGTGGTGTCGATGAGGCCGCCGCGGCCGGTGTTGATCAGCAGCGCGTCGTCCCGCATCAGCTTCAGCGCCGCGGCGTCCACCAGGTGATGGGTCTGCGGGGTGAGGGGGACGTGCAGGCTGATCACGTCGGACTCCGCGAAGAGGCGTTCGGTGTCCACGTACTCCATGCCCAGGGCGCGGCACTCCGCGTTCTCCACGAGGTCGTTGCCCAGCAGGCGCATCCCCAGCCCGTGCGCGATCCGGGCGAACACGGTGCCGATCTCCCCGGTACCCAGCACACCGGCCGTGCGTCCGTGGAAGTCACGGCCCATCAGCCCGTCGAGCCGGAAGTCGAACTCCCGGGTGCGGCCGACGGCGGGCACCACCCGCCGGTCGAGGGCAAGTGCCAGGGTCCAGGCGAACTCGGCCACCGAGTGAGGTGAGTAGTGCGAGACGCGGGCGACGGCGAGGCCGAGTTCGCGCGCCGCGTCCAGGTCGATGTTGTTGTAGCCGGTGGACCGCTGCGCGATCATCCGGGTGCCGCCCGCGGCGAGCGCGTCGAGCGTCGGCGCGTCGAGCACGTCGTTGACACTGCTGCTCACGATCTCGTGGCCGGCGGCCGTCGGCACGGTGTCGCGGTTGAGCAGCAGGTCCAGGCAGCGGACCTGGTACCGGCCGGCGAACGCGCGCTCGATGAGGGGTCGTTCGTCGTGCTGCACTCCGTAGGCCACGATCTCCATGCGGGCTGGTCCTCCCTGTGTCGGCGCGGTGCTCTCACCGTCCCGGGACAAACGGTGGCACGGCACCGCGGACGGCGCGAGGGACGACGGTCACCGGCGGCTGGGCCGTTCGGCCCCTTCGTCCACCGGCCGGCGCATCACGGCGGGCGGCAGCGGTAGGCTCTTCCTATGTTCGGAACGTGATCTCCCGAACGCGATCCGTGACGCTTCTTCTGGTGGCGACCCTGCTGGCCTCCTGCGCGGCGCCACCCTCGGACCAGCCGGAGCGGGCCCGGCCCGCCGCGTCGGCCGCGGGGCCACCGCCACCGGTCGCGCTGCCGCTGCGCGGCGGGCTCAGCCCGGTGTTCGAGCACGGCCCGCGCGAGACGGACCGCCCGATGGTGGCGCTGACCTTCGACGCCGACATGACCGCCGACCAGGGCCCGAGGGCCGCCGGCGGCGAACGCTTCGACAACCCCGGCCTCCTCGACGCGCTCCGCGAGCTGCGGGTGCCGGCCACCGTCTTCATGACCGGCATGTGGGCCCGCACCTACCCTCGACAGGCCCGCGCGATCGACCGCGACCCGCTGTTCGAGGTGGCCAACCACTCCTACTCCCACCACGCGTTCACCGCCGACTGCCACGGCCTGCCCACCCTGCCGCCCGACCGGGCGCGCCAGGAGGTGACCCGCGCCTACGCCGCGCTACGGGAGGCCGGGGTCCGTCACCCGGCGCCGTACTTCCGCTTCCCCGGCGGCTGCCACGACAAGCGGGCGCTGCGGGCCGTCGGAGAGACCGGCGTCACCACCGTGCAGTGGGACGTGGTCGGCGGCGACGCCTTCAACCCGGACGCCGAGGCGATCGTCCGGCAGGTGCTCGACGGGGTCCGCCCCGGCTCGGTGGTGGTCCTGCACTGCACGCTCAGCGCCGCCCCGGCGACCGAACGGGCGGTACGCCGCGTCGTGCCGGAGCTGCGACGGCGCGGATACCGGCTGGTGAAGGTGTCGGAGCTGGTCTCCGCCGAGCTGCGGGCGGCGGGCCCGAAAGCCGACACGGCGGACGCGGAGGCCGGCACGGCCGGGGAACCGCAGAACGGTCCCGTCCGTTCGTGAAGGGTGAGGCCCCGTGGTTCCCCCGACCGCGGGGCCTCACCAGTGCGTCCGTTCGCGCCGCCGGACTCACTCCTTCGAGTGGAGATCGACAACACCCGCTCAAGGTCCCCCGCCTCACCACCCGCCGACTGATCATCCGGTTATTCACGCGCCTGGCCTGACGGCCGGTGGCGGCCGTGAGCGGGAACCGGCAGCAAAGGGGTACGGGTGAGATCGGTACGGACGACAACGGTGTACTGCGCGCTGGGCGTGCTCGCGCTCGGCGCGGGAACGCTCGCCCCCGCGGCGTGGGCGACGCCGTCGCACGAGGAGACCGCGCACCAGCCGGCGCCCGGCGCGCACGCCGCCGCGATCGCGAGGTCGGCGGGCGAGGCCGCCCGGGCCGAGGGCGTCGCGGTCGCCGCCGCGCGGGCGGCGGACCAGGGCGTCAGGTGGGGCAAGTGCCCGGACGTGGAGCGGCTGCCGGACCCGGTGCGCTGCGGCACGGTCACGGTGCCGGTCGACTACGCGGACCCGGACGGCGAGACGATCGACCTGACGGTCAGTCGGCTGGCGGCCGAAGGGCCGGCCGCGGACCACAAGGGGCCGCTGGTCTACAACCCGGGCGGCCCCGGCGGCAACGGCATGCTCTTCCCGCTGTACTCCCTGGTGCTCGGCGGCACCTGGAAGAAGCTGGGCGACTCCTACGACCTCGTCGGCTTCGCACCGCGCGGCGTGGGGCGTTCGGCGCCGGTGTCGTGCATGGACCCGGCCGAGTACTGGAAGGCGCCCAACCACTCGCCGCGCCTCCCGTCGGAGGAGTTCAAACAGGTCAAGAACGCCGAGGCCGCCGAGGCCGCGGCGGGCTGCGCGGAGCGGCAGGGCAGTCGGCTGGCGCAGCTGACCACGCCGAACAACGCGCGCGACCTGGAGGTGCTGCGGGCCGCGCTCGGCCAGGAACGGCTGTCCTATCTGGGCGTCTCCTACGGCACCTACATCGGTTCGGTGTACGCGACGCTCTTCCCCGACCGGGTGCGGGCGATGGTGCTGGACAGCGTCGTCGACCCGTCGCCGCAGAGCGTCTGGTACGAGGCGAACCTCAAGCAGTCGCTCGCGTTCGAGGACCGGTGGAACGACTGGAAGAGCTGGGTCGCCGAGCACCACGACACCTACCGGCTCGGCCGTACCGAGAAGGCCGTCCAGCGCAGCTTCGACAAGGTCCGCGACCGGCTCGACGCCCGGCCCGCCGACGGCCGCGTGGGCTCCCGTGAGCTGATCGAGGCCTATCTGGACACCGGCTACACCGACGACCTGTGGGCCGTGCGCGCCTGGGCGCTGGCCGAGTTCCGCAGGGGGAACAGCAAACCGCTGGTGGACGCGGCGTCGCACGCCCCGCAGCGCGCGGTGTCTGCCGAGAACGGCACCGCCGTCTACACCACCACCGAGTGCAACGACGCCCGCTGGCCGAGGGACTTCGCCCGCTGGGACCGGGACAACACCGCCGTCGCGGCCAAGGCGCCGTTCATCACCTGGGAGAACGCCTGGCTGAACCTGCCCTGCGCGCACTGGCCCCATGTGCAGGAGGAGCCGCTGGAGGTGGGCGCCGAGCCGGGCGCGCTGCCGCCGGTACTGCTGCTGGCCGCCACCGGTGACGCGGCGACGCCGTACGAGGGCGCGCTGGAGCTGCGCCGCCGGCTGCCGGACTCGGTGCTGGTGACCGAGCGGGACTCCGGGACGCACGGCGTCGGCGGCGGGCCCAACGCCTGCGTCAACCACCATCTGGAGCGGTACCTGCTCGCGGACGTCGCTCCGGCGGAGGACACCGCGTGCACCGGGCGGCCGGCTCCGGAGCCGGTCTACGGCCAGCCGCGGGTGCGCGCAATGCCGCACGCGCTCACCGGTCGGCCGCTGGGCGCCGTCCGCTGACGCCCCGGGGCGGCGGCCCCGCCGGAGAACGCCCCGCCGGGCACGGTCGCGGCGACCGTGCCCGGCGGGGCGCGCCGGTTCAGGCCAGACCGGCCACCAGGTCGGCGACCGAGCGGCGCCGACCGGTGTAGAACGGCACCTCCTCGCGGACGTGCATCCGCGCCTCGGAGCCGCGCAGATGACGCATCAGGTCGACGATCCGGTACAGCTCGTCGGCCTCGAACGCCAGGATCCACTCGTAGTCGCCGAGCGAGAACGACGCCACGGTGTTGGCCCGGACGTCGGGGTAGCCGCGGGCCATCTTGCCGTGGTCGGCGAGCATCCGGCGGCGGTCCTCGTCGGGCAGCAGGTACCAGTCGTAGCTGCGCACGAACGGGTAGACGCTGACATAGTCGCGCGGCGTCTCGTCGGCGAGAAACGCCGGGATGTGGGACTTGTTGAACTCGGCGGGGCGGTGCAGCGCCATGTTGGACCACACCGGTTCCAGCGCGCGGCCCAGGCGGGTGCGGCGGAAGAGGTTGTAGGCGGTCTGGAGTTCGTCCGAGGTCTCGGCGTGCCACCAGATCATGACGTCCGCGTCGGCGCGCAGCCCGGACACGTCGTAGGTGCCGCGCACGGTGACGTCCTTCGCGGCGAGCTGGTCGAACAGCTCCTGGACCTCCTCGGCGTAGCCGGTGCGGTCGGCCGGCAGGGCGTCGCGCAGTCGGAACACCGACCACAGGGTGTAGCGGATGACCTCGTTCAGGTCCTTGGCCCTCTTGCCCGCGTTGGGGGTCTTCTCCGGTGCAGCAGTCATGTGCCCATTCTCGCTCCCGCGCTCGGGTCGCCGTCAGCCGCCCCCGGCTGGGGGGCGGACCCGGTCCGCCGCCCGGTGGGCGTCGGCCACGCAGGCGGGGATGCCCACGCCGCCGTAGGCCGCCCCGCAGACGGCGAGCCCCGGCAGTCCCTCGACCGCGCGCCGGATCCGGCCGACCGCGTCGAGATGGCCGACCGGGTACTGCGGCAGACCGGCGTGCCAGCGGGTGACCAGGGAGGCTACCGGTCCGGCGGCCAGCCCGGTCGCCTCCCGCAGATCGTGCAGGGAGAGCCGGACGAGCTCGTCGTCGTCCCGCTCCAGCAGCGCGGGTTCGCCGATCCGGCCCACCGAGGTGCGCAGCAGGAAGAGTTCGGGGTCCTGGTCGGCCACCCACTGCCACTTGTTGCCGGAGAAGGTGGCGGCCTTGATGGTGTGGCCGTCGACGGGCGGGACGAGGAAGCCGCTGCCGCGCGGTACGTCGGCGAGGTCGGCGCGGCGGAAGGCGAGCGTGCACAGCGCCATGGACGCGTACTCCACCCGTTCGAGCTCGGCGGCGGCCGTCGGCGCGGTCTCGCGCAGCAGGCGGGCCGCCGGTCCGGCCGGTAGCGCGACCACCACGGCCCGGGCGGTGCGCGGCCCGTCCGGGCACTCCACCAGCCAGCCGTCCGGGGTCCGGCGCAGGGCGCGGGCGGCGACGCCGGTGTGGACCGTGCCGCCGGCGGCGCGGACTGAGGCGGCGACCGCCTCGGGCAGTCGGCCCACCCCGCCCTCGATGCCGAGGAACACCGGCGGCGCCGACGTCTCCGCCGTGCGGGTCGCGGCGCCTTCGGCCGCCGCGCCCTCGGGTGCGACGGCGGAAGCGGCGGACCGCTGCACGGCACGTACGGCGGCCAGCAGGGAGGGTTCGGCCCGGGCGGCCTCGAAGAGCTGCGGCAGGGTGGCGCGCAGCGAGATGCGGCGGGCGTCGCCCGCGTAGACACCGCCCAGCAGGGGCTCCACCAGCCGGTCGACGACCTCGGGGCCCAGCCGTTCGGCGACGTACTCGCCGATGCTGACGTCCTCGCCGAGCGGGGTCGCCGGGCGGCTGGAGTCCTCGGCGATGCGGGCGAGGCCGTCCGGGGAGATCACCCCGGCGACGGCGGCCGGGTCGCCGGGCACACCCATGAGGTGGCCCTTGGGCATCGGCCGGATCTCGCCCCTGGTCCACAGCGCGCCGCCGAAGACGGCGGGCGGGCGCAGGGCGGCGCCGAGGCCGACCGCGCGGGCCAACTCGACCGCCTCGGGGCGGCGGGCCAGCATCGACTCGGCGCCCAGGTCGACGGCGCAGCCGGCGATCTCGCCGCGCAGCAGCTTGCCACCGACCCGGACGTCGGCCTCCAGCACGGCCACCCGGGCCCCGCCGAGGGCGAGGCGGTGCGCGGCGGCCAGCCCGGCGACGCCGGCGCCCAGTACGAGGACGTCGGCGTCGGGGCGCCGATCAGCGGGCGGTGCGCTCATGGACGTACTCCACCAGACGGGTCAGCGCGTCCGGGTCGGTGTCCGGCAGCACGCCGTGGCCGAGGTTGAAGACGTGGCCCTCCAGCGGGGCGGCGGCCTCCAGCACCCGGTCGGCCTGCCGCTCGACCGCGTCGCGGGGTGCGAAGAGCACGGCCGGGTCGAGGTTGCCCTGGAGGGCGCGGCCGGGGCCGACGCGGCGGGCGGCCTCGTCGAGCGGCACCCGCCAGTCGACACCGACGACGTCCGCGCCGGCCTCACCGAGCAGACCGAGCAGTTCGCCGGTGCCCACGCCGAAGTGGATGCGCGGCACGCCGTGGTGCTCGACCGCGCGGAAGACCTTCTCGGAGGCCGGCATGACCAGTTCGCGGTAGTCGCGGGGGGCCAGTGCGCCCACCCAGGAGTCGAAGAGCTGCACCGCGCTCGCGCCGGCCCGGATCTGCACCTCCAGGAAGGCGGCGGTGATGTCGGCGAGCCGGTCGAGCAGGTCGGCCCACAGCTGCGGGTCGCCGTACATCAGGGCCTTGGTGTGCTCGTGGTTACGGGAGGGGCCGCCCTCCACGAGGTAGCTGGCCAGGGTGAAGGGGGCACCGGCGAAGCCGATCAGCGGCGTGGCGCCCAGTTCGTCGGTGAGCATGCCGATCGCCTCGGTGACGTAGGCGACGTCGTCCGGCTCCAGCGGGCGCAGCCGCTCCAGGTCGGCGCGGGAGCGGATGGGGCGGTCCACGACCGGCCCGACGCCCGGCTTGATGTCCAGGTCCACGCCGATCGCCTTGAGCGGCACGACGATGTCGCTGAAGTAGATGGCCGCGTCGACGCCGTGGCGGCGGACGGGCTGGAGGGTGATCTCGGTGACGAGGTCGGGGCGCATGCAGGAGTCCAGCATGGCGACGCCCTCGCGGACCTTGCGGTACTCGGGCAGCGATCGGCCGGCCTGCCGCATGAACCAGACCGGTGTGTGCGGTACCGGTTCGCGTCGGCACGCTCTCACGAACGCGGAGTCGGCGGTCTTGCGCTGCGGGCCCGTCGGGCGGTCGTCGACACTCACGCGTCGAAGTCTCGCACGAGCCGGTGTGCGACCCGCAACGTACCGGGTGTCCCTACCGCGACCGGCAGGTGGTTCCGCCTACTCTTCGGCCATGGGAGCGGCGCGAGCACACACAACTGAGGGTGCGGACGGCGGGGAGGGCCTTCCCCTGGTGTTCCGGCAGGCGGTCGGCGCGCTCACCGCGGTGCGACCGAGGCACGAGGTGCGGCTCGACCCGCTGCCGCCGCCGCGGCGCCTGGCGCCCTTCGCGCACGCGCTGGAGGCGTCCGTCACCGTGGACGGCGAGGAGCTGGCCGACGGGCGGTTCGTGCTGCTGCACGATCCGGGCGGCCAGGAGGGCTGGCACGGCACGTTCCGGGTGGTCACCCTGGCCCGGGCGGAGTTGGAGCCGGAGATGGCCGCCGACCCGCTGCTGCCGGAGGTGACCTGGTCCTGGCTGACCGGGGCGCTGGAGGCGCGCGGCACGACGTACGAGGCGCCCAGCGGCACAGTCACCCGTTCCTCCTCGCACTACTTCGGCGACCTGGCCGAGCGTGCGGCGCAGGCGGAGATCGAGATCCGGGCGTCCTGGACGCCGCCGGCGCACCACGAGCCGGTGCCCGACACCGCGGCCCATCTGCTGGCGTGGTGCGAGCTGCTGGGGCAGTGTGCCGGGCTGCCACCGGAGAGCGGGCAGCACGCCGGGGTCGTCCAACTCCCCCAGCGCCGCGGCCCGCACCCGCTCTGAGCGGCGGCGGGGATCACGCGGAACGGCGGTGGAGGCCCACGGGAACAGCGCGGCGATGTGTGGTGAGGTGCGCGGCCGCGCGGGCACACACTCGCCACTTTGTCCGATTTGCGAGAAATGTTCTCACTCGTTCGTGATCTTCCTCTAAAGGCCGCCCGGCCGGGTGCCGAAGGAGTCACTGACCCTTCCACAAGGGATCGTCCCGATTCCCCGCGAGTCGGCTACCGTCCCCATCTCCTCTCCCAGGAGGCCCGGTGTCTGTTCTCCTCGAGCACCCCACAAGCCTGGTCGCCTACCGCCCGAACAAGCCGACGGCCATGGTCGTCATGGCAGACCCCCGAGTCCGCTCCACCGTGACGCGCCACCTGTGGGCGCTCGGGGTGCGGGACGTGATCGAGGCGTCGTCGGTGGCGGAAGCGCGCCCCAGGGTGGCCAACCCGCGCGACATCTGCGTGGCGGAGGTCCACCTTCCCGACGGATCCGGTCTCACCCTGCTGTCCGAGACCCGGGCGGCCGGCTGGCCGAACGGGCTGGCACTCTCCGCCGCCGACGACATCGGCGCCGTCCGCAACGCCCTCGCCGGCGGCGTCAAGGGCTACGTCGTCACCGGCACCCGCAACAACCTCGCGATGGGCCTGCGCTCCGGCGCGGCGGCCATGGCCGGACCCGGCGCCCGCATGCACCGCCGGCCCCCGGGAGCGCCCGGCCACCCCGGCGGCCACCGGGAGCTGTCCGGGCGCGAGGTGGAGGTGCTGCGGCTGGTAGCCGAGGGGCAGTCCAACAAGGCCATCGGCGTCTCCATGGGCCTGTCCGCGCTGACCGTGAAGAGCCACCTGGCCCGGATCGCCCGCAAGCTGGGCACCGGCGACCGGGCCGGCATGGTCGCCGTCGCCCTGCGGACCGGCATCATCCACTGACCCGCGCGTCGACCCCCCGGCCCCGGGGAGTCGGAGGTCAGCGACCCAGCACCCACCGGCGTAACGTTCCGTCGGCGGGTGCTGGGCACCAAGTGAGCACAGCTACCCTTAGCGGGTGACCGACGCCGAAGAGACCTCAGCTACCGACACCGCTCAGGCCCCCTCCGAGGACGCAGGTCCCGCCCCGATCCCCCTTCTGGCGCCCCGGGAGGGCGTACCGGAGGTGACCGCCACGGCCGCCGGGCTGGCCGCGGTCACCGCCGCGTTCGCCGCCGGCGCCGGCCCGGTCGCCGTGGACGCCGAGCGCGCCTCCGGATACCGCTACGGCCAGCGCGCGTACCTCGTACAGCTGCGCCGCGCGGGCGCCGGCACCGCGCTCGTCGACCCCGTCGCCTGCCCGGACCTCGGCTCGCTGGGCGAGGCCCTGGCCGACACCGAGTGGGTACTGCACGCCGCCACCCAGGACCTGCCCTGCCTCCGCGAGACCGGCATGGTGCCGGCCCGGCTCTTCGACACCGAACTCGCCGGCCGACTCGCCGGCTTCCCGCGCGTCGGCCTGGGCGCGATGGTCGAGAACGTGCTCGGCTACGCGCTGGAGAAGGGCCACTCGGCGGCGGACTGGTCCACCCGCCCGCTCCCCGAACCGTGGCTGCGGTACGCGGCGCTCGACGTCGAACTCCTCACCGACCTCCGGGACGCCCTGGAGGAGGAACTGAAGAACCAGGGCAAGCTGGAGTGGGCGCTCCAGGAGTTCCGCGCCATCGCGCAGGCGCCGCCCGCGCCGCCGCGCAAGGACCCCTGGCGCCGCACCTCCGGCATGCACAAGGTGCGACGGCGCCGCCAGCTCGCCGTGGTGCGCGAGCTGTGGCAGACCCGCGACCA
Source organism: Streptomyces alkaliterrae (assembly GCF_007097205.2). GTDB lineage: Bacteria > Actinomycetota > Actinomycetes > Streptomycetales > Streptomycetaceae > Streptomyces > Streptomyces alkaliterrae. The sequence continues at coordinate 15,989 of NZ_VJYK02000109.1, forward strand.
GATCGCCCGACGACGGGACGTCTCCCCCGGCAAGGTGCTGTCCGACTCCGCCATCGTCGAGGCGGCGCTCGGTGCGCCCCGCACCGCACGGGCGCTCGCCGCGCTGCCCGGCTTCGGCAACCGCATGGGCAGACGCCAGCTCGAACAGTGGCACGCCGCCGTCGAACGCGCGCTGACCCTCCCCGAGGAGGAGCTGCCCGAGCAGACCAAGCAGCCCGCCGGGCCGCCGCCGCCCCGCGCGTGGGCCGACCGCGACCCGGCCGCCGCGGCCCGGCTGTCCACCGCTCGCGCCGGGGTCACCGCGCACGCGGAGCGGCTGAACCTGCCGCAGGAGAACCTGATCACGCCCGACACCGTGCGGCGGCTGTGCTGGGAGCCGCCGGCGGACCTCTCCTCGGAGGGCGTCGCGGAGGCGCTGCGCGCCTACGGCGCGCGGCCGTGGCAGATCGAGCAGACCCTTCCGCTGCTCACGGCCGCGCTGCGCGCCGCGCCGTCCGCCTGAGGCGCATGTCCCCAGCCCCGCCCCTTCCCGTTTCCCGGGGGCCAGCCCCCGGGAAACGGGAAGGGGCGGGGC
>NZ_VJYK02000011.1 GCF_007097205.2 Streptomyces alkaliterrae
GCTCCCAGTAGACGACTGGGTTGATAGGCCGGAGATGGAAGACCTGTGAGGGTTGGAGTTGACCGGTACTAATAGGCCGAGGGCTTGACCATATGTGCTCGCGTCCACTGTGTTGGTTCTGAGGCAACAGCTGCCGGAACCCGAACCGCATGCGTGTGGTGGGTTTGCCGGGTTGTTTGTTTCATAGTGTTTCGGTGGTCATAGCGATGGGGTAACGCCCGGTTACATTCCGAACCCGGAAGCTAAGCCTGTCAGCGCCGATGGTACTGCATGCGGGAGCGTGTGGGAGAGTAGGACGCCGCCGAACAAATATTGAGTTGAGGCCCTGCCGGTTTATCCGGCAGGGCCTCAACGCGTTTACGGCTCCGAGTGCCCGGCATGTGCGGCACACCCCGTGAAACGGGCGAGGGGCGCTGCCCGGTACAGTCGGTGCAGCTATCCGTACCGGCACCCCAGGAGGCACCTCGGTGGAGGTCCAGGAGACGCAGGTCCAGACGGACCGGGTCCTCACCGTTCCGAACATCCTCAGCATGGCGAGGCTCGTCGGCGTTCCCGTCTTCCTCTGGCTGATTCTCTGGCCGATCTTCGGCGGGCCGAACAACGACCTGTGGGCGCTCGCGGTGCTGGCCTTCAGCGGGATCAGCGACTACCTCGACGGCAAGCTCGCCCGACGCTGGAACCAGATCAGCAGTCTCGGCCGGATTCTCGATCCGGCGGCCGACCGGCTCTACATCCTCTCCACGCTTGTGGGCCTGACCTGGCGGGAGATCCTGCCGCTGTGGCTCACCGGCCTCCTGTTGGCCCGTGAGCTGGTACTTCTTGTCATGGTTTGGGTACTCGACCGCCACGGGTACGCGCCGCCGCAGGTCAACTTCCTGGGGAAGGCCGCGACTTTCAACCTCATGTACGCCTTCCCGTTGCTGCTTCTCAGTGACGGGACTGGCTGGCTGTCGTCACTCGCTGCTATTTTCGGATGGGCGTTCGCCGGATGGGGTACGGCTCTCTACTGGTGGGCAGGGATCCTTTACGTGGTTCAGGTCCGCCGAATTCTCCGGGCGGACGCCGCGGCCGACTGAGCCGGGCCTCCTCGCAGCGTCGCAGGGGCCGGGTGTTCCCCCGTTCCCGCGTGGGCCCACTCCGACGGGCTTGGTCGGCGACACCGTCGTCTCTTCGAGGAGGACGTAACCGACATGAAGGCCGTAGTGATGGCAGGCGGCGAGGGCACTCGACTTCGCCCCATGACCGCGAGCATGCCGAAGCCGCTTCTGCCGGTGGCCAACAGGCCCATCATGGAGCACGTGCTTCGACTGCTGAAGCGGCACGGCCTGACCGAGACAGTGGTTACCGTCCAGTTTCTCGCCTCCCTCGTCCGCAGCTATTTCGGCGACGGCGAGGAACTGGGAATGGAGCTCACCTACGCGAACGAGGAGAAGCCGCTCGGCACTGCCGGCAGCGTCAAGAACGCCGAGGAAGCGCTGAAGGACGACTCGTTCCTGGTCATCTCAGGCGACGCTCTCACGGATTTCGACCTGACGGACTTGATCCGCTTCCACAAGGAACGCGGCGCGCTGGTGACCGTCTGTCTCACCCGGGTTCCCAATCCGCTGGAATTCGGCATCACCATCGTCGACGACGAAGGGAAGGTGGAGCGTTTCCTGGAGAAGCCGACCTGGGGGCAGGTCTTCTCCGACACGGTCAACACTGGTATCTACGTCATGGAGCCGGAGGTCTTCGACTACGTCGAACCCGATGTTCCGGTGGACTGGTCGGGAGACGTGTTCCCCCAGCTCATGAAGGAGGGGAAGCCCGTCTACGGCTATGTCGCGGAGGGCTACTGGGAGGATGTCGGCACGCACGAGAGTTATGTGAAGGCTCAGGCCGACGTGCTGGAGGGCAAGGTCGACGTCGAGATCGACGGGTTCGAACTCTCGCCCGGTGTGTGGGTGGCGGAAGGTGCGGAGGTCCATCCCGACGCCGTTCTGCGCGGGCCGCTGTACATCGGCGACTACGCGAAGGTGGAGGGCGGAGCCGAGGTCCGGGAGCACACGGTCGTCGGGTCCAACGTGGTGGTCAAGAGCGGCGCCTTCCTGCACAAGGCGGTGGTCCACGACAACGTGTACATCGGCCCGCAGTGCAATCTGCGCGGCTGTGTCATCGGCAAGAACACCGACGTGATGCGGGCCGCCCGGATCGAGGACGGCGCGGTCGTCGGCGACGAGTGCTTCATCGGCGAGGAGTCGATCGTCCAGGGAAACGTGCGCATCTACCCGTTCAAGACGGTGGAGGCGGGCGCCTTCGTCAACACGTCCGTCATCTGGGAGTCGCGGGGACAGGCGCACCTGTTCGGTGCGCGCGGCGTCTCCGGCATCCTGAACGTGGAGATCACCCCCGAGCTGGCGGTCCGGCTCGCGGGCGCGTACGCGACCACCCTGAAGAAGGGTTCCACCGTCACCACCGCCCGCGACCACTCACGTGGTGCGCGCGCGCTGAAGAGGGCCATGATCTCGGCGCTCCAGGCGAGCGCGATCGACGTCACCGACCTGGAGAACGTGCCGCTGCCGGTGGCGCGCCAACTCACCGCCCGGGGCAACGCCGGCGGCATCATGATCCGTACTACGCCAGGTCTGCCGGAGTCGGTGGACATCATGTTCTTCGACGAGCGCGGCGCCGACCTCTCCCAGGCCGGGCAGCGCAAACTGGACCGCGTCTACGCCCGCCAGGAGTACCGGCGGGCCTTCCCCGGCGAGATCGGTGACCTCCGTTTCCCGTCGAGCGTGTTCGACGCGTACACCGGCGCGCTGCTGCGGGCGGTCGACACCACCGGGGTGGCCGAGGCCGGGCTGAAGATCGTCGTCGACTCGGCGAACGGCAGCGCCGGACTTGTGCTGCCCAGCCTGCTGGGCCGACTGGGCGTCGACTCCCTCACCATCAACCCCGGCCTGACCGAGGCGCGCCCGACCGAGACGGTCGAGGAACGCAGGGCGGGGCTGGTGCGCCTCGGCGAGATCGTCGGCTCGGCGCGCGCGGACTTCGGTATCCGCTTCGACCCGGTGGGCGAGCGCTTCTCCCTCGTCGACGAGCGCGGTCGGATCATCGAGGACGAGCGGACGCTGCTCGTGCTGCTCGACCTGGTGGCCGCGGAGCGGCGCAGCGGCCGGGTGGCGCTCCCGGTGACGACGACCCGCATCGCCGAGCAGGTCGCGGCCTACCACGGCACCCAGGTCGAGTGGACGACGACGTCGCCGGACGATCTGACCCGGGTAGGCAGGGAGGAAAGCACGATCTTCGGCGGGGACGGGCGGGGCGGCTTCGTCGTGCCGGAGTTCAGCTCCGTCTTCGACGGCGCGGCGGCCTTCGTCCGGCTCGTCGGTCTGGTCGCACGCACGCAGCTCACGCTGAGCCAGATCGACGCGCGCATCCCCCGCGCACATGTGCTGCGCCGGGACCTCGCCACTCCCTGGGCGGTCAAGGGCCTGGTCATGCGGCAGGTCGTGGAGGCGGCGGGGGAGCGGGAGGTGGACACCACCGACGGTGTGCGCATCGTCGAGCCCGACGGCCGCTGGGTCATGGTGCTGCCTGACCCGGCGGAGGCCGTCACCCATCTGTGGGCCGAGGGGCCGGACTCCACTTCGGCCGAGGCACTGCTCGACGAGTGGTCGGCGGTGGTGGAGAACGCCGGTCGCTGACTCCCCGGACACCGCCGGTGACATGGGGGAGTTGACCGCCGGGCGCGGCGTGCGGGGTCCGTTCGGCACCAGCCGGTCGGACGTGCGACGATGTGCGGCATGTCGCAGCAGCAACCGGTGGAGAAGACCGGCGGACGACCTGCGCGACCGGACGCCTCCATGTCGTTGCTCAACAACGTGATGGAACACAGCCTCGACGACGGCTACGCGGAGGCGGCCGCTCGCCGGGGTGAGGAGGGCCGGTCCGGCTTGCCCCGCACCCTGCGGGCCAAGCTCGGACTGGCCTTCGGCCTGGTCCTCGCGGCCCTGGTGGTGACGCTGGGCGCGGCGCAGGCGCAGGTGGCGGCGCCCACGGTGGCCAAGGAACGGCAGGAACTCATCGACCGTGTCGAGGACGGCACCCGGGAGGCGGACGAGCTGCAACGGCAGCTGGCGACCCTGCGGGAGTCGGTCGCCCGCATGCAGCGGGAGGCCCTGCGGCACGAGGGCGGGGACTCCGGCGAGCTGGTGTCCCTGCTCGCCGCCGCGACACCGGTGGAAGGCCCGGGTGTCAAACTGGTCGTGGACGACGCCAAGGGAAGCGGCGGGGACGGCGGCGGGCCGCGCGAGAGCAGCGGCTTCGCCGACACCGGTCGGCTCCGGGACCGCGATCTCCAGCGTGTGGTCAACGGGCTGTGGGAGTCGGGAGCCGAGGCGATCTCGGTGAACGACCAACGGCTCACGGCGCTTTCGGCGATCCGGGCGGCCGGTGACGCGATACTCGTCGACAACAAGCCGCTGGTACCGCCGTACACGGTGCTCGCCGTCGGCGACGGGCGCAACCTCAGCACCACGTTCCAGGACAGCGCCGACGGCCAGTACCTGCACGTGCTTCAGGAGAACTACGGCATCCGCACCAGCATCTCCGTCCAGGACAAGGTGCGGATGCCGGCCGCCCCGAGCCTGAACGTGCGAAGCGCGGAACCGTTGGAGAGAGGGAAGGGCAGCACAAGGTGATCGCCGTACTGGGACTCATCGTCGGCGTCGTGGCGGGTCTGGTGCTCCAGCCCGTCGTACCCACGGCCGTCGAGCCCTATCTGCCCATCGCGGTGGTCGCGGCGCTGGACGCGGTCTTCGGCGGCCTGCGTGCGATGCTCGACGGTATCTTCGACGACAAGGTCTTTGTCGTGTCCTTCCTGTCCAACGTCGTCGTGGCGGCGTTGATCGTGTTCCTCGGGGACAAGCTCGGCGTCGGCGCCCAGCTGTCCACGGGGGTGGTCGTCGTCCTCGGTATCCGCATCTTCTCCAACGCCGCCGCGATCCGGCGGCACATCTTCCGGGCGTGAGTGACATGGCCGACGAACGACAGAACCCCGAGGCTCCCGAGCCGGAGCGGACCGGGCCCGTCCACTCCGAGGGCAACGGGACGCCGGACGTGCCCGCCGGCGGCAGGCCCACCTCCGACCGCCCGGAGGACAAGCCGGCAGCCGAGGATGCCCCGCGCAAGCCGGGCGGGCGCGTACCGGCCGAGACACCCACTCCCACCCCGGCGACCGACAGGCCGGCCGCCGGACCGGCGAGGGAAGAACCGGCGGCGAAGCAACCGGCGACGAAACAGCCGACCACGGAAGGACCGACCACGGAAGGACCGGCGGCGGCAGGACCGGCGACCGGGGAGGCGACAGCCGAGGAGCCGGCGGACCGGGCCGCGGAGAAGCCCGAGCCGGAGGCGCCGAGCGGTCGGCGGCGGCTCGCCTCCGGCCTGTGGCCGCCCAGGATCAACCGCAACCAGCTGGTCGTGGCCCTGCTGCTGTTCGTGCTCGGGCTCGGTCTGGCCATCCAGGTGCGCCAGACCAGTGAGGGCAGCGCGCTGCGCGGCGCCCGCCAGGAGGACCTGGTGCGCATCCTCGACGAGCTGGACGACCGCACCACCAGGCTGGAGGACGAGAAGACCCGCCTGGAACGTCAGCGCTCGGAGCTGGAGAACAGCTCGGACCAGGCCGAGGAGGCCCGCCGGCAGACCCGCGAGCGCGAGCGCCAGCTCGGTGTGCTGGCCGGTACGGTCGCCGCCCAGGGCCCCGGTATCCACTTCGAGATCGGCGACCCCCGAGGAGTCGTCGAGGCCGACAAGCTGCTGGACGCCATCCAGGAGCTGCGCGCGGCCGGTGCCGAGGCGATCCAGGTCAACGGAGTCCGGGTGGTCGCCGAGACGTTCTTCTCCGACGCCAGCGGCGGTGTGCGGATCGACGGCCGGAAGGTCACCGCCCCCTACCGCTTCGACGTCATCGGCAAGCCGCAGGATCTCGAGCCGGCGTTGAACATCCCCGGCGGCGTGGTGCAGACGCTCCAGAAGGAGCAGGCCACGGTCACCATCGAACCGTCGGAGAAGATCGTCGTGGACGCCTTGCGGACGGCGAAGCGGCCTGACTACGCTCGGTCGTCATCGCAGTGAGGTCGACGATGATCCATTTCAGGGGGCGGCACGGTCGCGGAGCATCCGGTGGGGGAAACTGTCGGAAGGCGGCCGACGTTGTCAGGATGTCCGGATCGGCCTGTGTGAGAACCAACTGTCTGTCCTGCCCCACGGGCCGGCCTGTTTCGTGCGAGGGGAATCGCCCGTGAGTTTCTTTTCGAAGTTGTTCGGCAAGCGCCAGGACGCCGGCGACGGCGCCCCCCGGCACCGGGCGCCGCGCGGCGGCGCCGAGCCGGATCCGGCGTCGGCCGACGGCGCCGGGCGCCCCATGTTCCGCGACGAGGTCGCTACGGCAGAAGGTGACGTTTCCACCCGGCCTGGCGTGGTTTCTGTTGACCGGGGCGGTGCGGGCCGCATAGGTTTCGATGCACCATCAGCCTCGAGTACGGGTGGAGGGTTCCACTTGCCGGTATGCGCGAGGTGCGGCAGCCAGGCTGCCGAGTCCAGCCGCTTCTGCTCCCACTGCGGCGCGCCCCTGGGGGGTGGCGCGTCGGCCGAGCGGCCGTCGGAGACCACCTCCACCATCTCGATCACCGGCCTTGAGGCCTACGACGCCGAGGCGACGGGCCAGACGCCCATGCTGTCGCCGGAGGCGCTGGCCGCCGTGGAGGCGTTGCCGGCGGGCTCGGCGCTGCTGATCGTCCGGCGCGGCCCCAACTCGGGCAGCAGGTTTCTGCTGGACAGCGAGCTGACCACCGCCGGGCGGCACCCGCAGAGCGACATCTTCCTGGACGACTTCACCGTCTCGCGTCGCCACGTGGAGTTCCGGCGGCGTCCGGACGGGGTGTTCACCGTGGCCGACGTCGGCAGCCTCAACGGCACGTACGTCAACCGCGAGCCGATCGACCAGGTTGTGCTCAACAACGGCGACGAGGTCCAGATCGGCAAGTTCCGGCTGGTCTTCTTCACGGGCCAGCGAAGCATCTGACAACCCCGCGAGGGAAGGTTCATGCTTCATCAACCGTCGGGCGGTGCCGGGGACGGCACCGCCACCGCGGACCGCGGTCCGATGAGCATCGGCGCCGTGCTCAGCCTGCTGCGCGACGAGTTCCCCGAGATCACGATCTCCAAGATCCGCTTCCTGGAGTCGGAGGGGCTGGTCGAGCCGCAGCGCACACCCTCGGGCTACCGCAAGTTCTCCGCGCAGGACGTCGACCGGTTGACCCGGGTGCTGCGGATACAGCGCGACCACTACCTTCCCCTGCGGGTGATCAGGGAACATCTCGACGCAGAGGACCGCGGCGAGCCGGTGCCGCTGCCCTCACCCTCACCGCCTGGCGACGCGGAGGGGCCGGCCGCCCCGGAGGAGCCCGAGGCGCCGCGCCGGGCCGGCCGCGACGAGCTGCTGGCGACCGTCGGTGCCGAGGAGCCGCAGCTCGCCGAGTGGGAGTCCTACGGTCTGGTACGTGCGGAGGCCGACGGACGGTTCAGCCCCGAGACGGTCGCCACCGCCCGGCTGGTCGCCGAGCTGGGCCGGCACGGGCTCCAGGCCCGTCACCTCAGGGTCGCCCGGGCGGCGGCAGAGCGGGAGGCGGGACTGATCGAGCAGCTGGTGGCCCCGCTGCGCCGCCATCGCAATCCGCAGACCCGCGCCCACGCGGAGGCGACCGCACGGGACGTGGCGGCGCTCTCCGCGCGGTTGCACGCGGCCTACCTGGACGCCGCCGTCCGCGACCGCCTGCGCTGATCGGCCGCCCGGGGACCGTCCGGAGGCGGTATCGGGCCGTCCGCCGGTGCCCGACTATCCAAACCCGCCGTACACGTCCTAGGGTTGCTGTGTGAACGAGCTCGACGTCGTGGGTGTCCGGGTGGAAATGCCCTCCAACCAGCCGATCGTGCTTCTGCGCGAAGTGGGAGGCGATCGCTACCTCCCCATCTGGATCGGACCGGGGGAGGCGACCGCGATCGCCTTCGCCCAGCAGGGCATGACCCCCGCCCGGCCGCTGACGCATGACCTTTTCAAGGACGTACTGGAAGCCGTCGGGCAGGAACTGACCGCGGTCCGCATCACCGACCTGCGGGAGGGCGTCTTCTTCGCCGAGCTGGTCTTCGCCGGCGGGGTCGAGGTCAGCGCCCGTCCGTCCGACGCCATAGCGCTCGCGCTCCGCATGGGCACGCCCATCTACGGCAGCGAGGGGGTGCTCGATGACGCGGGCATCGCCATCCCCGACGAGCAGGAGGACGAGGTGGAGAAGTTCCGCGAGTTCCTCGACCAGATCTCGCCCGAGGACTTCGGTACGAGCAACCAGTGACCACGGCTTCGGGGCGGCCGCACGCCGGCCGTCCCGGGCCCCTCGCCCGGCCCGCCCGACGCGAACCGGCCATTCTTCCCGCCACGCGGGCACGCAAAACCACTCTTTGGGTGACCATCACCCGGCGTGCCGAGCGCGGCGATGGTTGACGCACCCCTAGTGACTATCTACCGTCATTGAGGCAGATCCCGGAGTGTCCACGGGATGTGAAGGGACGGAGGGTCGGCGTGAGCAGCACCGGCGAGAGCAGCGCGGCGAACCCCTGTCCGCTGCCCGAAGCCACGGCGCCGCCCGCCGCCAGACGGGTCCCCGCCGCCAGACGGCGGAGCGAGGAGGTCGGCTACCGCGGTCCCACCGCGTGCGCGGCGGCGGGCATCACCTACCGGCAGCTCGACTACTGGGCCAGGACGGGCCTGGTCGAGCCCAGCGTACGACCGGCCCACGGCTCGGGCAGCCAGCGTCTCTACAGCTTCCGGGACGTGGTCGTCCTCAAGATCGTCAAGCGGCTGCTGGACACCGGCGTCTCCCTCCAGAACATCCGCACCGCCGTTCGGCACCTGCGCAGCCAGGGCAGCGGGGTGCTCTCCCAGATGACCCTGATGAGTGACGGCGCCACCGTCTACGAGTGCTCCTCACCCGACGAGGTCGCCGAGCTCCTGCAGGGCGGGCAGGGCGTCTTCGGTATCGCGGTGGGCGTGGTGTGGCGGGACGTCGAGGGCGCGCTCGCCCAACTGCACGCCGAGTGCGTCGACACCGGGGAGACCATCGTCCGCGACAACCCGGCCGACGAACTCGCCCGCCGCCGCAACCGGGCCGGCTAGGGCCTGCCCCGGCACCCCCGCGCGTCGGGCGGCGTTGTCAGTGCCGTAGGGCACCATCTGCCTTGTGAGAGACGCCCCGACGATCCTGCACCTCGACATGGACGCGTTCTACGCGGCCGTCGAGCAGGCCGCCAAGCCCAGCCTCCGGGGCAAGCCGGTCATCGTCGGCGGGCTCGGTCCCCGTGGCGTGGTCGCCACGGCCTCCTACGAGGCCAGGGCCTTCGGGGTGCACTCGGCGATGCCGATGTCCCAGGCCCGCCGGCACTGCCCGCAGGCGGCCTTCCTCGTCCCCCGCTTCGAGGCGTACCGGCAGAACAGCGAGCTGGTGATGGCCAGGCTGGCCGCGCTCTCCCCGCTGGTCGAGCCGCTGAGCCTGGACGAGGCCTACGTAGATCTGGAGGCCGGGCCCACCGGGGGCGGCGCGCGGGCGGCCCGTGCGGCCGGTGAGCGGCTGCGCGCGGAGATCGTCGCGGCCACCGGGCTCAGCGCCTCGGTCGGCCTGGCCCGCACCAAGACGCTCGCGAAGATCGCCTCGGAGCGTGCCAAGCCGGACGGTCTGCTGGTCATCGAGCGGCACACCGAGCGGGAGGTGCTGGACGCCCTGCCGGTGCGTGCGCTGCCCGGGGTGGGACCGGCCACCGCCGAGACGCTGCGCCGGGCCGGTATCCACACGGTGGCCGAGGTCGCCGCCGCCGAGAGTCGGGAGCTGGTCCGGCTGCTCGGCTCGGCGCACGGCGCGGCCGTCCACACGATGGCGCTCGGCGCCGACGACCGTCCGGTGGTCGCCGAGCGCGAGTCGAAGTCCGTCTCCGTTGAGGACACCTACGACGAGGATGTCACCGACCGGGCGCTGATCGCGCTCAAGGTCGCCGAACTGGCCGCGCGGTGCGCCGGTCGGCTGCGGCGGGCCGGGCGCTCCGCCCGCACGGTCTCGGTCAAGGTACGAAGACACGACTTCACCACCCTGACCAGGAGCGAGACGCTGCGCGGTCCGACGGACGACGCCGGGGTGATCAGGGAGGCCGCCGGGCGGCTGGTCGCCGCCGTCGACACCGGCGACGGTGTGCGGCTGCTGGGTGTAGGGGTGAGCGGCCTCGCGGACTTCACCCAGGAGGACCTGTTCGCGCAGGCCAAGGCGGCGGCCGAGCCCCGCTCGCCGACCGAGGGCGAGGCGCGGCCCGGGCAGCCGGACCGTCCGGGTGCCTCCGTCGCGGCTGCGGCGCACGCGGCGGGTGCGGGCGGCGACGCCCATCCGGTAGTCGGCCCGCGCCGGCGCTGGCAGCCCGGGACCGACGTCTGGCACGCCGCGTGGGGGCCGGGCTGGGTGCAGGGCAGCGGGGTCGGGCGGGTCACCGTCCGCTTCGAGACGCCCGCCTCACCGCCCGGCCGGGTCCGCACGTTCCCCGTGGACGACCCCGACCTCACCGCGGCCGATCCGCTTCCACTGCTGCCCGGCCCGCCACCGGACTGAACCCGCGCACCCGCTCGGGCACGCCGGACGCCCGGGCGTCGGCCCTCCGCCGCCGACCGGGTGCGCCCCCGTGCCCTACTCCTCGTCCTGGCCCGCGATCTGGCCGAAGTCCTGGTCCGGTGGCGGCTCCTCGCGCCGCGTGGAGTCGGACGGGAGATCAAGTCCGTAGTGGTGGTAGAGCTGGAGCTCCTGCTCGGGCGAGAGATGTCGACCGACGCCGAAGTCCGGCGCCTCCTTGATCAACGCCCGCTCGTAGGGCACTCGCAGCACGTCGTCCACCAGCTCGCTGGGCGCCAGCGGGACAAAGGCGTCCCGGCTGAACAGCCCGGTGCGGACGGCCGCCCACTCCGGCTCCCCGGTCGCGTCGTCGAGGTACACCTCGTCGACCGTACCGATCTTCGTTCCGTCCCGGTCGAAGGCTTTGCGTCCGATCAAACTCCGTGGATCAATGTCGGTCTGCACGGTTCCTCCAACACCTAGGCGTCGCTGACTGCGCCGCCGGCAACCCCTCACCTCTACAAAAGTGCACTTTCGACCGGACGGCCAGTCGAGCGCGCGCGGCCCGTTCGAACACGTCGCTGGTAGGCTCGGAAACGGCTGTTGACCCCGCACGGGAGAGTCCGTCGGTCCCCGACCGGCGGCGCCGAAGGAGCAAACCCTCCCCGGAATCTCTCAGGCTCACGTACCGTGCGGACGAGGTCACTCTGGAAAGCAGGGCGGGCCATGGTCGGCACAGCGCCGAAGCCCCTCCTCACCGACGGTGAAAGCCGGCGCGCGGCCAGCGTGCCGGTGAAGCTCTCAGGTCGTGATGACAGAGGGGGAGGCCGACGGGCACCGACGCCGTGGTGCCCCCGCAGGTCGATAAGACCAGGAGGCCTCCGCAGATGACTCAAGAACGCACGCCGCTCGCCGCCCTCGAGCAGGGCGTTCCCTTCACCCGTCGCCACATCGGCCCGGACGCCGCAGACCAGGCCAAGATGCTGGCCCAGGTCGGTTACGGCTCGCTGGACGAGCTGACGGCCGCCGCCGTACCGGACGTGATCAAGAGCGCCGAGGCGCTGGATCTGCCCGCCGCCCGCACCGAGGCCGAGGTCCTCGCCGAGCTGCGCGAGCTCGCGGACCGCAACCAGGTGCTGGCGCCGATGATCGGCCTGGGCTACCACGGCACCTTCACCCCGCCGGTCATCCTCCGGAACGTCATGGAGAACCCGGCCTGGTACACCGCCTACACCCCCTATCAGCCGGAGATCTCCCAGGGCCGGCTGGAGGCGCTGCTCAACTTCCAGACCGTCGTCGCGGACCTGACCGGGCTGCCCACCTCGGGCGCCTCGCTGCTCGACGAGGGCACCGCCGCCGCCGAGGCGATGTCCCTCTCCCGGCGCGTCGGCAAGGTCAAGAAGGGCGTCTTCCTGGTCGACGCCGACTGTCTGCCGCAGACGATCGCGGTGATCGAGACCCGCGCCGAGCCCACCGGCGTCGAGGTGGTCGTCGCCGACCTGACCGACGGCATCCCGGCCGACGTCGCCGAGCGCGGTGTGTTCGGCCTCCTGCTGCAGTACCCGGGTGCCTCGGGCGCGGTCCGCGACCACCGGGCGCTCATCGAGCGGGCCCACGAGCTCGGCGCGGTGGTGACCGTGGCCGCCGACCTGCTCGCGCTGACGCTGCTCACCTCGCCCGGCGAGCTCGGCGCGGACATCGCTGTCGGCAGCAGCCAGCGCTTCGGTGTGCCGATGGGCTTCGGCGGCCCGCACGCGGGTTTCATGGCCGTCCGGGAGAAGTTCGCCCGCAGCCTGCCCGGCCGACTGGTCGGCGTCTCCGTCGACGCGGACGGCAACAAGGCCTACCGCCTGGCGCTGCAGACCCGTGAGCAGCACATCCGCCGAGAGAAGGCCACCAGCAACATCTGCACCGCCCAGGTGCTGCTCGCCGTCATGGCCGGCATGTACGCCGTCTACCACGGCCCGGACGGGCTCGCCGCGATCGCCCGCCGCACCCACCGCTACGCGGCGGTCCTGGCCGCCGGACTGCGGGCGGGCGGGGTGGAGATCGTCCACGGCGAGTTCTTCGACACGGTGACCGCCCGGGTGCCCGGTCGGGCCGCCGAGGTCGTCGAGGCGGCCCGCGACAACGGCGTCAACCTGCGCCTGGCCGACGCCGACCTGGTGGGCGTCGCCTGCGACGAGACCACCACCCGCGCCCAGCTGGACGCCGTGTGGCGCGCGTTCGGCGTCAGCGTCCCCGCTGACATCGAAGCGCTGGACGCGGCCGCCGCCGACGCCCTGCCGGACGCACTGCTGCGGCAGGACGAGTACCTGGACCACCCGGTCTTCCACCAGCACCGCTCCGAGACCGCGATGCTGCGTTACCTGCGCCGCCTCGCCGACCGGGACTACGCGCTGGACCGCGGCATGATCCCGCTCGGCTCCTGCACGATGAAGCTCAACGCCACCACCGAGATGGAGCCGGTGACCTGGCCCGAGTTCGGTGCGCTGCACCCCTTCGCTCCGGTGGAGCAGGCCGGCGGCTACCTCACGCTGATCCGCGAGCTGGAGGAGCGGCTGGCCGAGGTCACCGGCTACGACAAGGTCTCCATCCAGCCCAACGCGGGTTCGCAGGGCGAGCTGGCCGGCCTGCTCGCGGTCCGCGCCTACCACCGGGCGAACGGGGACGACCAGCGCACGGTGTGCCTGATCCCGTCCTCCGCGCACGGCACCAACGCCGCGAGCGCCGTGATGGCCGGCATGAAGGTGGTCGTCGTCGCGACCGGCGAGAACGGCGACGTGGACACCGACGACCTGCGGGCGAAGATCGAGAAGCACCACGACGAGCTGGCCGTCCTGATGGTCACCTACCCCTCGACGCACGGTGTGTTCGAGGAGCACATCACCGACATCTGCGCGGCCGTGCACGACGCCGGCGGGCAGGTCTACGTGGACGGTGCGAACCTGAACGCGCTGGTGGGCCTCGCCAAGCCGGGCCGCTTCGGCGCCGACGTCTCCCACCTGAACCTGCACAAGACGTTCTGCATCCCGCACGGCGGCGGCGGTCCGGGCGTCGGCCCGGTGGCCGTCCGCGCCCACCTGGCGCCCTACCTGCCCAACCACCCGCTCCAGCCCACCGCCGGCCCCGCCACCGGCATCGGCCCGATCTCCGCCGCGCCCTGGGGCTCGGCAGGCATCCTGCCGATCTCCTGGGCGTACGTGCGGCTCATGGGCGCCGAGGGGCTGCGCCGCGCCACCCAGGTCGCGGTGCTCAGCGCCAACTACGTGGCGAAGCGCCTCGAGCCGCACTACCCGGTGCTCTACACCGGTCCCGGCAACCTCGTCGCGCACGAGTGCATCATCGACGTGCGGCCGCTAACCAAGTCGACCGGCGTGAGCATCGACGACGTCGCCAAGCGTCTGATCGACTACGGCTTCCACGCGCCGACGATGTCGTTCCCGGTGGCCGGCACCCTGATGATCGAGCCCACCGAGAGCGAGGACCTCGCCGAGCTGGACCGGTTCTGCGACGCGATGATCGCGATCCGCGCCGAGGTCGAGCAGGTCGCCGACGGCACGTGGAACGCGGAGAACAGCCCGCTGCGGGGCGCCCCGCACACCGCCGAACAGCTTGCGGGGGAGTGGGACCTGCCCTACGACCGGCAGACCGCCGCCTTCCCGCCCGGTGTGCGCGCCGCCGACAAGTACTGGCCGCCGGTCCGCCGTATCGACGGTGCCTTCGGCGACCGGAACCTCGTCTGCTCCTGCCCCCCGCTGGAGGATTACGACGGCTGACCGGCCTCACCGAAGAGGCGGTCTCATCCTGGGAACAAGCGCACGAGACGGAGCTCCGGCCACTGGTCGGGGCTCCGTCTCGTTGAGCGGTCAGGCAGCGGTGGCCACGTGTTCCGGGCCCAGCGGTCGGTGCGGAGCGATGACCTGGCCGTCCGGCAGCAGTTCGCCGGTGTCCTCGAAGAAGACAACGCCGTTGCACAGCAGACTCCACCCCTGCTCGGGGTGGTGGGCCACCAGGTGGGCGGCCTCCCGGTCGGCCGAGTGGGCGGAGGGGCACTGTGGTTGGTGCGGGCACATGGTGTGGTTCTTTCGGTCTGACGTCGCTGGCTGTGAGGTTGTCGCTGACGTGCTTGGTGCGGGTGGGACGCTCCACGCCCCGTGGCTGTCGCCGGTCATCGCCGCTCCCCCGTCCGATCCGGTTGCCATCCAGTGTTGTCCCGCGGACGCGCGTTCCGCAGGAGAATCCCCGATCGTGGTACTCACTCGTGTGAGACGCGTCACGCGGGCTGACGGTTGCCCGCCGAACGGGGGATCCGCCGTGGAACGCCGACAGCCGGGGTGGCGGGAGGTCGAGTCGATCCTCCGCAACACCCCGGCTGTCGGAACCGGCCGTCCAGGGGCCGTCAGGCGGTCCGCATCAGCCCCACCGGCGCGGACAGCCGCTCCGTGAGCAGCGGAAGCAGCTCCCTGGCACGGTGCGGCCGGTTGGCGGCGACGCCCGGTGGAGCCGGTACGAGGGGGACGAGCAGGTCGCTCTCGTTGATGTCGTCCGGTCGCTCGGCGGAGCTGAGGCCGTGCAGCCACAGCGTCATCATGTACAACTCCGGCACGGACAGCAGGCGCGGTTCGTAGGGCCCGGTGAGTGTGTCCGCCAGCAGCAGGCAGCGTTCCACGGAGTCTGCGTAGGGGCCTTCCGCGAAGTGTGAGAACACCCAGCCGTCGGCGGTGGGAGTGGCGTCGGCGGTGACCACCGTGCGCTCCGCCTGCCGGACGAGGAAGCGCCAGCCCGCGGCCTGGGACCGGGGGGCGCCGCCGCGCACGCCGCTGAGCAGGTACAGCGGGAGCGCGGCCTCGGGGGTGAGGGGCGTCCCCAGCGCGAGCGCCGCGCGCAGCCTGCCGGTGGCATGGGAGGCCGGGGTGGAGTCGAGGGCGGCCAGGACGGTGCGCAGTGCGGCCGGAGGGGCCTTGCGGGCATGCAGGGGCATGGTGGTCGCCTCTCACTCGGGAGACTCGGGGTCGCCCCGACACGGCCGGACGGTGGGGCCGTTCGGCGGGTGCGCGGCGGAGTGCAGGGGGAGTGGATGCAGGTGCCGCTCGCCGAAGGCGGTCGGGGATGCGGCCTCTTCGGCGGAGTTTATACGAGACTTGTTCGGTAGGTGTTTCGGCTAGCGGCCGCCCGCATATCCGGCAAGGTTAAATCCGGTCGGGTAGCGTGGGGCTCCACGCAGGGGCGTGTCAAATGGAGATCCCCTGACGTCGTAATCGTCCGCAGCGGCGGACGGCCTGATCCCGACCGTCCGAGGGGAAGGTCGTCGACGTCGTCCGGCCAGCCGGCCGTATGCCGCGTGAATGTGCCGCCGGTCCGTACGGAGGGAGCATAAACCGCCGCCCGCCCGGCGCGGAGCGTTATCGGGCTTCTCGCGGGGCATCATCCGGGCACGCTCACACGAGGAGGGGACCCGCCCATGGGCGAGAAGGTTGCCGCCGAGGCGTTCGGCCCGGCGGAACGGCGGCGCTACGGGGAGAAGCTGCACCGGTGTCTGGAGGCGCTGGACCGGTTGCTGGCCGAGCGGCGCTTCGACCGGCCGCGGAACCTGATGGGGCTGGAGATCGAATTGAATCTCGCCGACGCCGACGGGATGCCCCGGATGAAGAACGCCCAGGTGCTCGACCGCATCGGGAGCCAGGATTTCCAGACGGAACTCGGGCAGTTCAACCTGGAGGTGAATATCCTCCCGCATCCGCTGACCGGGCGAGTACTGGACCAACTGGCTGAGGAACTCCGCACCGGACTGGCGTACGCGGACCGAAAGGCCGGCGAGGTCGCCGCCGGCATCGTGATGATCGGCATTCTTCCCACCCTCACCGGGGAGGACCTGGTGGCGGCCAACCTCTCCGCCGCCGACCGGTACACCCTGCTCAACGAGCAGATCATGGCCGCCAGGGGCGAGGAGATCGTGCTGGACATCGAGGGTGTGGAGCGGCTGCGCTACGTGGCCGGCTCGATCGCCCCGGAGGCCGCCTGCACCTCGGTGCAGCTGCACCTCCAGGTGACCCCGGCGCGCTTCCCCGGCGTGTGGAACGCCGCCCAGGCCGCCGCGGCCGTTCAGGTGGCGGTGGGCGCGAACTCGCCGTTCGTCTTCGGGCGGGAGCTGTGGCGCGAGTCCCGGGTGCCGCTGTTCCTCCAGTCGACGGACTCACGGCCGCCGCAGTTCCGCGACCAGGGGGTGCGGCCGCGCACCTGGTTCGGCGAGCGGTGGATCAGCTCCGCGTACGACCTCTTCGAGGAGAACGTGCGCTACTTCCCGGCGCTGATCCCGATCCGCGACGAGGAGGACCCGCTCGAGGTGCTGGACGGCGGCGGCGTGCCCTCGCTCGCCGAACTCGTCCTGCACAACGGCACGGTCTACCGCTGGAACCGGCCCGTGTACGGCGTCGCGGACGGGGTGCCGCATCTGCGGGTGGAGAACCGGGTGCTGCCGGCCGGGCCGACCGTGACCGACGTGCTCGCGAACACCGCGTTCTACTACGGCCTGGTCCGCGCGCTGGCCGACGACCCCAGACCGGTGTGGACGCGGATGCCGTTCGAGCGGGCGGCGGAGAACTTCGACACCGCCTGCCGGCACGGCGTCGACGCCCGGCTGAGCTGGCCGCGCTCGGGGCGCGGTGGCGGACTGGCCACGCTGCCGGTGGAGCGTCTGGTCCGCGACGAGCTGCTGCCGGCGGCCGCGGCGGGCCTGGACGCCTGGGGGGTGGAGCCCGGCGACCGGGACCGCTACCTGGGCGTCATCGAGCAGCGCTGCGCGCGGCGGACCAACGGTGCCTCCTGGCAGGCCGCCGCCTACCACCGCGCCCGCGAGGGAGGGCTCGACCGGGAGAAGGCGCTGGCCGCGACCGTCCGCGCGTACTGCGAGCTGGCCCGCACCGGAGAGCCCGTGCACACCTGGCCGCCCGGCCCCTGACGCGCGGGTCGCCCGGACCACCGTCCGCCGGGTACGGCAAGCTTGGGGCTGCCGCACCCGGCGGACTCCCGGTGGACGTCCCCGGCGGCGGACGGCGGTGTGAGCGACGGGAGGCGGGTGTGCGGCCGGTGTTCAAGGACGGCGGATCGGTGGGGGCGGGAGCGGAACCGGTGCCGGCCGGGCCGACGCCGCGCACCCTGCGCAACGAGGCGCTGCTGGTGCTCGCCCTCTCGCTGGGGGCCAGCGCGCTCGCCGCGCTGATCAGCTTCACCGGTGCGCTGACCCGCCCCGGCGGGCTCAGCGACCAGGCGGCCAACCTGAACCGCTCGCTCGCCCCCGACCGGCCCTGGCTCGACCTCGCCTGGCAGCTCTTCGGTATCGCCACCGCCCTGGTGCCGGTACTCCTGGTGCTGCACCTGCTGGGCAGGGAGGGCGCCGGCCCCCGCGCGATCGGCTTCGACCTGCGGCGGCCCGGCTTCGACCTCGGTCGGGGCGCGCTGCTCGCCGCCGGCATCGGCGGCAGCGGCCTGCTGCTGTATCTGGGCGCCCGGGAGGCGGGGCTGAACCTCACCGTCGTGCCGGAGTCGCTGCCCGAGGTCTGGTGGAAGTATCCGGTGCTCGTCCTCTCCGCGGTGCAGAACTCCGTGCTGGAGGAGGTCATCGTCGTCGGCTACCTGCTGCGCCGGCTCGACCAGTTGGGCTGGGGCGCCGGTGCCGCGATGGCCGCGAGCGCCGTACTCCGCGGCCTCTACCACCTCTACCAGGGCATCGGCGGCCTGGTGGGCAACATGGTGATGGGTGTGATCTTCGTCTGGCTCTACCGGCGGTGGGGCAGGGTGGGGCCGCTTGTCGCGGCCCACGCCCTGATCGACATCGTCGCCTTCCTCGGCTACGGCCTGCTCGCCGGGAAGGTGGGCTGGCTGCCGACCGTGTGACCCGGCCGGGGCCTCGCGAAGAGAGTCAGCCCGCGAGCGGGACCAGCAGGTCGCCCTCGATGACGGTGACGGCGGAACCGCGCAGCAACGTGCGGTCGCCGCGCACCTCGGTGCGCACCAGACCGGTACGCGCCGACGCCTGAAGCCCGGTCAGGCTGTTCCGGCCGAGCCGCTGCGACCAGAAGGGCGCGAGGGCGGTGTGCGCGCTGCCGGTGACCGGGTCCTCGGCGATGCCCACGGCGGGGAAGAAGCACCGGGAGACGTAGTCGTGGCCCGCGGCGTCCTCGGCGGCGCGGGCGGTGACGATCACGCCGCGGCCCCTGAGCCGGGCGAGCTGCCCGAGGTCGGGGTCCAGGGCGCGTACGCAGGCCTCGTCGGTGACCTCCACGAGCAGATCTCCCACGTTCTCACCGGTGTGGTGGACGGACAGGACCGGGGTGCCCAGCGCGGCGCGTGCCGCCTCGGGCAGTTCGGCGGGCCGCAGCGGAGCGGTGGGGAAGTCGAGCACCACCGAGCCGTCGTCCCGCGCCTCGGCACCCAGCACTCCGGAGAGCGTCGCGAAGCGCACCGGGCCGGACCGGCCGGTGGCGGTGCGGAGCACGTGCGCGGTGGCGAGTGTGGCGTGCCCGCACAGCCGCACCTCGGTGGTCGGGGTGAACCAGCGCAGCGCCCAGTCGGCCTCGGCGTGTCCGGGCAGGCGGTGGGCGAACGCCGTCTCGGACAGGTTGACCTCGGCGGCGAGGCGCTGGAGCGCGTCGTCCGGCGGGAAGCCGCCGCCGTCGAGCAGCACGACGGCCGCGGGGTTGCCGGCGAACGGGCGGTCGGTGAACGCGTCCACGTAACGGATCCTCATGGCGGCGACGCTAGGAGAGCGCCGTGCGGCGGCGACACGGCCAATCGCGTGGTCGTGGCCTCCTCCGGGCCGGCGGTGGCGGGGCGTCAGCCGACGTGCCATATCTCGGCCGCGTCGAAGGCGTCCGAGACCGGGGGAGAGGCGTGCGAGTCGGCGTCCTCGTGGCAGTGGAAGGCGGACCAGAACACGTCCCCCGGGAGCGCGTCCCCGGGCGCGTACACGCGGTAGACGAACTGGCGCCCGTCCGGCGACGGCAGCGCCACCATCCAGACCTTCAGGCGGTGTTGCTCGCGGGTCGTCAAGGCGGGCTCCTCCTCCGGCGGCCACGGGCGGATCAGGGGAGTAGACGAGCGGTGGGGGGGCCGGGGTTGCACTCGCCCGGGTGGCCGGAGCGGGCGACGTCTCACACTCTGGATGACAGGTGCTAACGACTCGACACTCATGTTGTGGCTGGGCATCATGGCCGGATGCACCAGAGCACCCCGTCGCCGGCCGCGCGTTCGCGCGTCGGCCTGATCCTGGCCCTGACCTCGGCACTCGCCTTCGGCGGCTCCGGAGTCGTGGCCAAACCACTCATCGAGGCCGGACTCGCGCCGCTGCACGTCACCTGGCTCCGAGCCGCCGGCGCCGCCGTCCTGCTGCTGCCGCTGGCCTGGCGGTACCGGCGGCTGGTGTGGGAACGACCGGGCCTGCTGGCGGGCTTCGGTCTCTTTGCCGTGGCCGGCGTGCAGGCGTGCTACTTCGCGGCGATCTCCCGCATCCCCGTGGGCGTGGCGCTGCTCATCGAGTACCTCGGCCCGGCGCTGCTGCTCGGCTGGGTGCGCTTCGTGCAGCGCCGACCGGTCTCCCGCGCCGCCGGGGTGGGTGTGGTGCTCGCGGTGACGGGCCTGGCGTTCGTCGTGGAGATATGGGCCGGGCTGGGATTCGACGCCATCGGCATCCTGTTGGCGCTGGGCGCCGCCTTCTGCCAGGTCGGGTACTTCGTGCTCGCCGACCACGGCTCAGCCGGCGGAGAGGGCAAACCGCCGGCCGAGCCCGCCGGAGTCATCGCGTACGGCCTGCTGTTCGGAGCGCTGCTGCTGACCGTCGTCGCGCGGCCGTGGGGCATGGACTGGTCGGTCCTGGGCGGCTCTGCGTCGATGGACGGCCGCGAGGTGCCGGCGCTGCTGCTGCTCGGCTGGATCGTGCTGGTGGCGACGGTGGCCGCCTACCTCACCGGGGTGCTGGCGGTACGGCGGCTGTCGCCGCAGGTCGCCGGGGTCATCGCCTGTCTGGAGGCGGTCGTGGCGACGGTCCTGGCCTGGGTCGTGCTCGCCGAGCACCTGGGCGCGGCGCAGGTCGTCGGCGGCACGCTGGTACTCGCCGGTGCGCTGATCGCCCAGCGCTCCGCGCCCCGCCCGGCGGCCGGCGAGCCGGTCGCCGCGGGACCCGGCCCGCTGCCCGCGCCCACCGAGGAAGGCCCGCTGCCCGCGTCCACCGGGGACTTGCCGACGGCCGCGCGCCGTCCGTAGGGTTGCCGCCATGCTCCAGACAGTGCTTCCGCCGCCCGCCGCGTAGGGCGGGCCCCTCAGGAGGATCGAGCCGACGGCCGACACCGGTCGCTCGGCCGGTCGCCGTCGCCCGCCCACGGGACACGCGACCCTCTTCACTCCTCCCTGATTCGCGGAGCACTCCATGAAGCTCGACCACAAACCCGCCCTGCCCGTGGGCCGGGGCCTGTCCTACGTCCTGATCGCCGCCATCGCCTGGGGCACGGCCGGCGCGGCGGCGGCCGTCCTGTTCGACACCAGCGGCCTGGGTCCGGTGGCGCTCACCTTCTGGCGCACGGCGGGCGGGCTGCTCCTGCTGGCGCCGCTCCTGCTGCTGCGGGCCCGTCGCGGTCGGCGCGGTGCCGGGCGGTCCGCCGGGTCCGGGCGTCCGCTCTCCTGCCGGGTCCGGCTGGGCCGCGCCCTGGCCACCGGAATGAGCCTGACGGTCTTCCAGACCGCCTACTTCGGCGCCGTCCACGCCACCGGCCTGGCGGTGGCCACCGTGGTCACCCTCGGCGCCGGACCTGTCCTCATCGCACTGGGCGGGCGGCTGTGGATGGCCGAACGGCTGGGCCGGGGCGGCGCCCTGGCGGTGGCGGGCGCCGTGACGGGCCTGGCCGTCCTCGTCCTGGGCGGCGCCGACGGCTCCGGCACGGTCGTCCCGCTCGGCGTCGGCTACGCCCTGCTCTCCGCCCTCGGCTACAGCGCCATGACCCTCCAGGCCAGGCACCGCGCCCGGGCCGGCGAGCACGTCGACTCGCTGGGCGCGACGATCTCCTCGTTCGCGGTCGGCGCCGTGCTGCTGCTTCCCGCGGCGATGTGGGAGGGACTGTGGCCGGTGTCGGCGGAACTCGGCGACTGGCTGCCGATGATGGTCTACCTGGCGGCCGTGCCGACCGCGCTGGCCTACGGCCTGTACTTCACCGGCCTGGTCGCGGTACGGGCGGCGACGGCGGCGGTGATCGCGCTGATCGAGCCGGTGACCGCCGCGGTGCTGGCCGTCGTCCTGCTCGGGGAGCACCTGACGGCCACCACCGTGGCCGGCACGACCGTGCTGCTCACGGCGGTGGCGGCGCTGGTGGTGGCCGAGTCGCGGTCAGGGGCGGGCGTATCCCGTCAGGTAGCCGGGGGCGGTGATCGCCGGGTCGAGGTCCTCGGCGGGGCGCAGCGGCCCGTAGGACTCGCGGACCGGGAGGACACCGCTCCAGTGCAGGAGTGACAGGTCCTCCGGTTCCTCGTTGGGGCCGCCCTGCCGGAGCTTCGCCGACACCTCGGCGAGGTCGAGCGCGAGCACCGCCGTGGCGGCCAGCTCCCTGGCGTTGCCGGGTCGGCAGTCCGCGGCCCTTCCGGGGATCACGTGGTCGACGAGCGCGTCCAGCACCTCCGCCTTGAGGTCGGGATCGGTGACCTGGCGGGCGGTGCCGTGCACCACCACGGACCGGTAGTTGACGGAGTGGTGGAAGGCGGACTTCGCCAGCACCAGCCCGTCGACGTGGGTGACCGTCACGCACACCGGGACGCCCGGGTCGCGCCGCCCGGCCAGCAGCGGGCGCGAACCGGTGGAGCCGTGCACGTAGAGGGTCTCGCCGATCCGCGCGTACAGGGTCGGCAGCACCACCGGCGCGCCGTCGCGCACAAAGCCGAGATGGCAGAGGTAGCCCTCGTCGAGTATCGCGTGCACGGTCTCCCGGTCGTACGCGGCGCGCTGCGGGGCGCGGCTGGGGACCGTGCGGTCGGTACGCGGGTACGAACCGGCGCGGACCGCGGGCGCGGCGTCTCCCGCGGGCACGGCGGCGGGGGTCGGCGAGGTGGTGTCGGACATGCCTTCTCCTTGCGGCGCTGTATGTACTAGTGCATACTTGATTATGTGCTAGAAGCTTACCGTCTGGAGGGCGCCGGCGCCGCGAATATCGCCGCCGCCGTCGAAGAGGCCGTGGCCGCGGGGGAGTTGAGCCCGGGGCAGTCACTCACGCCGATCCGGGAGTTCGCCGCGCGGATCGGCGTCAACCCCAACACCGTCGCCGCCGCCTACCGCCTGCTGCGCGAGCGCGGCGTCATCGAGACCGCCGGGCGGCGCGGCAGCCGGATCCGGGCCCGCCCGGTCAGCACGGCACGCGAGGCCCTGGGCACCCCGGTACCGCCCGGCGTACGGGACGTCTCCTCCGGCAACCCCGACCCCGCACTGCTTCCCGCGCTCGCCGACGTGCTCGCCGACGTCGCCCGCGGCCACGCCGAACGCCCCGTGCTCTACGGCGCGCCCCCGGTCAGCGAGGACCTGCGCGCCCAGGCCGCCGCCGCGCTGGCCGCCGACGGCGTCCCGCCGGGGCCGCTCGCCGTCACTTCCGGCGCGCTGGACGCGATCGAGCGGATCCTCGCCGCCCGGCTGCGCCCCGGTGACCGGGTGGCCGTCGAGGACCCGGGCTGGGGAGGCCTGCTCGACCTGCTGCCCGCCCTCGGGCTGCGCCCCGAGCCGTTCGGCACCGACGACGACGGCCCGGTCCCGGAGGAGTTGACGCGGGCGCTGGCCGCCGGTGCCCGCGCCGTCGTCGTCACCTGCCGCGCCCAGAACCCGACCGGCGCCGCCCTCACCGCCGAACGGGCGGGCACGCTGCGCGCGCTGCTGCGCGAGGCCGACCCGCTGCTGGTGGAGGACGACCACGGCCACGGCATCACCACACTGCCGCTCCAACCGCTCGGCGGAGCCACTCGCCGCTGGGCGTTCGTCCGCTCCACCGCCAAGGCCTACGGCCCCGACCTGCGGCTGGCCGTGGTCACCGGAGACGAGAACACGCTCGACCGGCTGAGCGGCCGACAGCGGCTCGGCGCGGGGTGGGTGAGCCACCTCCTCCAGGACGCCGTCGCCCGGCTGTGGCGGACCGGAGCCGTCGATCCGGCGACCGTCTCCGCCGCCTACGACCTCCGCCGCCGTCGGCTGCTGCAGGAGCTCGCCCGGCGCGGCGTACCCGCCCGCGGGCGCAGCGGCATGAACGTGTGGGTGCCGGTTCCCGACGAGACGTCGGCCGTCGCCCGCCTGCTGGCCGCCGGTTGGGCGGCGGCACCCGGCTCGCGATTCCGGATCGCCTCCCCGCCCGGTGTGCGGCTGACTCTGTCCGATGTGCGGCCCACCGAACTACCGGCGCTCGCCGACGCGGTCCGCGCCACGCTGGCCCCGCCCCCCGCCGGCCGCTACGGCTGAGCCCGACGGCCGCCCGGCCCGTCGGACGGACGCGCTAGCGTGACGGCATGCTGAGTCTTGAGCGTCTGCGCGTGCTGCACGCGATCGCCGGCCACGGGTCGGTCACCGCCGCCTCGGAGGCGCTGCACGTCACCACCTCCGCCGTCTCCCAGCAGGTGGCCAAGCTGGAGCGGGAGACCGGACAGCAGCTGCTCACCAGGAACGGCCGCGGCGTCCGGCTCACCGACGCCGGCCGGCTGCTCGTCCGGCACGCCGACCGGGTGCTGTCCCAACTCGAACTGGCTCACGCCGAGCTGGAGGCCCATCGCGGCCAGCCGGTGGGCGAACTGCTGGTCGGCGGCTTCCCCACGGCCGCGCGGGGCCTCTTCCCCGCCGCGCTGGCCGAGCTCCGGAGCGCCCACCCCCGGCTGGCGGTGCGGCTGCTGGAGGTGGAGCCGGAGGAGTCGGTACGGCGCCTCGGCCGCGGCGAACTCGATCTCGCGGTGGTACTCGACTGGTACAACCGCCCGTTGTCGGTGCCCGCCGGCATGGCCAAGCAGCCGCTCGCGGACGACGTCGTCGACGTCGCCGTGCCGGCGGACCACCGCTGCGCCGGGCTCGCCGAGGTCGACCTGGAGGACTTCGCGGGCGACGACTGGGTGACCTGGCCGCCGGGCGAGTTCTGCCACGAGTGGCTGACGTTCACTCTCCGGGACCGGGGCGTCGAGCCACGGCTGGCGCACCGCGCCGCCGAGCACCACACGCAGTTGGCGCTGGTCGCCGCCGGGCTGGGCGTCGCCGTGGCGCCGCGTCTTGGACGGGGAGCGGTGCCCGAGGGGGTGGCGATCGTGCCCGTCCGGCAGACCATCACCCGGCACGTCTACGCGCTCTGGCGGCAGGACGCCGACCGGCGCCCCTCGATCCGGGCGGTGGTCGGCGCGCTCCGCGAGGCCGCCGTCCGGTCCCCGTGGGACGGGGGCGCGCCGGGCACTCGCTGAGGAGCGCGCCGCCGGGATGCCCGCTGAGTACACCCCGGCGACGCGCCTGCCGCGCGACCCGGCCGTCACCGTCAAGGACCCGCCGCGCGGCGCAAGCGGCGTCGTTCGGGACGCCACCTGGCGCCCGACCCGGCAAGCCCCCCAAGGCCCCGGGCCGGGCCGTTCGAGGAAGCTCAGCCGAGCTTGATCGTGTTGCCGTCCACGGTGATCGACGCCGGCGGCAGCGGACGCTGCGCCGGGCCCGAGGCGACCGTGCCGTCGGCCACGTTGAACTTGCTGCCGTGGCAGGCGCAGTTGATGGTGCCTCCGCTCACCTCGCTCACCAGGCAGTTCTCATGTGTGCAGACGGCGGAGTACGCCTTGAAGTCACCGTTGGTCGGCTGGGTGACCACAACCTTCTCGTCGCGGAACACCTTGCCCTGGCCCACCGGGATGTCGGACGTCGGGCCGAGTTCGGCGCCTGCCTCGGCACCGGGCTCCTGCGGAGTGCCGCCGGTCTCCGTGCCGCCGGTCTCCGTTCCGCCGTTGCCGGTGCCGTTCTCCTGCCGGCCGTTCCCGCCGCCGTAGCCGGGCCCGGAGTCGCCCGAGTCGCCACAGGCGGTGAGGGCGGCGGTGAGGCCGGCGGCTCCGGCGGCGAGGACGGCACGGCGCGAGGCGCTTGCTGACATGAGGGGCCTTCCTGCTCTGGGACGTGCTGTCGTGAGGATCTTGTGTGCGCTGCTGTTTCGGTGGGGGTTCGGCAGGCAGTACGCACCGCGACGCGGAGGTGTTCAACGGATCTCGGAGTTCGGCGGCGAATTTCACGCGCGCCCCCACGCTGCCAGCCGTAGCCTGTGGGAATGCTCTCCGAGATCACCGCCACGCGCTACGTCACACCGTTGCGCGAGGGCGGTTCGCTGCCGGGTCTTGTCGAAGCCGACGATCTGGGCACGTACGTCGTCAAGTTCACCGGCGCCGGGCAGGGGCGCCGGACCCTCGTCGCGGAGGTCGTGGCCGGCCGGCTGGCCGACGCGCTGGGGCTGCGGGTGCCGCGCCTGGCGGCCGTGCAGCTCGACCCGGTGATCGGGCTCGGCGAACCGGACCAGGAGGTCCAGGAACTCCTCAAGGCCAGCGGCGGCCTCAATCTCGGCATGGACTACCTGCCGGGGTCCATCGGCTTCGACCCGCTCGCCTACACCGTCGACCCGGCCGAGGCGGGCCGGGTGGTCTGGTTCGACGCGCTCGTCAACAACGTCGACCGCTCCTGGCGCAACCCCAACCTGCTGGTCTGGCACGGCGACCTGTGGCTCATCGACCACGGCGCGTGCCTGATCTGGCAGCACAACTGGGCCTCGGCGCCGGCGGCCGCCGCCCGGTCCTACGACGCCTCCGACCACGTCCTCGCGCCCTTCGGCCCCGACCTGGCCGCGGCGCACGCGGCGCTCGCGCCCCGCGTCACCGAGGAACTGCTGGCCGCCTGCGTCGCCGACGTGCCCGACGAGTGGCTCGTCGACGAGCCGGGCTTCGACGACGTGGCCGCCCTGCGCGCCGCGCACACCGCCACCCTGCTCCGCCGGGTGGACGGTCTCGCCGAACGGATCGTCGTGGGCGAGCGCAGCGCGGACGGGCCGAGCCGGGCACCCGGCTGGCTGACGGAGTGGCCGCACCGCCCGGCGGAGCGGCGGGGCTCCGAAGCGGCGCGTGACGAGGCACGGGAAGGCGGCCGGGCATGAGCGGGAAGCGGGACGTCTTCGAGTACGCCCTGTTGCGGGTGGTGCCGCGTGTCGAGCGCGGCGAGCTGATCAACGCGGGCGTGGTGGTCTACTGCCGGGCGAGGTCGTACGTGTGCGCGCTGGTCGAGTTGGACGAGGCGCGGCTGCGCGCGCTCGACCCTTCGGCGGACGTGGTCGGGGTGCGCGCCGCCCTGCACGCCGTCGAACGGGTCTGCACGGGCGGCCCGGCTGCCGGCCAGGCCGCCGGGGACGACGCCGGGCGGCGCTTCCGCTGGCTGGTCGCCCCGCGCTCCACGGTCGTGCAGCCGGGCCCGGTGCACACCGGCCTCACCGAGGACCCGCACGCGGAGGCCGAGCGCCTGTTGGAGTTGTTGGTGCGGTGACGCTGGAAGCCGCCCGGCCGGCCGTTGACAGCCGGCTGGGCGGCTTCTAGCGTCACGACAGCCGAAGCTACTAAGCGGTTGCTCATTTCGCCGGAGACCTACCAGGGACTCAAGGAGAGGCACCATGTCCAGCACCGAACGCCGGATCGCCATCGTGACGGGCGGAGCCCGCGGAATCGGGGCGGCTACGGCCGTCCGACTGGCCGAGGAGGGGCGCGCGGTCGCCGTCCTCGACCTCGACGAGGCCGCCTGCGCCGACACCGTCGACCAGATCAGGAAGAGCGGCGGCCAGGCGCTGGCCGTCGGCTGCGACGTCTCCGACGCCGCGCAGGTCGAGGCGGCGGTGGCGCGCGTCGCTGACGAACTCGGCGCCCCGACCGTCCTCGTGAACAACGCCGGTGTCCTGCGCGACAACCTGCTGTTCAAGATGAGCGAGGCCGACTGGGACACCGTCATGAACGTGCACCTGCGCGGGGCCTTCCTGATGTCCAGGGCCTGCCAGAAGCACATGGTCGACGCCGGTTTCGGTCGGATCGTGTGCCTGTCCTCCAGTTCCGCGCTGGGCAACCGGGGCCAGGCCAACTACTCGGCGGCCAAGGCCGGACTCCAGGGCCTCACCAAGACGCTGGCCAAGGAGCTCGGCAAGTTCGGCGTCACCGCCAACGCGGTGGCGCCCGGCTTCATCGCCACCGACATGACAGCGGCCACCGCCGCACGCGTCGGCATGGACTTCGAGGACTTCCAGACGGCCGCCGCCGGGGCCATCCCCGTCCAGCGGGTCGGGCGCCCCGAGGACGTGGCCGACGCCATCGCGTACTTCACCGGCGACCGCGCGGGCTTCGTCTCCGGCCAGGTGCTGTACGTGGCCGGCGGACCGCTCGACTGACCCGCGAAGCGAGAGGAGTGACGCGCATGAGCGCACAGCACAGCGGTGAGGTCGCGCTGGTCACCGGCGGCAGCCGGGGCATCGGCTACGGCGTCGCCGAGGCTCTGGTGGCCCGCGGCGACCGGGTCTGTCTGACCGGCCGCAACGAGGAGCCGCTGAAGGAGGCGGTGGCCCGCCTGGGCGCGGACCGCGCGCTGTACGTGGTCGGCAAGGCGCACGACGAGGCGCACCAGGCGGAGACCGTCGAGCGGATCATGGCCGAGTGGGGCCGTCTGGACCACCTGGTCAACAACGCCGGCACCAACCCGGTCTTCGGCCCCATCGCCGAGGTCGACCTCGCGGTGGCCAGGAAGGTCTTCGAGACCAACGTGGTCTCCGCCCTGGGCTTCGCCCAGCGGACGTGGGCCGCCTGGCAGCGCGACAACGGCGGCACCATCGTCAACGTCGCCTCGGTCGCCGGGCTCAGTGCCTTGCCGTTCGTCGGGCCCTACGGCGTCAGCAAGGCGGCGCTGCTCAACCTCACCCAGCAGCTCGCCCACGAGTTCGCGCCGACGGTGCGGGTGAACGCGGTCGCCCCGGCGGTCGTGAAGACGAAGTTCGCCGCCGCGCTGTACGAGGGCCGGGAGCATGAGGCCGCGAGCGGCTACCCGATGGGCCGGCTGGGCGTGCCCGAGGACGTCGCGGGAGCGGTCGCCTTCCTGGCCTCGCCGGCGGCCGGCTGGATCACCGGCCAGACCCTGGTCGTCGACGGCGGCCTCTTCCTCAACGCCGGGGTGGCCTGACCTGTTGTCCGGCCGTGGCGGGCTCCGTCGATCTTCACGGTTCGCGGGCCCGCCACCGGCCCCGCCGCATTGACCGTCGGCAACCGTTGAATCACGGGTTGAGCAGCCGATTCAGCTCTGGCGGACGCTGCGGTAGGGTCTGCCTCGTTGTTGGCCCCGAGTCCGGGAACGGCCGCCGTGCGCGAGACGCACGGCCCAGCGGCACCGGCCGAGCCGGCACGAAGCTTCCCTGTCGTTTCAGCATGTTCGGCATTGGTTCGTCGCCGATCGAGGAGTGTGCACGTGGTCAGCCGGATGAGGCCTCTGAGGGCCGTGGCGGTTCTGTCGGCAGCGGCAGTGCTCGCCGGTTGCGGTTCGTTCTCGGGTGGCGGCGACGACGAGAACCAGCCCATCAGAGTCGGCACCACCAGCGCGCCCAGCGTGCTCGACCCGGCCGGGGCGTGGGACGGCTCGTGGGAGCTGTACCGGAACGTCTACCAGTCACTCCTGCACTTCCCCGGTTCCGGCGGCACGCCCGAGCCGGACGCGGCGAAGTCGTGCTCCTTCACCGACAACAAGAGCCAGGTCTACCGCTGCACGCTGCGCGAGGGCCTGGAGTTCTCCAACGGCAACAAGCTGGACGCGGCGGCGGTCAAGCACTCCATCGAGCGCATCCTGAAGATCAACTCGCCGGCCGGCCCGGCCCCGCTGCTGGACAGCCTGGACCGAATAGAGACCACGGGGGACGACACCGTCGTCTTCCACCTCAAGAAGCCCACAGCGACCTTCCCGCTCGTGCTGGCGACCCCCGCCGGCTCCCTGGTGGATCCGGCCTCCTACCCGGCGGACAAGCTGCGCGAGGGCGACTCCGGCGGTGCGATCGTCGGTTCCGGCCAGTACAAGATCAAGAAGTACGAGGCCGGCGAGGTCGCCGAGCTGGAGCGCAACGGCAAGTACCAGGGCTCCGCCAAGACCCGGAACGACGCCGTCACGATCCGCTACTTCGACGACTCCGGCAGCCTGGTGAAGGCGCTGGAGGACGAGGAGCTCGACCTCGCCTACCGCGGACTGACCCCCGACCAGATCACCGACCTGGGCGGCCGCTCCGGCAGCCAGTCCTCGATCAAGGTGAACGAGATCGTCGGCACCGAGATCCGCTACCTGGTCTTCAACCCCGAGGACGACGCCGTGAAGAACCCGGCCGTCCGAGAGGCCGTCGCCCAGCTGATCGACCGCAAGGCCCTGGTGCGCAACGTCTACAAGCGCACCGCCGAACCGCTGTACTCGATGGTCCCCGGCGGCATCACCGGTCACACCAACGCCTTCTACGACCGCTACGGCGAGCCGAACCAGCGCAAGGCCAAGTCGGTCCTCCAGGCAGCGGGCATCAACGAGCCGGTCGAGTTCACCCTCTGGTACACCACCGACCGCTACGGTGCCACCACCAAGGCGGAGTTCGAGGAGATCCAGCGCCAGCTCAACGGCTCGGGGCTGTTCAAGGTGGAAATCGAGGGGCGGCCCTGGAACGAGTTCCAGAAGGCCTACCAGGAGGGCACCTACCCGGTCTTCGGCCGTGGCTGGTTCGCCGACTTCCCGGACGCCGACAACTACATCGGCCCGTTCGTCGGCGAGAACAACGCGCTCGGCATCCCCTACGTCGACAGCAAGCTGACCGGCAGCATCCTGCCGGAGTCGCGCAAGGAGAGCGACCGCGCGACGGCCGGGAACACCCTCAAGGAGGCGCAGCGGCTGCTCGCCAGGGACGCCCGGCTGATCCCGCTGTGGCAGGGCAACGTCCACATCGCCGCCTACGAGCACGTGGCCGGCGTGGAGTGGGCCATCGACGCCTCGACGATCATGCGGGTCGGCGAGCTGCACCGGAAGTCCAGCTGGTAGTCCCGTTGTCGGTGCCGACCGGTACGTTCTGACGTGTCATTATCAGACGTACCGGAGGTACCACGACGTGATCGACATGCTGCCCGGCTCCTGGCAGGACGTCCTCGGCGACGAGCTGACCAAGCCCTACTTCAAGGAACTCACCGAGTTCGTGGAGGCGGAGCGCGCGGCCGGCCCGGTCTTCCCGCCGCGTGACGAGGTCTTCGCGGCCCTGGAGGCCACGCCGTACCAGCGCGTCAAGGTGCTCGTCCTCGGCCAGGACCCGTACCACGGCGAGGGCCAGGGCCACGGACTGTGCTTCTCGGTGCGGCCCGGTGTGCGCACGCCGCCCTCCCTGCGGAACATCTTCAAGGAGATGCACGAGGAGCTGGGCCACCCGGTCCCCGACAACGGCTTCCTGGCGCCCTGGGCCGAGCAGGGCGTGCTGCTGCTCAACGCGGTGCTCACTGTGCGCTCCGGAGAGGCAAACTCGCACAAGAACCAGGGCTGGGAGACGTTCACCGACGCCGTGATCCGGGCCGTCGCCGAGCGCGAGGACCCGGCGGTCTTCGTGCTGTGGGGCAACTACGCGAAGAAGAAGCTCCGCCTCATCGACACCGAGCGGCACACCGTCGTGCAGGGCGCCCACCCCTCACCGCTGTCCGCCAAGCGCTTCTTCGGCTCCCGGCCCTTCACCCAGATCAACGAGGCCGTCGCCGCCCACGGGCACGAGCCGATCGACTGGCGCCTCCCCGACCTGGGGCGCTGACCCCCCTCGCCCGTTGCGGCGGCCGTGCCGAGAACCATGCCGCGGGCCCGTGTGGGGGAAGGCCCGCGGCGGTACGGGGCGCCTGTCCGCCCGAGCGGCCGGGCGGAGCTAGCGTCAGCGGCGGCGGCCGTCCGGTCGCCGCTCCCGACGCCGCCGGCGCACCGCGGGCAGGTCCGCGCGGGCGGCCGGGAGCGCGGGGGCGCGAGCAGACGAAAGGTCAGTCGATGACCGACCCGCCCCGGCCGGCTCCCGACCGGCTCGCCACCCGCATCGGGCAGGCGGTCATCCTGCACCGCGCGGGAGACCGCGAGGAGGCGCGCAGCCGCCTGGCCGCGCTGTGGGCGGAACTCCAGGGCGGCCCGGCAGCGCAGGGCGATCCGGCCGTGCCGGGCGGCCCGGCCGTCGGCGGCGCGCTGGCCCGCTGTACGGTCGCGCACTACCTCGCCGGCACCCAGGAGGACCCGTACACCCGCCTCCAGTGGCATCTGCGGGCCCTGTCGGCGGCGCGCGGGCACCGGGAACCGGCCGA
Source organism: Streptomyces alkaliterrae (assembly GCF_007097205.2). Classification (GTDB taxonomy): domain Bacteria; phylum Actinomycetota; class Actinomycetes; order Streptomycetales; family Streptomycetaceae; genus Streptomyces; species Streptomyces alkaliterrae. The sequence continues at coordinate 32,046 of NZ_VJYK02000011.1, forward strand.
CGGGCGGTCGGAGGAGCCGTCCCCTGCGATGCGGGCGCTGTACCCGTTGCTCTGCCTCGGCCTCGCCGACGGCTACGCGGAGCTCGGGGAGCGCGCGGCCGCCCGGCGTGAACTGGCCCGTGCGCGGGCGGCGTTGGCGGCACTCCCGGACGAGGGCCGCCGTGCGGACCTCCAGGCGGCTGCGGACCGGCTCGCCCGCCGCCTCGACCCGTGAGACCGCGCCCGACACACCTGTGGGACGTGTCGACGGAGCCCGGGAAGCAACGGCCGCAGGCTCAGCCGCCGCTCGCCCCGCCGGTCCGCCCGGCGGGCAGCATCGCCCCGAGCAGTTCCGTCAGACCGGCGCGCAACTGCTCGCGCGTGGGCCGGCGCCTGCTGTAGGACCCGGCCGTCGAGCCGAACAGCACACCGTCGCACCACGCCGTCAGCGAGTGGGCGTGCCGCTCGGGATCGGGTGAACCGGCCGCCGCCAGCAGCGCGCTCAGCGGCCGCTGGAAGCCCACCTCGCCGACCTCGTCGTAGCAGGCCCGCAGTGCCGGGCGACGCGTCGCCTCCAGCGCCAGCTCGTAGCGGGCGACCAGCAGCTCCCGGTGGTCGCTCAGATAGCCGCTCAGAGCTCCCGCCACGGCGTCGGCCAGCCCGGCCACACCGGCGCCCGGGACCGGCATGCCCTCAGGGTCCAGGACGCGGCGCTCCCGCACGAGCAGACGGCGCACCGCCGCCTCCAGCAGCGCCTCGCGCGTCCGGGCGTGGTTGGAGGTCGAGCCGGGCGGCAGACCCGCGGCCTCGTCGACCGCGCGGTGCGTCAGCCCGCGCATACCGCGCTCGGCGAGCAGCCGGATGGCCGTGTCGGAGATCAGTTCCGCCCTGGCCTGCCCGCGCGGGGGCAGGGGCGTGGGTGCAGCGGACATGGAGCGACCCTACCCGAGAAACTACGACCGTAGTACACTCAACTACAGCCGTAGTAGAGTGGGTCCTCTCGGCCCGCGCTTCCCCAGGAGGTGGCCATGTCCGGCGGACCACGCGCGCTTGTCATCGGCGCGGGCATCGGCGGGCTGACCGCCGCCGTCGCCCTGCACCAGCGCGGCTGGCAGGTGTCGGTCCACGAGCGGGCCGCCTCGCTGGAGCCCGTCGGCGCGGCGATCAGCATCGCGCCCAACGGCCAACGCGCCCTTGACGTCATCGGCCTCGGCGACGCCGTCCGCGACCAGATCGCCTGGACGGCCGAGGGCGGCATCCGGCGGCCGGACGGGCGCTGGCTCGCCCGCACCGACGCCGCCGCGGCGGCCGAGCGGTTCGGCGGCGGCCTCGCCCTCGTCCACCGGGCCCACCTCGTCGACCTGCTCCGCGCCCGCCTCCCGCGCGAGGCGGTGCACACCGGCAGCGCCGGCCGGCTGCTCGACCCGGGAGAGCCGGCCGGTCCAGGCCGCCCCGGCCGCCCGGCCGTCGTCGCCACCGCCGACGGCGAGCGGGAGGCCGAACTGGTCGTCGCCGCCGACGGCGTGGCCTCCCCGGCCCGCCGCCTGCTCTTCCCCGACCACCCCGGTCCGCGCTACGCCGGATTCACCACCTGGCGGCTGATGGCGGACGACCCCGACGGTCGTCTCGGCGACCTCCCCGCGCACGAGACCTGGGGCTCCGGCGCCCTGTGGGGCACCCACCGGCTGCGGGACGGACGGATCTACGCCTACGCCGCCGCCCCGGCCCCCGCCGGCGCCCGCGCACCGGACGACGAACGACGGGAACTACTCCGCCGCTTCGGCACCTGGCACGCCCCGATCCCCGCCCTCATCGAGGACTGCCCGCCGCGCACCGTCCTCCGCCACGACGTGTACACCTTCCGCCGACCGCTGCCCGCCCACCACCGGGGCCGCACGGTGCTGCTGGGCGACGCGGCGCACGCCATGCCGCCCAGCCTCGGCCAGGGCGGCAACCAGGCCGTCGAGGACGCCGTCGTCCTCGCCCACCACGCGGACCCGGACACCGCCGACCACTGCCCGGCCCCGGCCGCCCACACCCGCGACCGGCTGCCGCGGACCACCGACGTCCTCCGCCGCTCCCGCCGCGCCGGCGCCCTCACGACCGTCGCCAACCCCCTGGCGGTGCTGGCCCGCGACACACTCACGGCCGCGGTCAGCCGCCTCGGCCCGCACCTCGCGCTCCGCGCGCTGGACGGCGTCGCCGACTGGTCACCACCGGGGACGGCATATCCTTCCCCCACGGCGGCCGGCCGCTCGGAGAACACCGACGGGAGACGTCCCGGCCGGGAATGACGCGTGAGGAGCACCAGGGTGAAGATCGGCGTGATCGGCCTCGGAGACATCGCGAGGAAGGCCTACCTGCCCGTCCTCACCACGCTCCCCGGAGCCGAACCGCACCTGCACACCCGCAGCGAGGGCACGCTCGGGGAGGTCGGCGACACCTACCGGGTGCCGGCCGCGCACCGCCACACCACCCTGGACGCGCTGCTCGCCCAGGGGCTGGACGCGGCGTTCGTCCACGCGCCCACCGAGGTCCACCCGCAGCTCGTCGGCCGCCTGCTCGAAGCCGGTGTGCCCACCTACGTCGACAAGCCGCTCGCCTACACCCTCACCGACTCCGCCGGACTGGTCCACCTCGCCGAGGAGCGCGCGGTACCGCTGGCCGTCGGTTTCAACCGCCGCCACGCGCCGGCCTACGCGCAGTGCCTGGAGCACCCGCGCGAGTTGATCCTGATGCAAAAGCACCGCATCGGGCTCCCCGAGCAGCCCCGCACGATGGTCTTCGACGACTTCATCCACGTCGTCGACACCCTGCTCCACCTCGCGCCCGGCCCGGTGGACACCGTCGACGTGCGCCACCGGATGGTGGACGGCCTGCTGCACCACGTCGTGCTGCAACTCTCCGGCGACGGCTTCACCGCGGTCGGCATGATGAACCGGCTCTCCGGCTCCAACGAGGAGATCCTGGAGGTCTCCGGACAGGACAGCAAGCGGGAGGTCCGCAACCTGGCCGAGGTCATCGACCACAAGGGCCAGCCCAGCGTCCGCCGCCGGGGCGACTGGGTGCCGGTGGCCCGGCAGCGCGGCATCGAGCAGGCCGTGACCGCCTTCCTCGACCAGGCCCGAGCCGGCCACGGCGGAGACGTCACCAACTCCCTGCGCACCCACGAGCTGTGCGAACAGATCGTCACGGCCGTCGAGAGCGCGTGAGACCCGGCCCGCTCCCGGCGGCGCCGGAAGGTGACACCGCGCGGCGGCGGAGCAGCGACACCAGCACGAACGCGGCGACGGCCGCCGACGCCAGGCCCGGCAGCCAGTCCCCGTACCGCACGTAGGGAGTCCGCCCCTCCGCCAGCGGCACCCGGTACACCTCGGCCGTCGAACGCTCGACGCCGAGGGCCGGCCCCACCGGGCGCCCGTCGGGGCCGTAGACGGCACTCACACCGGTCAACGTCGCGTGTACGACGGGGCGTCCGGTCTCCGCCGCGCGCAGCGCGCCGAGCGAGGCGTGCTGCGCGGGAGCCCAGCTCTCCTGGAAACTGCTGGTGGCCGACTGGGCCACCAGCAGCCCCGCGCCGTCCCGGGCCAGCTGTCGGCTCATGTCGGGGAAGGCCGTCTCGAAGCAGACGAGCGGCCCGATCCGCGTCCCCCGCACGTCGAAGAGCACCTGCGAGTCACCGCGCCGCCGGTCCTCCTCGGCGGCGCGACCCACCGAGGTCGCCCAACCCAGCAGCGGCCGCAGCGGCACGTACTCGCCGAAGGGCACAAGCCGCATCTTGTCGTACCGCTCCCCGGTCGGCCCGCGCTCGTCCACCACGACGGAGCTCTTGAAGATGCCGGGTCCGCCGGCCCGCCGCGCGTCCACGTTGACCAGCAGCGGCGCCTCCACCCGCGACGCGAGCGTCCGCAGCCGCTCCATCAGGTCCGGTCGGGCGTCGAGGTCGAAGCCCACGCTGCTCTCGCCCCACACGACCAGATCCAGCTCGCGCCCCGCGAGTTCGGCGGTGAGCGCGGCGGCACGCTCGAACCGCGCCTGCGGGCCGGGTGTCAGCCCGGGCTGGACCACGGCGATCCGGGCCTCGCCCTGCTGCCGGGGCGCCGGAGCCCACCAGGCGGTGGCGGCCGTCAGCAGTACGACGGTCAGCAGGGCGGCGCCGGCCGCCCGGCGCGCCGGCGGGACGGCGAGCAGCAGTACCAGCGCGGTGTTGACGGCCACCACCAGCACGCTCACCAACCACACCCCGCCCACCGAGGCCAGCCGCAGCGCGGGGCCGAACTGCCACTGGGAGGCACCGAGCAGCGCCCAGGGCCCGCCCAGGTACTCCCAGGAGCGCACCACCTCGATCAGCAGCCACCCCGACGGCAGCAGCGCGACGGCCGCGGCAGCCCTCATCCCGCGCGGCGCGCCGGTGAGCAGCCGATGGGCCAGCCATCCCCAGGGCGCCCAGAGCAGACCGGTCAGGGCCGCCAGGGGGAGGAGGAAGACGTGCAGGCTGGGCATCAGCCAGTGATGGGTGGCCAGGACAAAGCCCGTCCCGCCCAGCCAGCCGACCAGCAGGGCGGCCCGTCCGCCGGGCGCCGACCGCAGGAGCAGCAGCCACGGCAGCAGCGCCACCCAGGCCAGCCACCACAGACCGGGCGCGGGGAACGCGGGGGCGGGCAGCGCTCCGGCGAGGAACGCCACCGCCGCGAGCGGCGCCCGTCGTTGCGACAACCGCCCCATCAGCGCCTCCTCGCCACCGGTGTCACCAGTGTGCAAGGAGCCGGAGCCGCTGTCTCGGTCTTGGCGGAACCCGCGCCTCCGCCAAGACCGCCCGACCGCCCGACCGACCGCGAGACGCTAGCCGCCGTCCACCTCGGGTGCGCCGGCCAGCGGGTCGAGGACGCCGAAGCCCACGAGCAGCAGGATCACCACACCCACCGCGATCCGGTACCAGACGAAGGGCATGAAGCTGCGCGTGGAGATCCAGTGCATGAACCAGGCGATCACCGCGTAGCCCACCAGGCCGCCGACCACCGTGGCCAGGATCGTCGGACCCCACGCGACCTGGCCGGTCTCCCCGCCGATCTCCTTCAGCTCGTACGCGCCGGAGCCCAGCACGGCGGGGATCGCCAGCAGGAATGAGTACCGGGCGGCGGCGGCCCGCTCGTACCCGAGGAACAGGCCGCCGGTCATCGTCACACCCGACCGCGACATGCCCGGCACCAGGGCGAGCGCCTGCCACAGACCGAAGAGCACACCGTCGCGGACGGTCAGCTGTTCGAGGTTCTTGCGCGGCTTGCCGGCCCGGTGGCGGCCGCCGTTCTCCGCCTGGGAGGCGAGGTAGTCGGCGACACCGAGCGCGATGCCCAGCGCGATGAAGCTGAAGGCGATGAGCCGCAGGTCACGGAACGGCCCCTCGATGTGGTCCTTGAACGTCACGCCCAGCACGGCGATGGGGATCGAGCCCACGATCACCAGCCAGCCCATCCGGGCCTCCAGCTCCCGGCGGGCCTCCTTGCTCACCAACGACCGCGCCCAGGCACTGACGATGCGCCCGATGTCCTTGCGGAAGTAGATGAGGATGGCCAGCTCGGTGCCGATCTGCGAGACGGCGGTGAAGGCGGCGCCGGGGTCCGGCCAGCCCGCGCCGACCGCGATCAGCCGGATGTGGGCACTGGAGGAGATCGGAAGGAACTCGGTGAGTCCCTGGACGACTCCGAGGATGAGGGACTGGAACCAGGACATGTCGGAGTGTGGTCGCCCTTGCGGTCGTGGAGTGTGACGGGTGCTGAGGTTCGGTCAGATCGTATGGGCCGCCGCGCCGGCGCCGGTGGCCGGCCCCGGGGCCGAGGTGCTCTCCCGGCCCCGGGCGAGGTGGCGCCTGGCCGCGGCGGCGCCCAGTACGCCGGTCGCCGCCACCAGCCCGAGTACGGCGAGGAACGCGGGGGAGACCGGCTCGCTCGCGCGGCTGCCTGCCAGCGCGTACACCAGGGTGTAGGGCAGCCCGCCGACAGCGGTGGCCCCGAGGAAGACCGGCCAGCGGACCCGGGAGAGCGACGCCGCGTAGTTGGAGGCGGCGAACGGTACGCCGGGCAGCAGCCGGAGCAGCAGCACCGACCGGAAGCCGTGGTCGGTCAGCTGCCGGTCGACGGCGGCCAGCCGCCGGCCGCGCAGCAGCGGACTCATGGCGTCCCGGCCGAGCAGCCGACCGGCGGCCAGGCACAGCCCGGCGCCGAGCACGGTCCCGACCACGGCGGCGGTGACGCCGAGGACGGAGCCGAACAGCGCGCCCGCGGCCAGTCCGAGCAGCGGCCGGGGAACGAACAGCGCGGCGGCCACCGCGTAGAGCAATGCGAACAGCGGGGCGGCGAGCCCGGCCGGCAGGCTCTCGCGCCAGGCGCCGCCGGTCAGCCAGGAGTGCGGCTCGTACCAGCTGACGGCCGCCCACGCCGCCGCGAGCAGCACGACCAGCAGGCACAGCCGCCGCCACGCCCGGGAGCCGGCGGAGGCCGACGGGCGAACGGGTTCGGGGGAAGGTGCGGGCACCGGGGG